>DXIH01000012.1 GCA_019112965.1 Candidatus Sphingomonas excrementigallinarum | reverse complement strand
GTCGACGAAGAACAGCACGTCCTGGCCTTCCTGGTCGCGGAAATATTCCGCGATGGCGAGGCCCGACAGCGCGACGCGCGCACGGGCGCCCGGCGGCTCGTTCATCTGGCCATAAACCAGCGCGACCTTCGAGCCCTCGCTGATCGCGTTGCCCTCGGCGTCCTTGGCGATCACGCCCGCGTCGAGGAACTCGTGATACAGGTCGTTGCCCTCGCGGGTCCGCTCACCGACGCCCGCGAACACCGAGGTGCCGCCATGGCCCTTGGCGATGTTGTTGATGAGTTCCTGAATCAGAACCGTCTTGCCGACGCCAGCACCACCGAACAGGCCGATCTTGCCGCCCTTCGCATAGGGCGCGAGAAGGTCGATGACCTTGATTCCGGTGACCAGGATCGCGCTCTCGGTCGACTGCTCGATGAACTCGGGCGCCTTGGCGTGGATCGGCGCGCGCAGGTCGGTGGCGACCGGGCCGCGCTCGTCGATCGGCTCGCCGACGACGTTCAGGATGCGACCCAGCGTCGCGGGGCCGACCGGCACCTGGATCTGGTTGCCGGTGTCGGTCACGCTCTGGCCGCGGGTCAGACCCTCGGTCGTGTCCATCGCGATCGTGCGGACGGTGTTCTCGCCCAGATGCTGCGCGACTTCGAGCACCAGCCGGGTGCCGTTATTGTCCGTCTCCAGCGCCGACAGAATCGCGGGCAGGTGATCGGGGAAGTGAACGTCGACGACCGCGCCGATGACCTGGGCGATCGTGCCGACATTGTTGGTGGCCGTGGTCGGCCGGATGTCATCAGCGGCGGTTGCCATCATTGCTTCCTTGGTTCTGCTGGCCCGACTTAGCTTCGGGGCGGGTAAAGGTTACGACCAGACGGCGGCCACCGTCGATCTTGTCACGGGTAACACGGTAATCGGCGCCGGTCAGGTGGCCGGTGGTGGCGCTTTCGGTCTGGATCGCGGCCGAAACCGCATCCTTGCCGTCCAGACCCAGCTGATCCATCGGCTTGATGACCCAGCGGATGAACTGCGTCTTGGCGAACGGGCTGGTGTCGAGATTGACGATGTCGAGCGAGAAGCGGATTTCGTTCAGTCGCTTCGCATCGCCTTCGACGATCAGGTTGCCCATATTGACCGGCGACACCGACGGATCGGCCATCGGCGTGGCCTGCGCGATGGCGCGATACTGGCCGTCGACCGGCGCATAACCGCTCATGCGAAAGCCCATCCGGTCGAACAGGCTGACCGTCTCGGGCGCGTTGGCGAACACCGTCGCCCAGCCGCCCGTCACGAACGGCGTCGGCGTTGCCTTGGGCGCGTCCTTCGGCTGGTCGGACGCCCGGCCGCATCCGGCCAGCGCGACCGTCAGGCCCAGAAGGAGCGCAAGACGCATCAGAGCGCCTCGGCGCCCGAGATGATTTCGACCAGCTCGGTGGTGATCGCGGCCTGACGCGTGCGGTTATACTGGATCGACAGGCGGCGGATCATGTCGCCCGCATTGCGCGTGGCATTGTCCATCGCGTTCATCTGCGAACCGTAGAAACCAGCCTGATTCTCCAGCAGCGCGCGGAAGACCTGCACCGCGACGTTGCGCGGCAGCAGCGCGTCGAGGATGTCCTCTTCGCTCGGCTCGAATTCGGCGACCGCCTCGACCGAAGTTTCGGCCTTGCTGGGCGCGGGCATCGGCACCGGGATCAGCTGCTGCGAAACCGGGTCCTGCACCAGCGCCGAGACGAACTTGGAATAGAACAGGTGCGCGACATCGAACTCGCCACGCTCGAAGCGGGCGATCAGGTCGTCGGCGATTTCGCGGGCGTCGTCGAACTTGGGCGCCTTGATCGCGCTCATGTCATGGTCGGCGAGGATCGCGTTCGGGAAGAAGCGCTTCAGCACGCGCCCCTTCTTGCCCGCGATGTAGAACTTCACCGTCTTGCCCTGAGCCTGAAGCTCCTCGGCCTTGCGCCGCGCGGCGCGGACGATGTTGGTGTTGAACGCACCCGCCAGACCACGCTCCGAGGTGGCGACGACCAGCAGCTGGACATCGTCCTTGCCGGTGCCCGCCAGCAGCGGCGACGCACCGACGCCACCGACGCGCGCGGCCATGCCGGCCATCACCGCTTCGAGACGCTCGGCATAGGGACGGCCGTTCTGCGCCGCGTCCTGCGCCCGGCGCAGCTTGGCGGCGGCGACCATCTTCATCGCCTTGGTGATCTTCTGGGTCGACTTGACCGAGTTGATCCGGATCTTGAGGGCCTTGAGGCTCGCCATCTTCGTCCTTCTGCCTCCCTCTCCCCTCGCGGGAGAGGGTCGGGGTGAGGGGTTGCCACGGGCGGGGTTGCTTGCGGCGCCCCCTCACCCAACCCTCTCCCACCAGGGGAGAGGGCTATGTCTGCTTTACGCGAAGATCTTCGCGAACTGGTCGAGCGCGGCCTTGAGCTTGCCCTTGGCCTCGTCGCCCAGATCCTTGGTGTCGCGGATCATCGCCAGCACGTCGGCGTGATCGTTGCGCAGATAGGCGAGCATCGCCGCTTCGTAGCGGACGACCTGCGCCACCGGCACGGTGTCGACATAACCGTTGGTGCCCGCGAAGATCGACGCCGTCTGCTCCTCGAAGGGCAGCGGGTTGAACTGCGGCTGCTTGAGCAGCTCGGTCAGGCGCGCACCGCGGTTCAGCAGCTTCTGCGTCGAGGCGTCGAGGTCCGAGCCGAACTGCGCGAAGGCGGCCATTTCGCGATACTGCGCCAGCTCCAGCTTGATCGAGCCCGACACCTTCTTCATCGCCTTGGTCTGCGCGGCCGAGCCGACGCGGCTGACCGACAGGCCGACGTTGATCGCCGGGCGAATGCCCGCGAAGAACAGGTCGGTTTCGAGGAAGATCTGGCCGTCGGTGATCGAGATCACGTTGGTCGGGATGTACGCCGACACGTCGCCCGCCTGGGTCTCGATGATCGGCAGCGCGGTCAGCGAACCGGCGCCGTTGGCGTCGTTCATCTTGGCCGCACGCTCCAGCAGGCGGCTGTGCAGATAGAAGACGTCGCCCGGATAGGCTTCACGGCCCGGCGGACGGCGCAGCAGCAGCGACATCTGGCGATAGGCGACGGCCTGCTTCGACAGATCGTCGAACACGATCAGCGCGTGCATCGCGTTGTCGCGGAAATACTCGCCCATCGCGGTGCCGGTGTAGGGCGCCAGGAACTGCAGCGGCGCGGGCTCCGACGCCGTCGCGGCGACGACGATGGAGTACTCCATCGCGCCATTCTCTTCGAGCGTCTTGACCAGCTGCGCCACGGTCGAGCGCTTCTGCCCCACGGCGACGTAGATGCAGTAGAGCTTCTTCGACTCGTCGGTGCCCGCGTTGACCGTCTTCTGGTTGATGAAGGCATCGATCGCGACGGCCGACTTGCCGGTCTGGCGGTCGCCGATGATGAGCTCGCGCTGGCCACGGCCGACGGGGACGAGGGCGTCGATCGCCTTCAGGCCGGTCTGGACCGGCTCGTGCACGCCCTTGCGCGGGATGATGCCCGGCGCCTTCACCTCGACGCGGCGGCGCTCGGTCGCCTCGATCGGGCCCTTGCCGTCGATCGGATTGCCCAGGCCGTCCACGACGCGGCCCAGCAGGCCACGGCCGACCGGCACGTCGACGATGGTGCCGGTGCGCTTGACGGTGTCGCCTTCCTTGATCTCGGCGTCCGAACCGAAGATCACGACGCCGACATTGTCGGCTTCGAGGTTGAGGGCCATGCCCTGCACGCCATTGGCGAACTCGACCATCTCGCCCGCCTGGACATTGTCGAGGCCGTAGATGCGCGCGATGCCGTCACCGACGCTCAGCACCTGGCCGGTCTCGCTGACCTGGGCCTCGGTGCCGAAATTGGCGATCTGGTCCTTGATGACCTTGGAGATTTCTGCGGCGCGGATATCCATGGGAACGTCAGCCTTTCATCGCGCTGGCGAGCGCATTCAAACGGGTGCGGATCGAGCTATCGATCATCTGGGAACCGATGCGGACGACAAGCCCGCCGAGCAGGTCGGGATCGACCGACAGGTCGACCGACACCTCGCGGCCGACGCGGGTGCGCAGCTGCTGCTTCAGCTCGGCGACCTGTCCTTCCGTCAGCGGGTGGGCGCTCGTCACCTCGGCCGCGACCTCGCCGCGATGGCGGCTGGCCAGCTGGCGGAAGGCACGGATGATCTGCGGCAGCGCCGAGAGGCGCCGATTCTCGGCGAGGACGCCGAGGAAATTCTTGGTCACCCCGTCCAGGCCCAGCGTGTCGGCGACCGCCAGGATCGCCTTGACCGCCTGGCCGCGCGCGACGACCGGGCTTTTGGTCAGCGCGACCAGATCCTTGTCGGCGGCCAGCGCGTCGCGAAGGGTCACGAGGCTCGCCTCGATCGTGTCGATCGAACGGCCCTGCTCAGCCGTTTCGAACAGCGCGAGCGCATAACGACCTCCCAGGCTCGCCTGGATGCCGCCTGTGCCGCTTATAGTACCGCCGGACATCTCCACGGATGCGAATTCCTCGAACAACGAACGGGTTGGCCCCATGGGGAACGGGGCGCGAAAAACGCGCCTCCGATGGGTTGGCGGGCGGTTAGCATCGGGAACCTTTGGATGCAAGGTGCGTGGCACATGTTATGACAGGTTGGTGACGCAGGCGTGAGAGCTTTGGCCGCAAGCCGTGGGATGAAAGCCACAATGGATTTTGCGAGAACTGACGCGCCATGACCGACATCACGCCCCAACCGCTAGACGAGGACGCCGCCTGGGCCGCCTTCGACGCGCGCGACCGCAACGCGGACGGCCGGTTCATCGTCGCGGTGAAGACCACCGGAATCTACTGCCGCCCAAGCTGTGCGGCGCGGCGTCCCCGACGCGAGCATGTCCGGTTTCTGGACAGTCCGCAGACCGCGCGCGCGGAAGGATTCCGCGGCTGCCTGCGCTGCCTGCCCGATACGGTGACGCGCGACCGGCAGGCGGTGGCGGCGGCGATCGCCCTGATCGAGGCGGCCGAAGCCCCGCCGTCGCTGGAGGCGCTGGCCGCGCAGGTCGACTATGCGCCGCATCATTTCCACCGGCTGTTCAAGCGCGCGACCGGGGTGACGCCCGCCGCCTATGCCAGGGCGCGCCGCACCGCCCGCGCCGCGCAGGCGCTCGCGGCCGAGCCCAGCATCACCGCCGCGCTGTACGAGGCGGGTTATGCCGCGCCCAGCCGCTTCTATGCGGACAGCGACCAGCGGCTGGGCATGGCGCCGGGTCAGTGGCGTCGCGGTGGCGAGGGGGTGAACGTCGTCTGGACGATCGTCGGCTCGCCAATGGGGTCAGTGTTGGTGGCGATGACAGAGCGTGGCCTCGCCCGGATTGCATTCGAGGAAAACGAACAGGCGCTGGTCCGCTCGCTACCCGCCGCCGCCATCGGCCCGGCAGACGATGCGACGCGCGACCATATCGCCGAAATCGTCGCCGCCACCGAAGTTCCCGATCCGCTATTACCCGAACCTGCCCGGCGGATCGCCTTTATCGAGGCGGTGTCGCAGGCGCTGCTGGGGACGGACTGAGCCCAGCGATGCCGTCATTGCTTCGCTCCGCTCGCAATGACGGGCACACGCAAGGCGCCCCGGAACGAGCCGGCTATTCGGTCTTGTCGCTGACGGCGGCCAGCGCGGTCTTCACCGCATCCTGATTGCCGCTGTCGAGCAGCGCCAGCAGCGTCGCCGCCGGATTGTCGGGCGGCATGTGCGGATCATAGGCGAGCGGACGCAACGTGCGCTTCGCCTGGTCGATCTGCCCGGCCGAAATCTGCTGGCTGGCCATCATGAAGCGAAGCCCCTGATCCTGCGGCACCAGTTCGAAGGCGCGCTCCAGCCCCTTCACCGCCGATTCGCGCGGACGCTCGCCCGCCATACGGAAGCTGCTGTAGAAGACCGCCAGCGGCTCGGCGGCATTGGGATCGGCACGGTTGGCCCGGATGACCCAACTTCGCGCCTCGTTCCACCGCGCGGGGTCCTTCGTCTTGTCGCTGGCGGCGCGGCGCAGATGGAGCAGCCCCTTATAGAACAGCGCCTGTTGCAGGTCGGGCTTCACCGCCAGCGCCCGATCGGCCGCCGCCTCGGCCGCCTGGTCCTGGCCCGCGTCATAGGCCATTTCGGCGAACCAGCCCTGCGCGACCGCGTCCTGAGGCCAGGCCGCCGCCACGGCCGAGGCTCGCGCATAGACTTCGCCCGCGGTGGTGCGGTTGACGCCACGATCCGACTGCATCCGGGACGGGATCATCGCCTGTTCACCCGCGCTCAGCACGCGGACCGCCACATCGGCCTTGGGCAGCCGTTCGAACCGGACCAGCATGCCGGGAATCTTGCTCTGGCCCAGATAGCGTCCCAGATCGCGATCCAACTGCTTGAGCGATCCGAACGCCTCGTTGCCCGCGTCGATGCTGGGCTTCCCCTGATTGAGTAGGGTGAGATAGCGGTTGAAGTTGGCCACCCGCGTCGCGTCGAACATCAGATAATGGGTCAGCAGCCAGCCCCGGCCATAGACCTGTTCGGTTTCCATATCGCTCAGCTTGCGGCGCGACGAATCGAACAGCGTCTCGATCGGCAGCTTGGCCGAGTCGAGCAGGCCATAGGCACGATGCTGGGCCGCGACGCCGAGCATGATCCCCTCTCGCTCGAATCGCGCGGTGCCGACGAACTCCGCCGCCCCCTCGGAATACCAGGCCGGATAGGCGAGCTGCGAATTGCCGAGCAGGAAGTGATGGGCATATTCGTGGAACAGCACCTGTTGCGGCTGGAGCGCATTGGGCCCCTCTTCGTCACTCCGCAGCGGCGTGAAGGCGACCGATCCCGAAACCCGGCCCTGATAGAAACCGGCGATATGGTCGCCGCCCTTGCCATAGAGGCGTCGCACCGCCGACACGGTGGGCAGGACATAGACGGTGACGGGGTTGCTCTCCTGCCCGTCGACCTCGGGCTTGCTGTAGAGATAGCGCAGCGCGCCGTCGAACTGTTCGAGTCGCGTCGCCATGGCGCGGATCGCCTCTTCGGGCATATTGCCATAGAGGATGAAATGCCTCGCCCGCGCCTCGCGCCATTCGGCCTGGGCGGATGTCGCCGCCAATGCCCCCACACACGCCAACATCGCGGCCGCCATCCAGCGACGGGCGCGCCTTGCCCCCTTGGTCATCTCCGGCCCTCCCAAGCCGCATCAGTCAGATCGGTTATGTCGTCGAAACGATGGCGGCGGCGCAAGCCCTCATAGGCGCGCTGTAAGGATCAGCGGCCCGAGCGGCAGGTGTAAACCAGCTTCTCATTGGGCAGCGGGGGCAACTGCTGGCGGATCTGCGCCTGCACAGCCTCCAGATTCTGCAGCGCCTTGTCGGTTTTGACGCAGGCCTTGGGCGTGGTCGGTTGTTCCAACTTGCGGATCGCGTCCATCGTGGCGGCGGGCAGCATGTAGCGGGTCTGGGTATAGGTGCGCGTGACCGGATCGAAGCGCGCGACGGTTACGGTCGGCTCCTCTTCGGGTACGATGATCCGCTGCCAGCCGCCCTCGCCTTCCAGATATTGGACGCGGCCGTCGGCGCAGCCGTTCGCGCCCCAGTCGAGCCGCGTTTCGGCGGTGGACGACACGGTGATCCGGCTGCGGTCGGGGATCAGGGTGCAGATCATCGGCCCGATCGCCGTGCCGGGCGCGCTCGGGCCGCCGGTCGTCGCGTCCATGCCCGTTGCCATCGTCTCGCGCGGCAGCTGGATCTCGGCGGAGGGGCGCAGCAGGAACACGACGACCGCCGCGACGATCGCCACGCCGCCCACCGACACGGTCCAGACCGCCGCCCGCCGCGACCCGCGCGACTCCAGCAGCCCGGCCGCGCCGACCGCCAGCGCGCCGCCGACCAGCAGCAGGGCCGCGACCGCCATGACGTTCTCGCGCAGGCGCTCCGCCTGGCCCCGTGCCGCGTTCAACGCCTCCTCGCGACGGAGCGCGGCGGCGTTGGCGGCCTCGCGCTTGGCGGTGGCGGCATCGGCGATGGCGCGTGCATCCGCCGCGCTGTCCTCGCGCAGCCGCTCCTCGATCGAGGTGCAGGGCACGCCGACCGAGGCATAGGGCTGCTTGGCCTCGCGCAGGAACGCCATCAGCTCGGTATCGGCGATCGCGAAGCCGAAGGTCGAATCGCCGTCATCGGCGCGGGTCAGCGCCGAATTGACCCCGATCACCCGCCCGCACGGATCGAGCAATGGCCCGCCCGAATTGCCCCGCGCGATGCTGGCGGTGTGGAGCAGCACCTCGATGCCCGTCAGCGCACGGCGGCCCGAAGCGACACCCTGCGACCGGACGGGCGACAGCGGTCGGATATAGTCCGCCGCCGACTGCGCCGTCGCCAGATCGACATTGCCGGGATAGCCGAGCGCGATGACCTGGTCCCCCTCCGTCACCGGGCCGGTGAAGAGGGCGACGGGCGGCAGCCTGGCCTCGCTCACCTCGATCAGCGCCAGGTCACGGCGCGCGTCATAGGCGATGACCCGGCCCTGATAGGATTTGCTGCCCTCCGACGGAACGACGCCGATGACGACATTGTCGGGATAGCGCTCGGCCAGTTCGACGACATGCGCGTTGGTGACGATGCGGTTGGGTGCGACCGCAAAGCCCGAGCCATGGCCGAACCCGGCCACCTGGTCGTCGACCATGGCGATGGTGACGACCCGCACCACGCCGCGCGCGGTCGCGGCGATGTCGTCCGCCCCGGCCAGCGCGGGCGACAGTCCGACCAGGGTCAGGAGGACGGCAAGGACGAACCGGCTGAGCATCGGACAGGGCCATATCCCGCCCTTTCCACCGCCTGCAACCGGGATCGGTTAGGCTTATGGTAAATCTTGGCATTTAGGGAATGGCCGAATGCCATGGGGAATGTCGGGATGAGTGCCTTCGGTCGCCGTCAGGGTTTGGGAAGCGGGGCCGCCGGTCGCCCGGCCTTCGGGGTGGCGCGCCCGATGCACGGCCCCGGCCCCATCGCGCGTCCCGATTCCGATTCGTCCGCACCTGGTGGGGGCACGCAATTCCCGCCGCTGAATGCCCTGGAAGGCGCGATCGCTGTGCCCGGCACCGCCGCCGACGCGATGCAGCGGCTCGCCGAGCGCCAGGCCGCCTCGATCGATCCAACCCCGGCGCGCGGCGAGGGCTTCGAGGCGTCGATCCACCGCATCAAGGAACAGGTCCTTCCCCGCCTGCTCGAGCGGGTCGACCCGGAAGCCGCCGCGACGCTGGGCAAGGACGAACTGGCCGAGGAATTCCGCCCGATCATCGGCGAGGTGCTGGCCGAGCTGAAGCTGACGCTCAACCGGCGCGAGCAGTTCGCGCTGGAAAAGGTGCTGGTCGACGAGCTGCTGGGTCTGGGTCCGCTCGAGGAGCTGCTGGCGGATACCGACATCACCGACATCATGGTCAACGGCCCCGAGCAGACTTATGTCGAGCGCAAGGGGCGCCTCGAACTCGCCAATATCCGGTTCCGCGACGAGGAGCATCTGTTCCAGGTCGCCCAGCGCATCGTCAACTCGGTCGGCCGCCGCGTCGACCAGACCACGCCGCTGGCCGATGCGCGGTTGAAGGACGGCAGCCGCGTCAACGTGATCGTGCCGCCGCTGTCGCTTCGCGGCACCGCCATCTCGATCCGCAAATTCTCCGCCAAGCCGATCACCCTCGACATGATGGCAAGCGGCGGGTCGATGAGCCAGGACATGGCGACTCTGCTGAAGATCGCGGGCGCGTCGCGGTTCAACATCGTGATTTCGGGCGGCACCGGCTCGGGCAAGACGACGATGCTGAATGCGCTGTCCAAGATGATCGATCCGGGCGAGCGCGTGCTGACCATCGAGGACGCGGCCGAGCTTCGCCTGCAACAGCCACACTGGCTGCCGCTGGAGACGCGCCCCGCCAATCTGGAGGGCCAGGGCGAGATCAGCATTCGCGACCTGGTCCGCAACGCCCTACGTATGCGGCCCGACCGGATCATCCTGGGCGAAATCCGCGGGTCGGAGTGTTTCGACCTGCTGGCCGCGATGAACACCGGCCATGACGGATCGATGTGCACACTCCACTCCAACTCCCCGCGCGAGGCGCTGGCCCGCATGGAGAATATGGTGATGATGTCCGACATCAAGGTGCCGAAGGAGGCGATCAGCCGCCAGATCGCCGACTCGGTCGACATGGTCGTCCAGGTCAAGCGCCTGCGCGACGGCAGCCGCCGCGTGACCAACATCACCGAGGTGATCGGCATGGAAGGCCCGGTGATCGTGACGCAGGAACTGTTCAGTTTCGAGTATCTGGACGAAGGCACCGACGGCAAGATCATCGGCGAGTATCGCTCGTCGAACCTGCGCCCCTATACGCTGGACAAGGCCAAGCAGTTCGGTTTCGACAAGGCGTTGCTGGAGGCGTGCCTGTAGGGAATCAGTCCTTCTTGGCCTCGATCCCCATATATCGTTCGGCATGCTTCCGAACGTCGCCGCCGACCCGGTGGTCATAGGCGAGCCATGCGCCGGTCACGAGCATCGTCCAGAAGATGCTGAACAGCGAGCCGACGAGGAAATATTCGGCGAAGGCCCGCTCGTCCATGTCCTTGAACCGCGCGACCGTCTTGAGCGCGATGACCGCAGCCAGGATTTCCCAGCTCTGCGCGATGATCCCGACCGCCAGGATCAGCCGTTCGAAAGCGCCGATCCAGCGCCCGGCGCTGTGAACCGGCGTGGGCAGGTGCGCGATCGAGTCCTTCAGGCCGGTCAGGTTGAAAATGCCCCGGCAGATTTCGTTGCCTAGCCAGACCAGCGCGATCAGCGCTATGCCGGTGTAAACGAATATGTGCAGCATGTGTCGGCCCCCGGCAGGTCATGGCGCTTGTCGAGTTCGATCAGCGCCTTTTGAACCGCATTCCATTGTGTCGTGTAGAGATCGTAATCCCCAGCGTTACGCACCTTATAGACATTGAAATTGCCGACATCGCGCGCTCGGGCCACGTCAGCCACGGAAGCTCCCCCCAATAGAGCGATGATGTCATCGCGCTGAACTTTGGACCATTTGCGCTCTATGGCACTGATGCTGGCGCCGATGGCTTCCAGCAGGGTTTCCAGAAGCGGATCCTGCGGAAGGGAAAATTGGTAGAGGCTTGCCGATCGCTTCTCGCCCAGCCGTTCGCGCGCGGCAGCGAAACCCGGCCCCATCATGTTCCAGGCACGCTCGGCGTTAAGCGGGGTCTTCAGGTCAACCAATCCAACGACGAACCGACATTCGATATCCTGCCGCATCAGGTCGAACCGTATCTGCCGCGCTGCCCATGTGGCGGCGACCAGCGAGGTCAATAGCCCCTGAAACTCGTCGCCCAAGGTGATGGTCAGCGGCGACATTATGTCGGCGGCCAGATGCACATTCTGTAGATCGATCGCTGCGTTAAATGCGACATGGAGCTGTTCGGGGTCGGCATAGCCCTCGCTATCGACCACATCGCCCATCAATACGGCATAGCAGGACATAAGCGTATAAAGTCACCTGTCAGAATCGCCCCCAAACGGGCCAATTGCTGTTATTGGCCCATAAATGGGTCAATTTCAATATTGACCCGGAAATAGGTCAATAAATCTTTATGATTTTGAAGGTGCCGCCGCCGTCACCCTCGCGCGCAGCCTCCCGTCGGGTTAGGCGTTGGGGCGTGATGCGTTCGCTGCTCTATTTCGCCCCCATTCCCCTGTTGCTGACCGCCGCGATGATGGCCCCCTCTGCGACCCGCGAGCCCAAGGCGGCACCGGCGCAGGAGGATGTCGTCGCCGCCGCCGCGCGCGATCCGGGGGTTTCGACCCTTTCATCCGATGCCGAGCAACGCTGGATTCCCTTCCAGCTGACGCCGGGCAACCAGATCCGCTTCGCCATGACCATCGACGGGCAGCAGGTGAGCGCGATCCTCGACACCGGGGTCAGCTTCACGCTGCTTTCGCAAAGCTCGCCCGTCGCCGCCAAGGCCAAGGTGCGGCCCGGCGGGCAGGCCAGCGCGATCGGCGGGGCGGTGGCGATCGGGTGGATGCCGACGCGCAGCCTGTCGCTGGGCGGGCTGACCCGCAAGGGCGGCGGGGTGGTGGTCGCGCCGCTGCCCGCGCTCGCGACCGGGGATGCGACGCCGGTCGACCTGCTGGTCGGGCGCGACCTGCTCGCAGCCCATGCGCTGGACATCGATTATGCCGCCAAGCGGTTTCGCCTGATCCCGTCGGGGCGGATGCCCTTCACCGGCGCCACCGCCCCCCTCACCGTGTCGACCGAGCGGCGCGTCTATGAAAGCATGGTGGGATTGGGCGCGGCGAAGCTGTCGCCGATCATCGTCGATACCGGCGACGGCTCGGCGCTGACCGTCACCCAGGCGGGCTGGCGCGCGGCGAAGCTGACCTCGCTGCCGACCACCACCGCGATCGGCTTCGGGCTGGCGGGGCCGACGGTCAACGACCTTGCGATCGTGCCAAGCGTGCGGCTGGGCACCCTGACCGCGCATGAGGTGGAGGTGCGGATCGAGCCGCCCCAGGGATTCAGCGAGTCGGTGGGCGCGGCCGGCCGGATCGGTTCGGGCTTTCTGCAACGCTATCGTGTGCTGCTCGATCCCGGCGCGGGGCGGATGATCCTGAAGCCCGGCCCCCATGCCGACAGCCCGGCCCAGCGATCGACCGCCGGGCTTTTGATGGGCGTGGCGGGCGACCGGCTGCGCGTGCTGCACGTCATGCGCGGTGGCCCGGCGGCGGCGAGCGGCTGGCGCGAGGGCGATACGATCTGCGCCATCGACGGACAGCCCATCCCCCGCGACTATGTCGACAGCCCGCTCGCCCGCTGGACGGTCGGCAAGCCCGGCACGGTGGTCCGCTTGCGCACCTGTGACGGACAGGACCGAACGCTGACGCTCAAACGCTTCTATTGACGCGATTTTCCCCATTCGCGCGCGACGGTATAACCCAGATAGCCGGTGCCGAAGAGCGCATAGAGCGGCTCAGGGATGGCGGCGAGATACTGCGCCATGCCGCGCACCATCGCCGCTGCCATGCCGGGCCGCACCCCCGCCAGCAGCCCCATCGGGATGCTCCAGAGCAGCAGCGCATACATGACATAGAGAAAGGTCGGTCGCGCCCGGCGGGTCCAGGCATCGGTGGCATCCTCGCCGTTCATGACAGGCGATCCGCGAGCCAGCCGTACAGGAACGCCTCATTGGCCGGACGCCGCTCGGCCAGCGTCAGATAGCGTTCGCCCTGCAGCGCCTCGACCGCCTTCAACAGCACGACCTCGCCGCCCGCGCCCCGGTGGCGCAAAAAGGCATCGAGCGCCGCCAGCGTCGCCGGGCCGATCCGCCCGTCCGCCGCGAGGTCGGGATAATCGCGCGCCCCGCGATTGAGCGCGTTGAGCGCACGTTGCAGGAAAGCGGTGGCGACGTTCGGCCCCATATTGACGCCGGTGTCGAACAACTCCCCCGCCAGCCGAGGCGCGCGGGCGGCCACCTGGTCGAAGCCGGGCGCGGTCCAGTAAAGGCGGCGATAGATTGCCTCGGCCCGCGCCAGCGGCAAACGGCGCATCGGCCCGGTATAGCCATCGGCACGCGCCACCGTTTCAGTGATGCCGAACCGCGTCGCGCCGCCGCGATCGGCCGGATGGTCGCTATAATCCCCCTCGCGCGCGATGACCTGCGCGATCAGCGCCTCGACGCGAACGTCGTCCCCCTGCCCCATGATGGTCTCCCCCGTTACGGGGGATGAGGAACCATATCGGTTCGTTGTAGGACAGCGGAATCTGATCCTCCCCGGCACGGGGAGGTGGCAGGGCGAAGCCCTGACGGAGGGGGGCTTCCACGCAGGTCATGCTTGGCCGCCCCCCCCCTCCACCATGCTGCGCATGGTCCCCCTCCCCGTGCCGGGGAGGATTTCAGGTCAGTCCAGCACCGTCCGCGCCAGCGCCAGCGTGCCGAGCGGCCCGGCCTGGTCGCCCAGCTGGGCATGGACGATGCGGTTGGCGACCTCGGCGGCGTTGACGAACGGCAGATAGCCCGACAGCTT
Organism: Candidatus Sphingomonas excrementigallinarum; assembly: GCA_019112965.1. GTDB lineage: Bacteria > Pseudomonadota > Alphaproteobacteria > Sphingomonadales > Sphingomonadaceae > Sphingomonas > Sphingomonas excrementigallinarum. The sequence goes on along the minus strand of DXIH01000012.1, from coordinate 11,606 downwards.
CTCGACCGTGGCCGCGCGCACCATGTCGAGCAGTTGCGGTTGGCCCACGCCCACGCCGCCGCCGATCACGATGCGCCCGCACGCCAGCGTCAGGAACAGCCCGGCAAAGCTCTCCGCCAGCGCATCCGCGACGAAGGTCCAGGCGGGATCGTCCTGCGCCAGTTCCTGCGCCGGGCGACCGACGCGCGCGGCGATGCCCGGCCCCGCGACCAACCCTTCCAGGCAGTCGCCATGGAAGGGGCAGGCGCCCGCGAAATCGTCGCCCGCCATCCGGCGGACGCGGACATGGCCCGCCTCGGGATGCATCCGCCCCGACACCGGCTGGCCGTTGACGATGATGCCCATGCCGACGCCGGTGCCGACCGTGACATAGACATGATCGGCCAGGCCGCGCGCCGCGCCCCACTGCCCCTCGGCCAGCGCCGCGCCGGTCACGTCGGTATGGATCGCGACGCGCTCGCCAAAACCCTCGGCCAGCGCACCCGCCACGTCCGCCCCTGCCCAGCCGGGCTTGGGGGTGGCCAGCATGTGGCCATAGTCCGCATCACTCTTGTCGAGCGCGATCGGGCCGAAACTGCCGATGCCCAGCGCCTCGGGCTTATATTGCTCGCGCCATTCGGCCAGACGCTGGCGCAACGCGGCCAGGGTCACGGCGGGGGTGGTCGTCGGCAAGCGCTCGGACACCAGAATGTCGCGCCCGCGCCCGATCAGCACAATCGATTTCGTACCGCCCAGTTCGACTCCTGCGACGATCCGGTCCTGTGCCTCGGTCATTCCTATCTCCCGCCAGTCGCTTTGCTTGAATGCAGCGCGCCTGCGCGAAACGGCGCGTCGCGGTCAAGGGGCGGGGATCAGAAAATCGGCTGGCCGACCAGGGCGACGACGATGGTCCAAGGCGATGGCTTTCGACACGAACAGGCGGTCCCGCGTTACAGGTTCATCAGTCGATAGAGATTGGTCGCGCGCAGATTGGCGACATGCGCGACCGCCAGCACCAGCCCGCCCGCGACGGTCAGCGCGGTGCCCATACCCTGCCCCTCGAACGCCAGCCCGAGGACGAGCAGACCCAGCCCCGCCGCGCCCGCGATCATCGGAAACGCCGCCCGATGCCGTCGCCACCCGCCGAACAGGGTCAACCCGCTGAGCGGCACGGCGACGACCAGCATGACGATATGAAACGCCTCGCCCAGATCCGCCCATTCGGCGATCGCCGGAAGAAAGGCGATCAGCACCGGCAGCACGAGGCAATGGATCAGGCATAGCGTCGAGGCGGAAATCGCCAGCGCGTCCAGATGCCGGAACCCGCCATGAGGACTGCGGGATAAAGCTGTGTCGTCAATCATGATGCTCGATTCCAATCACCCCCTCAACTCCCTATTGATACAATGTATCATGATTGGCAAGAGGCGACCGCCAGCCTTTGCATTAGTATTCCGTATAATATAACGTCGACCTCAACATGGATGGGGAGGACGGGATGAAGACAGGCACCAGGCTTTGGCTGAGCGCGAGCATGTCCGTCCTGATGGCAAGCGGCGCGACGGCCCAGACGGCCCCCGAACATGCCGCCCCCGCCCGGCCCGACTGGGAGAACCCCGCCGTCAACCATATCGGCGCGGAGCCGATGCACACGACCTTTGCGGGCTTCGAGTCCCGTGCCGCCGCGCTGGCGGGCGATGTGGGCAAATCGCGCTATCACCTGTCGCTCGACGGGATGTGGAAAGTCCACATGTCGCCCAATCCCGAGGCGCGGCCGGTCGGCTTTCAGGACCCCGCGCGCGACGTCTCGTCCTGGCGCGAGGTGGCGGTGCCCGGCATTTTGCAGGCGCAGGGGTTGAGCCGCCCGGTCTTTGTCGGCAGCGGCTACCCCTTTCCGCGCAACGAGCCGTTTATCGAGCACCGGCTGAACGAGGTCGCCTCGTACCGCCGCGACTTCACGGTCCCCGCTTATTTCGCCGGACGCCGCCTGCTGCTCAACGTCGGCGCGGCGGGTGCAGCCTATTATCTCTGGGTCAACGGCCAGAAGATCGGCTATTCCGAGGACTCCAAGCTCCCGACCGAATTCGACATCAGCCGCGCCGCCAGGCTTGGCAAGAACACGATCGCGATCGAACTCTATCGCCATGCCGACGGCAGCTATCTGGAGGATCAGGATTTCTGGCGGGTCAACGGGATCGAGCGGTCGATCACCCTCTATGCCGCGCCGCAGACGCATATCCGCGACCTGGAGATCGATGCGGGGCTGACCCATGACTATCGCGACGGCACGCTGTCGGCGCAGGTCGATCTGGCGGGGGCGGCGCAGGGAACGAGCGTGCGCGCGACCCTGCTCGACGGCAAGCATGCTGTCCTGACCCGCACCGCCACGCCGACCGGCACGTCGGCGACGATCACGGCGGAGGTTCCCGGCGTGAAGACATGGAGTGCGGAGGATCCCAATCTCTATACGCTGCTGGTCGAACTGCTCGATGGCAAGGGCAAGCTGATCGAGGCGACCAGCCGCCGCATCGGCTTCCGCACGGTCGAGATCGCGGGCGGGGAGGTCCGGGTGAACGGCAAGCGGATCATGATCCGCGGCGTCAACCGCCACGAGCATGATCCCCACACCTTCCGCATCGTGTCCGAGGAGACGATGCGGAAAGACATCGAACTGATGAAGGCCGCCAATATCAACGCGGTTCGCACCTCGCACTATCCCAATGATCCGCGCTGGTACGATCTGGCCGACGAATATGGCCTGTACGTGATGGACGAGGCCAATATCGAGAGCCACGGCTATTTGAGCCTCACTCAGGAAAAGGGCGATCCGACGCTGAACCTGGGTCACAAGCCCGAATGGGCCGCCGCGCATCTCGACCGGGTGCAGCGCATGGTCGAGCGGGATCGGAACCACCCTTCGGTCATCTTCTGGTCGCTGGGCAATGAAAGCGGCGTCGGCCCGAATTTCGAGGCGGCGGCGAAATGGGTGCGCGCGCACGACAAGACGCGGCTCATCAACTTCCTGGGCTATAGCATGAGCGGGTGGCGGCACCCGACCAACGCCTATGTCGACATCTTCGCGCCGATGTATGACGATGTCGAGAAGCTGGCCGATTACGCCACCCGGCCCGAGTTCACCCAGCCGCTGATCCTGTGCGAATACGCCCATTCCATGGGCAACAGCCTAGGCGACTTCCAGGGTTATTGGGACACATTCCGCAAATACCCGAAGCTCCAGGGCGGCTTCGTCTGGGACTGGGTCGACCAGACCATGATCCTGAAGGACAAGCAGGGTCGCCCCTATTGGGGCCAGGGCCTCGATTATGACCCCGATCCCAAGGATGCCGGGCTGCACGGCGACGACAGCCCGGTGGGCGACGGCGTGATCCAGTCGGATCGCACCCCCGATCCCGAATATTACGAGATGGCGCATGTCCAGTCGCCGATCACCTTCACGCAATCGGGCGGCGGCTGGCAGGTGGTCAACCGCCACGACCATATCGACCTGTCGCGCTTCACGCTGGACTGGACGGTGCTGGAGAATGGCGTCGAGACCGCGCGCGGCAGCATCGCGACACCTTCGGTCGCGCCGGGGCAGAGTGCGCCGCTGGCCTTGACCCTACCGCCCGCCAGGGACCCCGGTGCCGAGCGCTCGCTGATCCTGCGCGCGCGAACCAGGGCGGGCGCCATTCCCCCGCTGCCCGCGGGCCAGGTCATCGGCTGGGAGCAGTTCGCGCTGTCGCCCCCGGTCTTCGCAGCCGCCGCACCCGCCGGATCGGTCGCGCCGGAGGAAAGCGCCGGTGCGATGACGCTGAAGGCCGGGAACGCGGTGCTGGAGATCGACCGGACGACCGGCCTCGTCCGCCGCTATGCGCGGGACGGCAGGACGCTGCTGACCGGGGGTTCGCCCAATTTCTATCGCGCCCCGACCGACAATGATGTCGGCGCGGGCGTGCCCAAGAGCCATGACATGTGGCAATATTTCTCCGCCCACCGCCGCCTCGACGCGATCCGGCAGGAGGGCAATGCCATCATCGTCGATCACGACATGGGCATCGGATCGGTGAAGATGCAGACCCGCTGGACCATGGCCCCGGACGGTGCGGCGACCGCGACGGTGCGCTTCACCCCGCTGCGCATGACGCTGCCCGATCCGCTGCGCGTCGGCCTTGCCTTCGCGACGCCGGGGCAGCAGTTCACCCAGGTCAGCTGGTTCGGGCGCGGCCCGTGGGAAAGCTATGCCGACCGCAAGACGGGTGCGATGATCGCGCGCTGGGACGGCAAGCTGGCCGACCAGTATCACGACTATGCCCGGCCGCAGGAGAGCGGCAACAAGACCGATGTCCGCTGGATCCAGCTGACCGGAACCGGCCCCGACGCCATCAACGGCCTGCGCGTCACGGGCGCGCAGCCGCTATCGGTCAACGCCCTGCCCTTCCCGTACGGCGACCTCGCGATGAAGCCGCCCGCACAAGCGCACAGCTCGGACATCCGCCCGCATGGCGACGGCACGCTGCTGATCGACGCCGCACAGGTCGGGGTCGGCGGCGATACCGGCTGGAACCTCGATGGCCGCGCGCACATGCCCTATCGCATCGCGCTCCAGCCGCTGACCTACAGCTTCACCATCGGGGCGGCCCGTTGAAGGGGTTATTCACCCTAGCCCTGTTGCTGACCACGACGCCGGTCGCGGCACAGTCGGTGCCCGACCGTATCGCCAAATCCCTGGCGCTCCGCGAGCAATGGCAATGGCTGACCCGCGACATCGCCTCTCCCGCCGAATGGGACGCGGACGGGCGGCATTTCCACTATCGCAAGACGGTGGCGGGCGGCTTCGCCTTTGTCGATGTCGATGCGGCCACCCGCGCCAAGGCCCCCGCCTTCGACGCGGCCACCTTGGCCCCCGCGCTGGGCAAGGTGACGGGCCAGCCGGTCGCGCCCTTGCGCCTGCCCTTCGAGCATTTCGCCTATACGCCCGATCGAACCGCCATCCGCTTCTCGATCGGCTATGACGACACCGTCTATCGCTGCACGCTCGTCCAGCCGGCCTGCGCCGTCGTTCCGCCCGACAACCCGGGCCGCCCACGCGGCTTCGGCGTGGTGCGCGACCTGCGCGTGCCCGCCGACAATCATCCGCGCCTCTCGCCCGACCGCAGGCTGGAGGCGCTGGTCCTCGACGACAATCTGGTCGTGCGGGCGGCCGGTGACGGCCAGGAGCTGTGGCGGAGCCAGGACGGCAGCCCCGCCAATTTCTACGACCCCGAGACCATCGCCTGGAGCCCGGACGGCCAGCAGATCGCGCTCCAGCGCGTCCGCCCCGGCTATGCCCGCATGGTCACGCGCGTCCTCGCCGCGCCGCCGGGCAAGGTCCAACCGGAAGTCGTCAAGCAACTCTATCCCAAGCCCGGCGACGCGGTGGACCAGGAAACGCCCGTGCTGTTCCGCGTGTCGGACGGGAAGCGCACCGACATCGACCCCAGCCTGTTCGCGGACGCCTATACCCTGTCCGCCCCCGAATGGCGCAGCGACAGCAAAAGCTTCGCCTTCGACGATCTGAAGCGCGGTTTCGGCGAGGCGAAGATCATCGCAGTCGATGCCGATACCGGGCAGGCGCACGCCGCCGTCACCGAGACGGCGAAGACCTTCGTCTTTCGCGACCGCATCTGGTCGCATGACGTGAAGAACCAGGGCCGCGAAATCCTCTGGGCCTCCGAGCGCGACGGCTGGCGGCATCTCTACCTGATCGACGGCACGACCGGCCGGGTGGTACGCCAGATCACCAAGGGCCACTGGATCGTCCGCGACATCGCGCACGTCGATGACGAAAAGCGCCAGATCTGGTTCTCGGCCAGCGGCTTCGTGCCGGGCGAAGACCCCTATTACAAACAGTGGTTCCGCGTTGATTTCGACGGCCGCAACCTGACCCGGCTGACGCGGGAGAATGCGACGCACGACGTCCGCTTCTCCCCCGACATGACCACCTATGTCGACGTCTATTCGCGCACCGACCTGCCCGAAACGATGGAGCTGCACGACGCGCGCGACGGACGCCTGATCCAGACGCTGGAAAAGGGCGACATCACCGCCCTGACCGCCGCCGGATTCCGCCTGCCGGAACGCTTCACCGCCAAGGGGCGCGACGGCAGGACCGACATTTACGGCCTGGTCGTCCGCCCGCGCGATTACGATCCGACCAAGCGCTATCCGGTGATCGAGAATATCTATGCCGGGCCGCATGACAGTTTCGTGCCCAAGGCCTTCTGGCCGTTCGGCGGTTTTTCCGGCGGCGATAAGGCCATGGGGATGCAGCAGCTCGCCGACCTCGGCTTCGTCGTCGTGATGATCGACGGCATGGGCACCGCCAACCGCTCGAAAGCCTTCCACGATGTCGCCTGGAAGAATCTGGCCGACAGCGGCTTTCCCGACCGAATCGCCTGGATGAAGGCGCTGGCGGCCAAGGATCCCGGCGTCGATATCACCCGAGTCGGCATCTATGGCGGCTCGGCGGGCGGGCAGAGCACACTCAACGCGTTGCTCTTCCACCCCGAATTCTACAAGGCCGGGGTCGCCTATGCCGGGTGTTTCGACAACCGGATGGACAAGATCGACTGGAACGAACAGTGGCTCGGCTATCCGGTCGACCAGAGCTATCTCGACGCCTCGGGCGTGGTGCATGCCCACCAGTTGCAGGGCAAGCTGATGCTGGTCGTCGGCGAGCAGGATTCCAATGTCGACCCCGCCAGCACGACCCAGGTGGTCGATGCGCTCATCAAGGCGGACAAGGATTTCGACCTGCTGGTCATCCCCGGCGGCGAACATACCGCGGGGCGCAGCACCGGGCCGGTGGCTTATGCCATGCGGCGGCAATATGCCTTTTTCCTGAAGGCCCTGCGCGGGGAGGAGTAACCCCTCTTTCCTCCCCTGTAAGGGGAGGGGGACCATGCGCAGCATGGTGGAGGGGTGTCCCGCTCTCGAGAGGGTGACACCCCTCCGTCAGGGCTGACGCCCTGCCACCTCCCCTTGCAGTGGAGGAATTATGGGAACCCCCTTACTTCTTCCGCTTGAAATCCACCGCGACGACGTTGCTGCCGTCCTCGACCGGCTTGGCGACGGGTTCGTCATTCTCGGCCGAGCCGTGCGGATCGGGATCGGTCTGGGGATCGTCGGCGACGTGGAAGCCCAGCTCGAACTGAACCTCGGGGTCCTGGAATCGGGTGATCGCCGAATAGGGAATCACCAGCTTCGACGGCACCTGGTTGAAGCTGAGCCCGACCGAGAAGCGATTCTCATCGACCGTCAGGTCCCAGAAGCGATTCTGCAGGACGATGGTCATCTCGTCGGGGAATCGCTCGACCAGCCGCTGCGGGATGTCGACACCCGGCGCCTGCGTCTTGAAGGTGATGTAGAAATGGTGCGTGCCGGGCAGGTGCCCCGTCTCCGCCACCGGGCCGAGCACACGCCCCACCACTGCGCGCAGGGCCTCCTGCACGATGTCGTCATAGGGGATGAGGCTGTCGGGCAATCCTTCGGTCATGGCCCATGGACTAGCGGCCTTTGATCGCGGGTCAAGATTGCATGGGACGGATAGGTGTTTATGGGGAGGCCATGCGCACCGCCACCGTCCACCGCGCCACCGCGGAAACCGTCATCGACGTCACCGTCAATCTCGACGGCACCGGCGTCTATCAGAACGCCACCGGCATCGGCTTTCTCGACCATATGCTCGACCAGCTGTCGCGGCATTCGCTGATCGACCTGTCGGTCAAGGTTCAGGGCGACCTGCATATCGACGGGCACCACACGACCGAGGACAGCGCGCTGGCGATCGGTCAGGCCTTTGCCAAGGCGCTGGGCGACAAGCGCGGCATCCGCCGCTATGGCGAGGCGCTGTCGCCGATGGACGAGGTGCTGACCCGCACCGCGCTCGACATTTCGGGCCGCCCCTGGCTGGTGTGGAAGGTGCCGTTCACCAATCCGATGCTGGGCACGCTCCAGACCGAGATGATCGAGCACTGGTTCCACAGCTTCGCACAGGAAGCGGGCATCACGCTGCACGTCGAGCTGCTGCACGGCCACAACAACCATCACATCGCCGAGAGCATCTTCAAGGGCCTGGCCCGCGCCCTGCGCATGGCGGTCGAGATCGACCCGCGCAAGGCCGACGCCATCCCCTCGACCAAGGGCATGTTGTGACGCTGGCGCTGATCGACATCGAGTCGGGCAATCTCCACTCGGTCGACAATGCCCTGCGCGCGGCGGGGGCGAGCGATGTGGTCATCACCGCCGACCCGGACGTGATCGCCAGGGCCGACCGGATCGTGCTCCCTGGCGTTGGCGCGTTCGGGGCGTGCGCGGCGAATCTGCGCGCCGTCGACGGACTGGAAGAGGCGCTGCGCGACGCCGCCCTCACCCGCGCGCGGCCGTTCCTGGGCATTTGCGTCGGCATGCAGCTGCTCGCCGACGCCGGCGACGAGATGGGCGAGCATCGTGGCCTGGGCTGGATTTCCGGCCGCGTCACGCGCCTGACGCCCAGCGATCCGTCGGCCAAGGTGCCACACATGGGCTGGAACGATGTCCGGCCGACGTGCGAGCATCCGCTGATCGTGCCGGGCGAAGCCTATTTCCTCCACAGCTACGCCTTTACCGGCGACCATGTGCTGGCGACGACCGACCATGACGGTCCCGTCACCGCCGCGATCGGCCGCGACACCGTGGTCGGCGCGCAATTCCATCCCGAGAAGAGCCAGCGTTACGGCCTCTCGTTCCTCACCCGTTTCCTGGAGTGGCATCCGTGAGCCTTATCGTCTTTCCCGCGATCGACCTGAAGGGCGGCCAGGTGGTGCGTCTGGCCGAGGGCGATATGGACCGCGCGACCGTGTACGGCGACGATCCCACCCATCAGGCGATGCTGTTCGCCGAGGCGGGAGCGCAGCATCTGCACGTCGTCGATCTGGACGGCGCCTTTGCGGGCGAGTCGGTCAATGGCGAGGCGGTGCAGGCGATCGTCAAAGCCTTTCCCGGCCATGTCCAGCTGGGCGGCGGCATCCGCAAGCCGGAGAATGTCGAGCGCTGGTTCGACCTGGGCGTCTCGCGCGTGGTGATCGGCACCGCGGCGCTGGAGAATCCCGACTTCGTGCGCGACATGGCCAAGGCCTATCCCGGCGGCATCGTCGTCGCGGTCGATGCCAAGGACGGCATGGTCGCGACGCGCGGCTGGGCGGACGTGTCGACCGTCTCGGTCGAGGACCTTGCCCGCCGGTTCGAGGATGCGGGCGTCGCCTCGCTGCTGTTCACCGACGTCGGCCGTGACGGGATGCTGAAGGGCTGCAACGTGCCCGCGACCGTCGACCTCGCGCGGGCGGTGCGAATCCCGGTCATCGCCAGCGGCGGCGTGGCGGGGATCGGGGATATCCACATGCTGGCCGTCCATCATCAGGATGGGGTCGAGGGCGTCATTACCGGCCGCGCGCTCTATGACGGGCGGCTCGACCTGGCGGCGGCGCTGTCGGTGGCGGCGGCCGCATGACCGTCCGCGCGCGCGTCATCCCCTGCCTCGACGTCGCGAACGGCCGGGTGGTCAAGGGCGTCAACTTCGTCGACCTGATCGATGCGGGCGATCCCGTCGAGCAGGCGCGCGCCTATGACGCGGCCGGGGCCGACGAGCTGTGCTTCCTGGACATCACCGCCAGCCATGAAGCGCGGGGCACGATCCTGGACGTAGTGCGGCGGACGGCGGCGGTGTGCTTCATGCCGCTGACCGTCGGCGGCGGCGTGCGCACGGCGGAGGACGCCCGCGCGTTGCTGCTGGCGGGCGCCGACAAGGTGGCGGTCAACTCCGCCGCCGTCAGCCGCCCGGAAGTCGTCTCCGACATCGCCGAGCGATTCGGCAGCCAGTGCTGCGTCGCCAGCGTGGACGCGCGGCGGACGGCGGATGGCTGGGAGGTGTTCACCCATGGCGGGCGGCGCGCGACCGGGATCGATGCGGTCGAACATGCGCTGCGCCTGGCCGAACTGGGCGCGGGCGAGCTGCTGGTGACCTCGATGGACCGGGACGGGACGCGGGGCGGCTATGACCTCGACCTGATCCGCACCATCGCCGACCGGACCAGCGTGCCGGTGGTGGCGAGCGGTGGCGTCGGCGGGCTGGACGATCTGGTCGCGGGCGTGCGCGACGGCCATGCCTCGGCGGTGCTGGCGGCGTCGATCTTCCACTTCGGCGATGCGTCGATTGCCGATGCGCATCGGGCGCTGGCGGCGGCGGGGGTGCCGGTTCGGGCGCATTGATTTTCGCGCGAAGACGCGAGGACGCGAAGATTTTTGGTTCGCGCGGAGGCGGGGAGGCGCGGAGGGTCTGGATGCGGGGTGGGCGATGGGCCCTCCACCCGGCCGGAGCATGTCTTCCGCTCGCCACCTACCCACCCCCCGTTCACGCTGAGCGAAGTCGAAGCGCACGCCCGGCGCTTTGCCCAAGGGCGCAGTTATCCCTTGGCCTTCGACTTCGCTCAGGCTGAACGGCGGTTGGGGAGCGTCCCCCATCGATCGGGAGACACACCCCGCCTCGCGATACAGGCCAGCGCCCGCCCGAGAACCAGACCCTCCGCGTCTCCGCGCCTCCGCGCGAACCAAAAATCTTCGCGGCCTCGCGTCTTCGCATCCATCAAAACCCGAATGACCCAAGCCCGACACGCTGGTAAACCACCCCCATGCCGCTCGCCTCGATGACCGCCGCCGCCCATAACGGCACGCCCCAGCCGCGAAGCCATCCCGAATGGTCCGACATCGGCCTGTTCGTCTTCGCGATCGGCGCGGTCTGGCTGCTGCGGCATCTGATGCGCCGCCGCCACCGCAAGGATTGACGCGAGCGCCGCGCCGCGCCACCCACGCGGCCATGGACATGTTCGACCGCCTCGAAGCCACGATCCGCGCGCGCCGCGACGAAGGCGACGCCGCCACCTCCTACGCCGCCAGCCTGTTCGCCAAGGGGCGGCCCAAGATCGCGCAGAAGCTGGGCGAGGAAGCGGTCGAGACCGTCATCGCCGCCATGACCCAGCCCGACAAGATCGTGTCCGAGGCCGCCGACCTGATGTTCCACCTGATCGTGCTGCTGGCCGATACCGGCCACACGCTGGACGACGTCCGCGCCGAACTGGCGCGGCGTGAAGGCGTGTCGGGGCATGACGAAAAGGCCGCCCGGGCCCGGTAATTCCACGGAGAGTTTCGATGCCGATCGACGCCACCCTGCCCTATGACGACCAGAATATCTTCGCCAAGATCCTGCGCGGCGAGATCCCCTCGAAGCGCGTCTATGAAGACGAGTGGGCCATCGCCTTCCACGACATCGCGCCCCACGCCCCGACCCATATCCTGGTGATCCCGCGCGGCCCCTATGTGTCGTGGGACGATTTCTCCGCGCGCGCCAGCGAGGCGGAGATTGCCGGGTTCGTTCGCGCCGTCGGCCATGTCGCGCGCGAGGCAGGCGCGGTGGAGCCGGGATACCGGCTGCTGGCGAATATCGGTGCTGATGCGGGGCAGGAAGTGCCGCACCTCCACGTCCATATCCTGGCGGGCAAGCCGCTCGGCCCGATGCTTACGCGATGAGCCAGACACTTGGCACGCCCCTCCCGTAA
>DXIH01000155.1 GCA_019112965.1 Candidatus Sphingomonas excrementigallinarum | reverse complement strand
GCGTGTGGAAGATTTCCGAGCCGCAGCGGACCGCCTCCATGATGTTCGCCGCGCCGACCGGCATAATCATGAATTCCTGGAAATCGATCGGATTGTCGGCATGCTCGCCGCCATTGATGATGTTCATCATCGGCACCGGCAGCAGATGCGCCGACACGCCCCCGACATACTTATAGAGCGGCAGGCCACGCGCTTCGGCTGCGGCCTTGGCGGCCGCCAGGCTGACGCCCAGGATCGCATTCGCGCCCAGACGGCCCTTGTTCTCGGTGCCGTCCAGCTCGATCATCGTGCGGTCGAGATCGGCCTGGTCCTCGGCATCCATGCCCAGGATCGCGTCGGTGATCTCGTCATTGACCGCCTCGACGGCCGCCTCGACGCCCTTGCCCATCCAGCGGCTCTTGTCGCCGTCGCGCTTCTCCACCGCCTCATGCGCGCCGGTCGACGCGCCCGAGGGCACGGCGGCGCGGCCGAAGCTGCCGTCTTCGAGCAGCACGTCGACTTCGACGGTGGGATTACCCCGGCTGTCCAGGATTTGACGCGCGTGGATGTCGATGATTGCGGTCACGTAACGATGCTCCTACATCAGCCTTGAAGGTCTCGGCGCGGCTCTACCCTGTGACCATGCGAAGGGCAATTGCGCTAAAAGCATGGAACCGTGCTTCCGGTGCCGGGGTTAAGAGGCAAACCGCCCGCTCGTCCGGGCCGAAACGAAAGGGTTTTTCGATGGCTGACAACGACAGCACATTTCCCGCCACAGACAACGCGACGCCCGGCTTCGGCGCAAATATCGCGGTGGCCCCGGAAGTCGCCGCCCCGAACGCCCCGATCGGAGCGGATGCCGACATCTCCAAGGCCAAGGCCGGGTTGGCCGATGCCAAGCAGCAGGTGAAGGACGGCGCCACCAAGTTCCAGCAGCAGGCGGTCGACAAGATCCAGTCGCTGGCCGGGGACGGCAAGGCCAAGGCCGGCTCGGCGCTCGATCAGGTTGCGCAGCTGCTGAACGATGCGGCCGGACAGGTCGATGAGAAGCTGGGCAGCCAGTACGGCCAATATGCCCGCTCGGCGGCCGACACCGTGACCTCGCTCTCCGGCGCGATCAAGGACAAGGATGTCGAGGAACTGCTCGATGACGCCCGTGCATTCGTCACGAAGAGCCCCGCGGTGGCGATAGGCGTTGCGGCGGCCGTTGGCTTCGCGCTGGCGCGGGTCATTCAGTCGGGGATCGATACCCGCCAGTCGGCCGACACTTCCGCGTGACGCGCGTCGTCGAAACCCTGCGCACGGCGGCCACGCCGGAGCCGGAGACGCTGACTTCGCTGGTATCGCAACTCGTCGACGATGGGCGCTCGTTCATTACTGCTGAGATCGATTTGGTGAAGGCACGGGCGACGGACAAGATAGGTCGCTATCGCAGCGCGGCGGTCTTTTTTGGAATCGCCGCGGTGTTGGGTCTGTCGGCGCTCATTGCTCTGCTCGTCGGTCTGATCTTCGCGCTTGCCCCGGCAACCGGGCCATTCGCTGCGACCCTGATCGTCGTCGGCGTGGTGGTCATCATCGCGGGCATTTTGGCGATGATGGGCAAGTCTCGTTTGTCGGGAGGTGGCGCATGACCGTCGCAGAGGCCGAAATCCGTGCGGCCGAGGCACGCGAGCGGCTGAACCATACCGCATCGCGTATCCAGGCCAAGCTCGAGCCGCAGGCACTGGCAGCACATGCGCGCGAGGCGAGCGTGACCGCTGCCAAATGCGGGCTTGAGTCCGCCAAGAGCAATCCCGGTGCGGTCGCTGGCGGCGTTGCCGTGCTCGGCCTGCTTCTCAACCGTCGGCGGATCGCCCGCCTATTCAAGCGCAAACGCTGATTTGGCTCGCGGGGGTGATCCCCTCGCGGCATTGCCCAGAAGGATGTTCGCAATGACCACCGAAACCCACCAGGATCAGCAGACCGCCCTTCGCGAGAAGATCGATCACACCCGCGAAACCGCGTCGCAGGCCTATCACGATGCGAAGGACAAGGCCGCCTCGGCGCTTCACATGTCGAAGGACAAGGCTGGCGAACTGGCGCAAAAGACTGCCCGTACGATTGAAAGCAATCCGCTCGGCATTCTGGTCGGCGGTCTGGTCGTCGGCGTGATCGTCGGCGCGCTGATCCCCCGGTCGGCGCGCGAGAAGGAGCTTCTCACGCCGCTCGGCAAAAAGCTCGGTGAGACGATCCGCCAGGCAACCCAGGCTGCACGCGAAACCGGCCTGCGCGAACTGGAAGATGCGGGCCTGACCAAGGACGCCGCCAAGGACCGTGCGAAGTCGTTGTTCGACGATGTCGTGAAGGCTGCCAGCAACGCCGGTTCGGCCGCTGCCAAGGCCGCGACGAACAAGACGACCGTTTAAAAAGCGCCCCGTTTGACTGGGCTTCCGGCGCCCCGCGATCTCATATCGATCGCGGGGCGCTTCTTTTGGCGAACGTGTCCCGGCAATGGCTTGCGGGTGGAGCACAGGCTTTCTACCACAAACACCTTATCGCTCTCACCGGGATATCCGCTTGCGCTCTTCCTCCCTCGCCGTCGTCCTTGCCGCTCTCGCCCTGAGCGCCCCCGTCCCAGCTCTGGCCCAGGCCACCCCCGTCGCGGCACCCCAACCCGGCGAAGGCAAGGAGGATGCCCGGCTGAAGGCGCTGTTCCACGATAGCGACGAAGCGAGCCTCGCGCGCAATCCGATCAACGGCATTTTCCGCGGTGACATGCGCCGCGCCGATCAGATCGGCGACTTCTTTTCCGACGCCTATATCGCCGCGGAACGGGCCGCAGCCGAGAAGGACCTGAAGCAGCTACGCCAGATCGACCGTGCCAAGCTGACCCCGACCAATCAGGTCGCCTATGACGTCTTCAAGCAGCAGACGGAGACGACGCTGAAGGGGTTCGACCCGGCCATCGTCGCGCTGACGATCGTGCGCCCGATGGACCATTTCTATGGCATCCAGACCTTCTACCCCGAATTCGCCTCGGGCCAGGGCGCGGCGCCGTTCAACACGGTGGCGGATTATGAGAACAATCTGAAGCGCAATGTCGAATATGCGCATCTGCTGGACGAGGCGATCACCCGCTTTCGCCAGGGCATGGCTAGCGGCATCGTCCAGCCCAAGCTGGTCGTGCGCAATATGATCGCGCAGTTCGACAATCTGCTTGCCGTGCCGGTCGAGAAATCGACCTTCTATGGCCCGGTACAGAATTTCCCGGCGGCCATCCCGGCGGCAGAGCAGGCGCGCTTGAAGGCCGCCTATGCCGCGCAGGTCCGCGACGTGATCGTGCCCGCCGAGCGGCGGATGCGGGCCTTCCTGGCTGATACCTATCTGCCGGTGGCGCGCGACACGGTCGGGCTTTCGGGGATGCCGGGCGGCGACAAGCTCTATGCCTATCTGATCGAGCAGAACACCACCCTCCCCCTCAAGGCGGAGGATGTGCACCAGCTCGGCCTATCGGAGGTGGCTCGCATCCTGAAGGCGATGGAGGTCCAGAAGCAGGCCGTCGGCTTCAAGGGGACCTTGGCGGAGTTCTTCACCTTCCTGCGCACCGACCCGCGTTTCGCCCCCAAGAGCGCGGCGCAGCTTCGCGAAGGCTATGAGGCGATCGGCCGCCGTGTCGATGCGCGCATCCGCGAGCAATTCTCGCTGATCCCGAAGACCGCGCTCGAAATCCGCCCGGTCCCGGCATTCAAGGAAAAGACCGATGCCGGCGGCTCCTATCAGGGCGGCACGCCCGACGGCTCACGCCCGGGGGTGTTCTACTACAACACATACGACCTCCCCTCGCGCTATATGTGGGAGATGGAGACGCTGTATCTGCATGAAGCGGTGCCCGGGCATCACTTCCAGATCAGTCTCGCCCAGGAAAACACCGCCCTGCCCGCCTTCATGCGCTTCGGTGGCAACACCGCCTATGCCGAAGGCTGGGCGCTCTATGCCGAGACGCTTTGGCCGGAACTGGGCATGGAAACCGATCCGTACCAGCGCATGGGCGGCCTGAACGACGAAATGCTGCGCGCGATGCGGCTGGTCGTCGATACGGGCATCCACGCCAAGGGTTGGACCCGCGATCAGGCGATCGACTATATGCTCGCCAACTCACCCATGGCACGCACCGATGCGACGGCAGAGGTGGAGCGCTACATCGCCATTCCGGGCCAGGCGCTGGCCTATAAGATCGGCCAGCTGACGATCAGCCGGTTGAAGGCGCAGGCGAAGGCCGAGCTGGGCGCGAAGTTCGATCCCCGCCGCTTCCATGCCGAGGTGCTCGATACCGGCGCGCTGCCGATGCCGGTGCTCGAAAAGAAGATCGCCGACTGGATCGCGGCCGAAAAGCGCCGTTGATCGGGGCAAGCGCCACGTCAGGGGACGTGGCGCTTCTCCAGTTTCCGCGCCAGCGTCCGGCGGTGCATGCCCAGCCGCCGCGCGGTTTCCGAGATGTTGAAATTGGTTTCGGCCAGCGTCTCGTTGATCCGCTCCCACTCCAGCGTCTTGATCGAGCTGGGACGATCGGTGATCGCCGTCGTCGCGTCGCCGCTCGCCTTGTGGAAGGCCGCCTCGATATCGTCGGTGTTGGACGGCTTGGCGAGGTAATGGCACGCGCCCAGCTTGATGGCTTCCACCGCCGTCGCGATGCTGGCAAAGCCGGTCAGAACGACGATCAGCATGGCGGGGTCATGCGCGTGCAGAGTCTGCACACAGGCCAGGCCCGACGCCTGGCCGAGTTTGAGGTCGACCACCGCATAGCGTGGCGAGACCTCGGACAGCACCTCCCGCAGCGTATCGGGGTTGCCCGCCACCCAGACCCGATAGTCGCGCCGCTCGAACGAGCGTTGCAGGGTGCGCGCGAAGGTCTCGTCATCCTCGACGATCACCAATGAGCGTTCGTCGTCCATCTCTACTCCCGATCCGATACGCCGATCATGCTTAAAGGTAGGGTGAGCGTGACGACCGCGCCACCCTCCCCCCGGTTTGCCGCCTCGACCCGGCCGCCGAGTTTGCGCACCACACTGGAAACCAAGAACAGGCCGACGCCATGGCCTTCGCCCTTGGTCGATTGCTGCGGCCTGCCCACCTGCGACAGCGTGGCGGGGGTAAATCCCGGGCCACGGTCGGTAACGCGTACCGCCACCGCGCCGCCTTCCCGCGCAACGGTCAGGCCAACCCAGTCGGGCGAGGCTTCGGCGGCATTGTCGAGGACGTTCCACACCGCCTGCTTGATCGCCGGGTCGGACACGATCGCGGCATCATCATCGGTTCGCTGATAATCGAGCGTGACCTGCCCGTGGCTCCGCCGCCATTCCTCGACGATGGCGTCGATGAAGCGGCCGACCTCCGACAGCTCGGCCGCCTCACCACGCGGCTCGCCGGCGGATTGCAGGATGCGCGTCACGATCGCCTTGCACCGCTGAACTTCGGCCTGCATCTCCGCGATCTCGCCCATCAACTCGGCGTCGTCGCGCAGCTTGGGCACGCGCCGCCAGTCGCTCAGGATTACGGACAGGCTGGCCAGCGGTGTGCCAAGTTCATGCGCCGCGCCCGAGGCGAGCAGGCCCATACGGACGATATGCTCCTCCTCCGACGCCTGTTGGCGCAGGTCCGCCAGCCGTGCGGCGCTGCGGCGCATATTGTGGCTGATCCGGGTGACGAACAGGATCAGCAGCCCTGTGACCAGCGCGAAGCCCAGCCAGTTCCCCAGCGTGTGCAGTCCGGCAATGTCTCCGAACAACCATGGCGGAAAGGCGAGCGGTCGGTGGTGGAGCGACAGCAAACCGAAACAGAGCCCGGTAATCCCCGCCAACGCCCAGGCCGACCATGTCTCCAGCAGCACCGCACCCAGCACGACCTGGATCAGATAGAGCGAGATGAACGGGTTGGTAGCCCCGCCCGCTAGAAACAGCTGAAGCGTCAGCGTGCCGACGTCGAACATCAGTGCGAAGAGCAGTTCGGTGTTCGTGATCCGGTGGAAGCGCAGCCGGAAATGGCTCAGCAGGTTGATCGCCGCGGCCATCACCAGCACGCCCATCATCGCCGGCACCGGCAGTTGAACGCCCATGACCCGATTGACGAAGAGGATGGTCCCCAGCTGCCCCGCCACCGCCATCCAGCGCAAATGGATCAGCTGGCGCATATTGGCGGTGCCTGCGGCCGCGTCGGGCTCGCGCGGGCGCATGATGAAAGGCAGGAAGGGCGGATCGCCCGGTGTCACTCGCGGCCCCGCCGCCACAGAATAACGATGCCGACCAGCGTCAGCATCGCGATCGCGAACCAGGTGAGCGCATAGGAGAGGTGGCTGTTTCGGAACGCCACGATCGTCAGACCGCCGACCGGATAACCGCCGGGATTGGGCGTCGCATCGGCGTCTATGAAATACGGGGCGACCGGGCCCAGCCGCTTGGCCTCCGCGATCGCCGCGACGTCGCGCGAATACCAGCGATCGGCGACCGGATCGTTCGAACGGAGGAAAGCGCCGCCCGGCTCCGTAGAGCGAACCAGGCCCGTGACGCGCACGGGGCCATCCGGGCGGCTATGATCGGTGCGCTTTTCGGCGGGTACGAAGCCGCGATTGACCAGCACGGTAAAGCGGGGAGCGATTAGCGGTGTCAGCACCCAGAATCCCGGCCCGCGCTCGGTCACCGCCTGAACGAACGTTTCGCGGTCGTTGCGAAACCGCCCCTCGATCGTCACGCGGGTATAGGCGTCGGACTGGTCGGCTGTTGGCGGCGCTGCGACGGGTGGGGCATGGAGCCGCGCATCCACCGTCGCGATCAGGTTCAACTTCCAGCTACGGCGTTGCAGCTGCCACACGCCGAGCGAGAGAAACGCTGCGATCAGCGCCACGCCGATCGCAGTCAGGATCGCCAGCGTCAGTGGCGAGCGGCCGGGCCGCGCGCCGCTCACGCCAGCGTCCGCCATTACATCCCGCCGCCCATCTGGGCGGCCATGTCCGGCATCATGTTGGTGTTCATGTGATACATGACCCAGATCGATCCGCTCAGCGTGATGACGACCAGCACGGCGGTAAACACCAGCGCCATCATGGTCCAGCCACCCTCCGACTTGGTATTCATGTGGAGGAAGTAGATCATGTGGACGACGATCTGGACGAAGGCCAGGCCCATGATGACCAGCGCGGTCGTCTGGGTATCGCC
>DXIH01000154.1 GCA_019112965.1 Candidatus Sphingomonas excrementigallinarum | reverse complement strand
GTCGATGTCGTAGCGCGTCGTGCGGCGGCTGCCGTCGTCGCGGGGTTCCGCCTCGATCGTGATCGCCTGGGCGGGGCAGATCGCCTCGCACAGCTTGCACGCGATGCACCGCTCCTCGCCATTGGGATAGCGACGCAGCGCGTGCTCGCCCCGGAAGCGTGGGCTGATCGGGTTCTTCTCGTACGGATAGTTGATCGTCGCCTTCGGCTTGAAGAAGTAGCGAAGGGTCAGCGCATGGCCCTTCACGAACTCCCACAGCGTAAAAGCCTTGACGTACTGAGCGACGCTCATGCCGGAACTCCCACGCGCGCAACCATCAGCACGCCAGACACCAAGAATACCCAGAACAACGACACCGGCAGGAACACCTTCCAGCCCAGCCGCATCAGCTGGTCGTACCGGTAACGCGGTACGGTCGCCTTCACCCAGGAAAAGAGGAAGAAGAAGAAGCACATCTTAAGCAGCAGCCAGACGATGCCCGGCACGACGTAGAGCGGCGCCCAATTCACCGGCGGCAGATAGCCGCCCCAGAACAGGATCGCGTTCAGCGCGCACATCAGGATGACGTTGGCATATTCACCCAGCCAGAAGAGCGCAAACGACATCGAGCTGTATTCGGTCTGGTAGCCCGCGACGAGCTCCGACTCCGCTTCGGTCAGGTCGAACGGCGCGCGCTGCGTCTCGGCCAGCGCCGAGATGAAGAACATGATCGCCATCGGGAAGAGCAGCGGGTTCAGGAAGAAGCCGTTGACGCCCGTGTTCAGCACGCTCTTCTGTGCCTCGACGATGGTCGTCAGGTTGAAGCTGCCCGACCACATCACCACCGAAATCAGGATGAAGCCGATCGCGACTTCATAGGACACCATCTGCGCGGCCGCACGAAGCGCCGAATAGAAGGGATATTTCGAGTTCGACGCCCAGCCCGACAGGATCACGCCGTATACGCCCAGCGACGAGGCCGCGAGAACATAGAGCAGGCCGACATTGATGTTGGCGACGACCACGCCCGGCTGGAACGGCACCACCGCCCAGACGATCAGCGCGACCGTGAAGGTGATGATCGGCGCCAGCAGGAACAGCCCGCGATTGGCGGCGGCCGGAACGATGGTTTCCTGCAGGAAGACCTTCAGACCGTCAGCGAAGGACTGGAGCAGGCCGAAAGGACCGACCACGTTCGGACCACGGCGCAGCGCCATCGCCGCCCAGATCTTGCGGTCGACATAGATGACCATCGCCACCGCAAGCATCAGCGGCAGCGCAATCGCCAGAATCCCGACCAGCGTCGCGATCGTCCAGGCCCAGCCATAAGGAAGGCCGAGCGTCGTGTTGAAAAACGCGGTCACTCCGCTGCCTCCGCATAGCTCTCACCATGGATCAGTTCGGCCGAGCAGCGCTGCATCGTCGGGCTGGCGCGGCAGATCGCGTTGGTGAGGTAGAAGTCCTTGATCGGATAGCCTTCCAGCGTGCCGGTCGCGGTCGCATCGAGCGACGGCGCGGCCCAGTCGAAGGTCACCAGGTCGAGCTTGCCCAGCGCTGGAACTTCGGCCGCCATGGCGGCGCGCAGGTCCTCCAGCGTGTCGAACGGCAGGGTCTGGCCCAGCACTTCGGACAGCGCACGGAAGATCGTCCAGTCGTCGCGCGCGTCGCCCGGTGCGAACACCGCACGGTCGCCGCGCTGCACCCGGCCTTCCAGATTAACCCAGGTACCCGACTTCTCGGCAAAGGTCGCGCCCGGCAGGATGACATCGGCGTGATGCGCACCCTTGTCGCCATGATGGCCGACGAACACCTTGAAGCTGCTGCCGAACTTGGCGAAGTCGACCTCGTCGGCGCCCAGGAAGAAGGCCAACTTCGGCGCGGCCGAAACCACGTCGGCGATGCCGCCCTTCTGCGCGTAACCGAGCATCAGCCCGCCCATGCGAGCAGCCGCCATGTGAACGACATTATAGCCGTTCCAGGCCGAACCATCCTCCAGCGTCCGCACCAGATTGAACTGGTCGACCAGCTTCAGGCTCGCACCATGCGCGCCCTTCAGCGCCGCGCCACCGACGATCACCATCGGACGCGCGGCCTTGCCGAACAGCTCGGTCACGGCCTCGGGCAGATTGCCCAGCACCGACAGATCGGCACCCAGCCATTCGACCTTGTAGGTCAGGTCGGTCTCGGGACCGATCGCGAAGACCTTGGCGCCCTTCTTGATCGCCTTGCGGATGCGGGTGTTTACCAGCGGCGCTTCCCAGCGCAGGTTGGTGCCGATCAGCAGGATCGCATCGGCCTTCTCGACGCCCGCGATGGTCGTGTTGAAGTTGACCGCGGCCAGGCTGGACACGTCATAATCCATGCCGGTCTGACGGCCTTCGAGCAGGGTCGAACCCATCTTGGCGAGCAGGGCCTTGGCGGCGAACATCGTCTCGCAATCGACCAGATCGCCGGCGATCGCGGCGACGCTCGAACCGGCGTTCACGTCCCGAATCGCGGCGAAGGCCTCGTCCCAGGTGGCGGGAACCAGCTTGCCGTCGCGGCGGATGAACGGACGGTCGAGACGACGACGGACCAGGCCGTCGATCGCGTGACGCGTCTTGTCGCTCGCCCACTCCTCGTTCACCTCGTCATTGATGCGCGGCACGCAGCGCAGCACCTGACGACCCCGGCTGTCGAGGCGGATATTGGTGCCGACCGCGTCCATCACGTCGATGGCGAGCGTCTTCTTCAGCTCCCAAGGACGCGCCTCGAACGCATAGGGCTTGGACGTCAGCGCGCCCACCGGGCACAGGTCGACGACATTGCCCGACAGTTCGCTCGACACGGCCTGTTCGAGGTACGAAGTGATCTGCATATTCTCGCCGCGGTAGATCGCGCCGATCTCCTCCACGCCCGCAACCTCTTCGGCGAAACGGACGCAGCGGGTGCACTGGATGCAGCGGGTCATGACCGTCTTGACGATCGGACCCATATACTTCTCGGTAACGGCCCGCTTGTTCTCGTCATAGCGGCTATGGCCCTTGCCATAGGCCATGGACTGGTCCTGCAGGTCGCACTCACCGCCCTGATCGCAGATCGGGCAGTCCAGCGGGTGGTTGATCAGGAGGAATTCCATCACGCCTTCGCGCGCGGCCTTCACCATCGGGGTGGTGGTGAAGATTTCCTGATTGTCCGCCGCCGGAAGCGCACACGACGCCTGCGGCTTGGGGGGGCCAGGCTTCACCTCGACCAGGCACATGCGGCAATTGCCCGCGATGGACAGCCGCTCATGATAGCAGAAGCGCGGGATTTCCTTGCCCGCAAGCTCACAGGCCTGGAGCACGGTGGCACCCTGCGGCACCTCGATCTCGACGCCGTCGACTTTGACCTTAGGCATTATTCGGCAGCTTCCATCATCGGGGCGTTGCCGCCCGTCTCGCCTTTGCGTTCGCGAATGCGGCGTTCCATCTCCGGGCGGAAGTGGCGGATCAGGCCCTGGATCGGCCAGGCCGCCGCGTCGCCGAGCGCGCAGATGGTGTGGCCTTCGACCTGCTTCGTCACCTGGAACAGCGTGTCGATCTCGGACACATCGGCGTCGCCGGTGCGCATCCGCTCCATCACGCGCCACATCCAGCCAGTGCCTTCACGGCACGGCGTGCACTGGCCGCAGCTCTCATGCTTGTAGAAATAGGACAGACGGCTGATCGCGCGGACGATGTCGGTCGACTTGTCCATAACGATCACGGCCGCCGTGCCGAGGCCCGATCCGACCGCCTTCAGGCCGTCGAAATCCATCGGCGCGTCCATGATTTCGGCGGCGGGCACCAGCGGCACCGAGGAACCGCCCGGGATCACCGCGAGCAGATTGTCCCAGCCGCCGCGAATGCCGCCGCAATGCTTCTCGATCAGCTCGCGGAAACTGATCGACATGCTTTCCTCGACCACGCAGGGGCGATCGACATGGCCGGAGATCTGGAAGAGCTTGGTGCCCTTGTTGTTCTCACGCCCGAAGGAGGAGAACCACTCGGCCCCGCGCCGCAGGATGGTCGGGGCGACCGCGATCGATTCGACGTTGTTGACCGTCGTCGGGCAGCCATAGAGGCCTGCACCCGCCGGGAAAGGCGGCTTAAGCCGCGGCTGGCCCTTCTTGCCCTCCAGGCTTTCGATCATCGCGGTCTCTTCGCCGCAGATGTACGCGCCGGCACCGCGATGGACGAAGACGTCGAAGTCGTAACCCGAGCCGCAGGCATTCTTGCCCAGGAAGCCCCGGTCATAAGCCTCGGCGACTGCCGCGAACAACGTCTCGGCCTCGCGGATATATTCGCCGCGGATGTAGATATAGGCCGCCCGCGCGCGCATTGCGAAGCCCGCGACCAACGCGCCCTCGATCAGCTTGTGCGGATCGTGGCGGATGATCTCGCGGTCCTTGCACGAACCCGGCTCCGACTCGTCGGCGTTGATGACCAGGAAGCTCGGCCGGTCGGGGCGCGGTTCCTTGGGCATGAAGCTCCACTTCATGCCGGTCGGGAAGCCCGCACCGCCGCGCCCGCGCAGACCCGAAGCCTTGATGACGTCGATGATCTTGTCTTGGCCCAGCTCCAGCAGCGCCTTGGTATTGTCCCAATCGCCACGCTTCATCGCCGCGTCGACGTTCCACGGCTGATAGCCGTAGAGATTGGTGAAAATGCGGTCCTTGTCAGCGAGCATTATGCGCCCCACTCCCCGCGATAGTCGTGATTGTCGCCGACCATGGCGGTCAGCGTGGTCGGGCCGCCGATCGGCTCGACCGTGTGGCGACCCGGCTCCTGCGTGCCGGTCTTCGGGCTCTCGCCACGGGCCAGCGCTTCCAGGATCGTGACCGTGCGGTCGTAATCCAGATCCTCGTAATTATCGTCGTTGATCTGGACCATCGGCGCGGAGGCGCAATTGCCCATGCACTCGACCTCGGTCAGCGTGAACAGGCCGTCGGGCGTGGTCTTGCCCTTAATCAGCCCCTTGTTCTTGCACGCCGCCAGCACATCGTCCGACCCGCGCAGCATGCACGGCGTCGTGCCGCACACCTGGACGTGATAGCGGCCGACCGGCGCGAGGTTGAACATCGTGTAGAAGGTCGCGACCTCGTAGATGCGCATATACGCAACGCCCAGCTGACGCGCGACGAACTCGATCACCGGAACCGGCAGCCAGCCTTGCGTCTGCGTCTCCGCACCGACCTGACGCTGCGCCAGATCGAGGAACGGGATCGAGCAGGACTGTTCGCGTCCCTTGGGGTAGCGCGCGAGGATCTCGTTCGCTTTCCGCTGGTTCTCGTCGGTCCAGGCAAAATTGCCCCAGCGGGCGCGGACTTCGGCCTCGTCGGGGATGTTGGGTGCGTCAGCCATTAGCGGTCACATTCACCAAAAACGATGTCCATCGCGCCCAGGATCGCGGTCGTGTCGGCCAGCATGTGCCCCTTGGACATGAATTCCATGGCCTGGAGATGGCTGAACGCGGTCGGGCGGATCTTGCAGCGATAGGGTTTGTTGGTCCCGTCGGAGACGAGGTAGACGCCGAACTCGCCCTTGGGGCTTTCGGTCGCGACATACACCTCACCGGCGGGAACGTGATACCCTTCGGTATAGAGCTTGAAGTGGTGGATCAGCGCTTCCATCGAGCGCTTCATCTCGGCGCGCTTGGGCGGCGTGACCTTGCGGTCGGTGGCGAGCACCGGCCCCTCGGGCATCTGCGCCAGGCACTGCTTCATGATCCGGGCCGACTGGCGCACTTCCTCGACGCGCACCATGAACCGGTCGTAGCAGTCGCCGCTGGTGCCCACCGGCACGTCGAAGTCCACCTTGTTATAGGCGTCGTAAGGCTGCGACTTGCGCAGGTCCCACGGAATGCCCGAGCCGCGGATCATCGGGCCCGAAAAGCCCCACTTGATCGCGTCCT
This sequence comes from Candidatus Sphingomonas excrementigallinarum, assembly GCA_019112965.1. Classification (GTDB taxonomy): domain Bacteria; phylum Pseudomonadota; class Alphaproteobacteria; order Sphingomonadales; family Sphingomonadaceae; genus Sphingomonas; species Sphingomonas excrementigallinarum. Next base: position 1,017 of record DXIH01000154.1, on the reverse strand, counting down.
CGCGGTTGACCACCGCGATGTCGACATTGCGCTGCTTGAAGATGCGGTTGTTGGCGACCAGGCCGATCGCATCCTCGAACAGCTGCGGCAGACGCGTGTCGAGCCAGTCGGCGATATCGGTCAGCAGCTTGAGCGGAACATCCTGATGGACGCCGCCGACACGGAAGTAATTCGCGTGCATGCGCGCGCCCGAGGCCCGCTCATAGAAGTTCATGCAGTCTTCGCGAATTTCGAACATCCACAGGTTCGGCGTCATCGCGCCGACGTCCATCACATGGCTGCCCAGGTTGAGCATGTGGTTCGAAATACGCGTCAGCTCAGCGAAGAACGTCCGCAGATATTGCGCGCGAAGCGGCACTTCGAGGTCGAGCAGCTTCTCGACCGCGAGCACATAGCTGTGCTCCATGCACATCGGCGAGCAGTAATCGAGGCGGTCGAAATAGGGCAGCGCCTGCGAATAGGTCTTGTATTCGATCAGCTTCTCGGTGCCGCGATGCAGCAGGCCGACATGCGGATCGACCCGCTCGACGATCTCGCCGTCCAGCTCCATGACGAGGCGAAGCACGCCGTGCGCCGCGGGATGCTGCGGGCCGAAGTTGATCGTATAGTTCTGGATCGACACGTCACCCGTGGTCGGGTCGGCCGCGTCGGTCTTGTGGAGCAGTTCGTCGACGTAGTCGCTCACTGATTCTGTCCTCCGCCCTTGCCCGGCACGACGTCCGGGTCCTTGGGCTTGTCCTCGGCCTTGTTGCCCGGGTGCGGCTGACCCGCGCCCGTCTGCTTCGGCGCCTCGGTGGTCTTGGCCTCGACGGCCTTGGGCATCGTGCCCTTCTCGTCGCCCGGCAGCACATAGTCGGCGCCTTCCCACGGGCTCTGGAAGTCGAAGTTGCGGAAGTCCTGCGCCAGCTTCACTGGCTCATAGACGACGCGCTTTTCCTCTTCCGAGTAACGCAGCTCGGTATAGCCGGTCAGCGGGAAGTCCTTGCGCAGCGGATGGCCACGGAAGCCGTAATCGGT
>DXIH01000153.1 GCA_019112965.1 Candidatus Sphingomonas excrementigallinarum | reverse complement strand
CTTGGGGAGGGGGACCATCCAAAGGATGGTGGAGGGGCTTATGCCTCTGCCCCTCCACCACGCCCTGCGGGCGCGGTCCCACTCCCCATCTGACGATGAGGAGGATTAAGAATGACCAAGCCCGCCCCCCTCGCCGGACTGAAGGTCGTCGAACTCGCCCGCATCCTCGCCGGTCCCTGGGCAGGCCAGGTGCTGGCCGATCTGGGTGCGGAGGTCATCAAGGTCGAAAGCCCCGAGGGCGACGATACCCGCCGCTGGGGTCCGCCCTTCATCCCCAACCCGGACGGTGGCCAAGACGCGGCCTATTTCCACGCGGCCAATCGCGGCAAGACCTCGGTCGTCGCCGATTTCGCCACGCCCGAGGGTCAGGCCCGGGTCCGCGACCTCATCGCACAGGCCGATATCGTCATCGAGAATTTCAAGCTGGGCGGCCTCGCCCGCTACGGCCTGGACTATGACAGCCTGTCGGCGATCAATCCACGCCTGATCTATTGCTCGATCACCGGCTTCGGCCAGGACGGCCCCTATGCGCCGCGCGCGGGATATGACTTCATCGTGCAGGGCATGAGCGGCATCATGGACCTGACCGGCGAGCCCGGCGGGGCACCGCAGAAGATCGGCGTCGCGCTCGCCGACATCATGACCGGGCTCTATGCGGTCATCGCGATCCAGGCGGCACTCCACATGCGGACGCGCACCGGGCGGGGGCAGCAGATCGACATGGCGCTGCTCGACACGATGACCGGCGTACTGGCGAACCAGGCGATGAATTATCTCGCCTCGGGCGTGACGCCGACCCGGCTGGGCAATGCCCACCCCAACATCGTCCCCTATGCCGCCTTTCCGGCAAGCGATGGCTGGTTCATCCTGGCGGTCGGCAATGACGGGCAGTTCCGCCGCTTCGCAAAGGTCGTCGGGATCGATGGGGATGATCCGCGTTACGCGACCAACGCCCTCCGCTGCGAACATCGCGCCACGCTGACCCCGGCGATCGAGGCGGCGACCGCCCGCTGGCCGCGCGACGAATTGCTGGCGGCACTGGAAGTCGCAGGCGTTCCGGCGGGACCGATCAATACGGTCGAACAGGCCTTTGCCGATCCGCAGGTCATGGCGCGTGGCCTCGCCATCCATCCCGAGCGACCCGATGGATCGTCCGTGCCGGGCGTCCGCACCCCGATCCGCTTTTCGGACGCCAACCTGTCGCTCGATCGTGCCGCGCCGATGCTGGATCGGTAGCACCGGCCCCGCGCATCGGCTAAACGGGCGCCCGCGATGTCCAGCTTCACCGTCAACAATCAGCCCGTCCGCTATCGCCTGCCGCCGGACACCCCCTTGCTTTGGGCGCTGCGCGATGCGTCGAACCTGACGGGCACCAAATATGGCTGCGGCACGGGGGATTGCGGGGCGTGCACGGTCGACATTGACGGCCGCGCGGTGCGAAGCTGTCAGGTGCCGATCGGCCGGATCGAGGGCAGCGTCGTCACCACCATCGAGGGGCTGTCGCGCGACCGCTCGCATCCGGTGCAGCAGGCGTTCTTGGCGGCCAATGTCGGCCAGTGCGGCTATTGCATCCCCGGCATGGTGATGGCCGCCGCCGCGCTGATCCACAAATATCCCGACCCTTCCGAGGACATGATCCGCGCACAGATCACCAATCTCTGCCGCTGCGGCATCTACCCCCGGCTGGTCGAGGCGATCCAGCGTGCCGCCCGCGCCGCGCGCGGCGAGGAGACGATCCCCGCCGCGCCGATGCCCGGCACCGATCCGGCGGACGCCGCCCGCGCCGCGCCTTCGCTGGTGCCGGGCGTGATGCGCGAAGAATGACGCGGCCGCCACGATTCTTTCCCGTTGCTGACAGGCCAGTTCAGCATCCGCTCAACGCGGATGTGGCAGAAGCGGTCTCATGATCGGGGTCGGCTGGTGCGCCGACACAAGGGACACGGGCACGATGAACAGGCATTGGATGGCGGCTCTGCTGGCGGCGACCGCGATGGTGGCGGGCGCGACGCCCGGTATGGCGAACACACCGGCGATGATGGATCGCGGCCCGCACCCCCGGCACGAAGGCGGCCCCGGTGGTGGTGGCCCCGCCGGTCGGCTCGAGCGGAGCGAGGGGCGCCCGATCTTCAACAATCGCGAAGCCTTTCCCGAGAACCGCCCGGCCTTTCGCCCGGATCACGCCGAAGCTCCGCGTCCGGCCCAACCCGCCCCGCAACCCGCGCCCCGTTTCGAACGGCGCGACGGCGGCGATCGCTGGCGCAATCGGCCCGAACCCTCGCCCGCGCCCGCCCCCGGCGAACAGCGCGCATGGGGCAATCGCGGTGACTGGCGCGACCAGTCCCGGCCTGCGCCCTTGCCCCGCCCCGATCCTGGGCCCGGCGGAGTGCGGGTCGACCGCCAGAATGGCGGCCCCGGCGGGTGGCGCGACAATCGCCAGTCGCGTTGGCAGGACCAGCGCCAGTGGCAGGACCAGCGCTGGCAAGATGACGAGCGTCGTCAGCGCGACGACCGCGATCGCTGGCGCCGCAGCTTCGGCGACTGGCGCGACCAGAGCAATCAGTCCTATGGCTTTGCCGAGCGCCGCGCCTGGGCGGACCAGTGGAACCGCAGCTGGCGGCGCGACCGGCGTTACGACTGGATGAGCTGGCGCTCGTTGAACCGGGGCGCCTATCACCTGCCGCGCTATTACGGGCCGAATGGCGGCTATGGCTATCAGCGCTTCTCCAGCGGGGTGATCCTGGAGCCGATGTTCTTCGGCCAGGATTACTGGCTGGACGATCCTTACGCCTATCGCCTGCCGCCCGCTTACGGTTCGTATCGCTGGGTGCGTTATTATAACGACGCGGTGCTGGTCGACCTGCGCAGCGGGATGGTGGTCGACGTCGTGTACGACATCTTCTGGTGATCGGCTCGGGAGGGGTGCGGGAGGCGCCCCTCCCCCCTTGTCTTTGGCCGCGCGTCGTCGCACATCGGCGTTCATGTCGTTCTTCCAGAGGAAGCCAAAGGGCCACCCCGCCGCCTCTCCGTTGCGCGCGCGTTTCGGGGTCTCCGTCGCCGAGCATCTCGATGCCAACCCGGCCGTAACCCGCGTGGCGACCGATACGGCACAAATCTATTACTACCCCGATTTCCTGACGCCCGCCCAGTGCGGTTCGCTGATGGCGATGATCGACTCCAATCGCCGCCCCTCGACCCTGCTCTCCGACCGGCCCGATTACGGATTCCGCACCTCGGAAAGCTGCGACATGGCGCGCTGGTCCCCCGATGTTCAGCCGATCGACGAATCGATCGCCGCGCTGCTCGGCATCGCCCCCGAACAGGGTGAGACGATGCAGGGCCAGCGTTATGCGCCGGGCCAGCAGTTCCGCGCACATCACGACTATTTCCACGAAAGCGAAAGCTATTGGGAAAAGGTCCGCGTCCATGGCGGACAGCGAACCTGGACCGCGATGATCTACCTCAACGACGTGGCCGAAGGCGGCGCGACCTGGTTCCCCCAGGCGGGCATCCGCGTCGCGCCACGCCAGGGCCTGCTGCTCGCCTGGAACAACATGAAGCTGGACGGCAGCCCGAACGAGATGACGTTGCACGAGGGGATGCCCGTTATCGAGGGCACCAAATATGTCATCACCAAATGGTTTCGCGAGGGCAACTGGGTCAGCTGACCCCCGCCGCCCTTCCGCCCCACCCTTGTCGCGATGCGGCCCTCCGTGGCATGGCGTCCGCGTGAATTTCCCTGATTTCAAGTTTCGCCGATGACCGACGTTCTCGGCATCGCCCGGTCCATCCTGGGCCAGCCCTGGCGCTGGCGCGCCCTCGCCGCCGATGCGCGTGACGGCCTGGGTCATGACGATCTGGTCGCGCAACTGCTGCTCGCCAGAGGGTGCCCGCCCGACGAGGTCGAAGCGCATCGCACCCCCTCGATCCGGGGCTTTATGCCTGATCCGTCGATCTTCCGCGATATGGACCGCGCCGCCGCCCGCCTCGCCGATGCGGTGATCGCGGGGGAGGCCATCGCGATCTTCGGCGATTACGATGTCGACGGCGCGACCTCGGCCGCCGTGCTGGTGCGCCTGCTCCGCGACCTGGGCCTGTCCCCGCGCGCCTATATCCCCGACCGGATGACTGAGGGTTACGGCCCGACCGAAGCCGCGCTGCTGCGCCTCCAGGCGGAGGGCGCCAACCTGATCGTCACCGTCGATTGCGGCGCGCAGGCGTTCGAACCGCTGGCGGCGGCGCAAGACGCAGGGATCGAGATCCTGGTCGTCGATCACCACAAATGCGCGACCGAACTGCCCCGCGCCCATGCGGTCGTGAACCCCAACCGGCTCGACGAAGCCGAGGGCGCGGCGCACGGCCATCTGGCGGCGGTGGGCGTCTGCTTCCTGCTGGGGGCCGCACTGATCCGCACCTTGCGTTCGCGCGGCTTCTTCGCGAACCGGGCTGAGCCGCGCCTGCTCGACCTGCTCGACCTGGTGGCGCTGGGCACCGTGGCGGACGTCGCCCAGTTGAAGGGCCTCAACCGCGCCTTCGTCGCGCAGGGCCTGAAGGTCATAGCGCAGCGGCGCAATATCGGCCTGGCCGCGCTGACCGATGCCGCCCGGCTGACCCGTGCGCCGACCTGCTCCGATCTGGGCTTTGCGCTGGGGCCGCGGATCAATGCGGGCGGGCGTGTCGGCCGCGCCGACCTGGGCGTGCGGCTGCTGACCACCGACGATCCCGCCGAGGCACGCGCCATTGCGGAAGAGCTGAACCACTTCAACGACGAACGCCGCGCGATCGAGGCGGGCGTACAGGCCACGGCCGAAACCATGGTCGACCAGGATCGGCACGTCGCGGTCGTCTCGGGCGAAGGTTGGCATCCCGGCGTCATCGGCATCGTCGCCGGACGACTGAAGGAAAAGCTCGACCGCCCCGCCATCGTCATCGCGGTGGACGAACATGGCATGGGCAAGGGCTCGGGGCGCTCGATCTCCGGCGTCGATCTGGGCGCGGCGATCCTGGCGGCCAAGGAACACGGCCTGCTGATTGCGGGCGGCGGCCATGCCATGGCGGCGGGCCTGACGATCGAGGCGCACCGCATCGTCGAGTTCGCCGATTTCCTGGAAGAGCGGCTGGCCGATACGGTCGTCCGCGCCAGCGCGGGCCGCGCGCTGCTGGTCGATGCGGTGCTGGCACCCGGTGGGGTCAATCCCGGCCTGGTCGGCGCGATGGAGGCAGGCGGCCCCTACGGCATGGGCTGGCCCGCCCCGCGCATCGCCGCCGGACCCTTTCGCGTGATCCGCGCCGATCTGGTCGGCACCAACCATGTCCGCGCGATCGTGGCAGGCGCCGATGGCCGCAGCCTGAAAGCCATGGCCTTCCGCCAGGCCGACACCGCGCTGGGCCAGGCCTTGCTGGGCGCAGGCAGCACCCGTCGCCTGTGGCTGGCGGGCCGCGCCAAGGTCGACGACTGGTCCGGCCGCAACGTCGCCGAACTTCATATCGAGGACGCCGCATGGGCCGACTGAAAAAAGCGCTTGACGGTTTCGACACCCTCCCTTAGAGGCCCCTCCACGCCACCCGGCGGCCCCTTCGTCTAGCGGTTAGGACGCGGCCCTTTCACGGCTGAAACACGGGTTCGATTCCCGTAGGGGTCACCAGCACCCGCCAAAAATGGCGGATTTGCGCGGTTCAGGCGGTCTTCATGGACGCTTTACCCATCCTTGTGTACAAAGGATGCGTATAAAACGATCCGCATGGCTGCTCCGATCAAAGATCCTTGCAGCGTCATCTTTTACTTTCGACAGGTATCATCGACGCGCTCCGCCCGTTCTTCGATGGCGCGTAGAGCGATTATAATCGCATCCGCGAGCCCGACGAAGCCCACCAGCGCTGCCACCCGCATGCTGTGATATACGAGAAGCTCGCCGCGCTCGAGTTCGGGGCATGCGAATATGGCAACGGCCTGATCGACCATGCGCTCGGGCGGCCGGTATGACTTTGGCGCGCCGCCGGGAAGTGATGATCTGCGGGATCACGTAAGCCGAACCGCCATTTTGACCACGGCGCCCGACTTCATGCCCCTGTCCTGGCTGAAGATGCCATAGCGGGTTGCCCCCCTTGATCCGATCGAATGGTCGATCGCAGCGAGGGCCTCCGTCAACGCCCTCGGCTGGCCGCTGGCGGCAGCGATTCTGCTACCAGTGATCCCCTGCCTCCTGTAACCCGGCAAGGGGTCGGGATAGGACCGCCTCCGCCCCGCCGCGCAGGCCATCGACAAGCGCTGGTTTGACGGCGGTCAAAGGCAGGCGCGCGCGCTCGGGGCACGGCATGTGCATGTGGCCCTATCACCCCCATCTGCTCGCCCGGCCTGTGCCGCGTTATACCAGCTATCCCACTGCCGCCGAGTTCGGCGGTCATGTAGGTCCTGCCGACATGGCGGCGGCGCTCGATAGGGTCGGTGCCCAGCAAATCCTGTCGCTTTATCTGCACATCCCCTTTTGCCGGGAGATCTGCTGGTATTGCGGGTGCAACACCGGGGCGGCGAACCGGACGGCACGGCTGGATGCCTATCTGGCGCGGCTGCATGGCGAGATCGATCTGGTGGCCGCCCGGCTGGCAGGGCGCGGGCGGATCGGGCGGATCGCCTTTGGGGGCGGGAGCCCCAATGCGATTCCGCCCGCCGCCTTTGCCGCGCTGGTCGCCCATCTGCGCATGGCCTTTGCCAGCGAGGGCGCGCCCCTGTCGCTGGAGATCGATCCGCGCGGTTTCGACGCGGACTGGGCGGGCGTCATCGCGGACACCGGCGTCGCGCGGGTCAGCCTGGGAGTGCAGACCTTCGACCCGATCCTCCAGGCGGTGATCGGTCGGGTCCAGCCCGGCGAGGCCATCATCCGCGCCGTCACGCTGCTGCGTGCCGCCGGGGTCGGATCGATCAATTTCGACCTGATGTACGGCCTGCCCGGTCAGGATGACGAGGCGCTGGCCGCAACGCTCGACGAGACCATCGCGCTGGCCCCGGAACGGCTGGCGGTGTTCGGCTATGCGCATGTGCCGCAACTCATTCCGCGCCAGCGCCGCATCGATGCGACGGCTCTCCCCGATGCGGCGGCGCGTTTCGGCCAGGCGGCGCTGGCGCATGAGCGGCTGACCCGGGCGGGCTACCGGGCTATCGGCTTCGATCATTTCGCGCTGCCCCAAGACCCGCTGGCGCGGGCTGCGGCGAACGGAACGCTGCGCCGCAATTTCCAGGGCTTTACCGACGACCCCGCCGACATCGTCATCGGGCTGGGCGCCAGCGCGATCAGCGCATTCCCCGACCGCCTGCTCCAGAACGCCAAGAATGCCGGTGCATGGCATCAGGCGATCGGTGCCAATCGGTTCGCGACCGCGCGCGGCATCCATCGCAGTCCGCTGGATCAGCGTCGAGGCCAGGCCATTGCGGATTTGCTGTGCCGGGGCGTCGCCGATCTCGACGCACTGCCCGAGCGGGACATCATTCGCGAACGGCTCCGTCGCTTCGAACAGGTCGGATTGATCACCTGGCAAGGCACGCGCGTCCGGTTGGCGACCGACGCCCTGCCTTATGCCCGCAGCGTCGCCGCTGCCTTCGATGCCTGGCGGAACGAGGAGGACATGCGCTTCAGCCATGCCGTCTGACCTTCCGCCGCGCTGCGCCGCCTGTGCCGCGCGGGGCAGGCGCTCGGCTGGGTCGGCGATCCGGCAAGCGATTGCGCCAATCTTGTTTCGAGCGTTCTGAAAGTGTCTCGTATGGAGCCGGACGGCGGTGTCCAGATCGTCAGCCTGCTCTATCCCGGTGATTTCGTCGGCATGCCGTTCGCCAATCGCTCCGCCGACACGATCGCGGCCCTGTCGCGTGGGGCGATGGCGGAGGCCCTGGGGCTGGCTGTCGAGACCGTCAGCCGCCAGATGACCGCCTTCCAGCAGGACGGTCTGATCACCCTGTCCGGCCAGCGCGGCGTACGCCTGATCGATCGGACACGCCTCGCCATCATCGCGGGCCAGGTCAGGCAGCGGAACGGCGGGACGCGTCGTCCGCCGCGTATTGCCGCTCGCACAGCGCGGTCAGTACGGGGCGATGGCTGACCAGGATCATCCCCTGCCCGGTTCGCCGGAGCCGCGCGTCGAGGCGGTGGGCGACCTCCGCCGCGACATCGGCGTCCAGCCCCTCGCCCGGTTCGTCGAGCAACAGCCAGGGCGCCTCACCCAGATAGGCGCGGGCCAGCGACAACCGCCGCCGCTCACCACCCGACAGCCGCGCTCCATCGTCGCCCAGCCATGTATCGAGCCCGTCCGGCAACGCCCGCACCACCGGCTCCAACGCCGCGTCGCCCAGGGCCTGCCACAAGCGATCTTCGCTCGTATGAGGGTCGGCGATATGCAGATTGTCGCGAACCGTTCCCGCCATCAGTAGGGCATCCTGCGGGGCCCAGGCAAAGGTCGCGCGAAGCGTCGCGGGCGGCAGGCTCGCCGCATCCCGGCCGTCGATCATGACCCGCCCCGCGCCAAGCGGACGCAGCCCCAGCAAGCCTTCCGCCAACGTCGTCTTGCCACAGCCCGATGGTCCGGTCAGCGCGATCCGGCTGCCGGGCAGGAAACGCTCGCCATCGATGGTGAGGATCGACGGGCCGCGCGATCCGATGGCGGGGAGCGCGTCCTCCACCGCATCGAACACCGCGTCCAGCCGCGCCTCCGCCTCACGAAGGCGTCCGCTTTCGGTCAGCGCCCGCAGGATCGGTGCGATGCCATCGACCGTCATCGCCGCCGCCAGCGCCGAAAGCGCGGCGATCGGTGCCCCGGCGGCCGACGACAGCGCCAAGGCTGAGGCCGCCGCCACGCCCACGCCGATCGCGTGCAACGCCTCGAACCACGCGGCGACCGCCGCCTGCCGGACCTGCGCTTCGGACAGGCGATCGCCCGCCGCCGCGACACGCGCGGTCGCCCAATCCTCCAGCGCAAAGCAGCGCACCTCCGCCGCCGCGCCGCCGAGCATCGCCACGTCCTCGCGCAAGGCGCCCATCGCCTGTTGCACCGCACGGCCGGGCTGCTCCAACCGGCCCGCTGCATAGCGCGCCAGAGCCCATGCCCCCCCGGCACAGGCCAGCGTGGCCCCCATCGCCAGCCAGCCGCCGAGCAGCGTCAACACCGCCCCGGATGCCAATGCCGCCGCGGCACCCCATGGCCCCGACAGACGGACGAAGCGCCATTCCACGGCATCGACATCGCCGATCAGCCGCGCCGTCGCCTCGCCCCGCCCCAATGCCAGCGCAACCGAAGGCGGCGCGGCGGTAATGGCCCGGTACAACGCGGGGCGCAGCCGGGCGAGTGCCCCGAACGCCGCACCATGGCTCGCCAACCGCTCGCCATAGCGCGCGCCGGTTCGAACGATCGCCAGCAAACGGATCGCCGCCGAGGGCAGCATGTAGTTGAACGCCTGCGCCGCGACGATTCCCGCCCCGCCCGCCAGTGCGGCGGCACTCAGGAACCAACCCGACAAGGCGAGCAGCAGCACCGAGGCGGCGGCGACCAGCGCGGCGCACGCCCCCGCCTGTCGCAAACGGCGACGCTCCCTGTGGCGTTCGGCAACGATCAGCGTGCGCAAGGTCATGCGGCGGGTCCCAGATGGATGACGCGCGTCGCAATGGCGGCGAGCGCAGGGCTGTGCGTGGCGATCAGGGTCGTGCGCCCTCGCGCCGCGCTGGCGATGGTCGCGATCAGCGCGGTTTCGGCATGGGCATCGAGATGCGCGGTCGGCTCGTCGAGCAACAGGAACGGGGCGGGATTGAGGAGCGCGCGGGCCAGCGCGAGCCGCCGCCGCTCACCCCCCGACAAGCCGCTCCCCCGCGTATCCAGCGGCGAGTCCAGCCCGCCGGGTCGGGATGCGAGCATCGGGCCCAGCCCCGCCGCCGCGACCACGCGTCGGATCGCCAGCTCATCCGCCTGCGGACAGGCGAGCAACAGGTTCTCGCGGATCGTGGCCGCGATCAGCAAGGGATGCTGGCCGACCCAACTCGCCTGTCCCGCCAGCGAGGTGAGCGGGACACCGCCCGCCTCGACCGTTCCCGCCGATAGCGGCGCCAAACCCAGCAACAGATGCAGCACGCTGGTCTTGCCGCTGCCCGACGGGCCCAGCAGCGCCACCGTCTCACCCGCCTCGACACTGAAGGACAGGCCCGAGACGGCGGGCACATCGCTGCCGGGATAATGGATCGTTACGTCGCGCAAGCCCAGGGGCGCCGCTGCAGGGACCGGGACCGTACGCCTATGCTCGGCCAGCGGCATGAGCGTGTCGGCGGCCGTCTCGGCGCACTGCTTGTCATGATAGGCGGCGGCCAGGCGGCGCATCGGCGCGTAGAATTCGGGCGCAAGCGCGAGGACGAAGAAGGCCCGCGCCAGCGTCAGCGTTTCGGGGGCCGCAAAGGGCAGCTGGCCGAGCAGCGAAAAGCCGCAATAGACCGCGACCAAAGCGACCGACAGCGCCGAGAAGAATTCGAGTGCGGCAGAGGACAGGAAGGCGACCCGCAGGACGCGCATCGTCCGCTCCGCAAGGTCCTCGGCCGCCGTGCCGATCGCCTCGATCTCGCGTATCTCGGCGCGGAAGGCCAGCACGACGGGCAGAGAACGCACCCGGTCGGCGAAACGGGCCGACAGACGATACAGGGCGACGAACTGTCGTCGCGACTCGTCCGCCGCCGCGCCACCCGCCAGGATCATCGCCGCCACGAAGGGCAGCAAGGTCGCCGCCAGGATGACGGCCGCGACCCAACTGGCGCAGGCCGTGGCGGCCAGGACCAGGATCGGCGCGATGGCGGCGGCCCGGCGGGCTGGCATGAAGCGCGCCACATAGCCATCCAGCGCCTCCACCGCATCCACCGCCTGCGTCGCCAACAGGCCGCTGTCGATCGGTGTGCCCGCCTGTCGATGTAAGGACGCGGCCACCACCCGCCAGCGCTGTGTCCGCTTGACCGCGCCTGCTCGCACGGCTCCCATCCGCAAGGCCAACATCGCGAACAGGCCGCGCAAGGCGCCCATGCCGATCATGAGCAGAGCCCAGGGCCACAAGGCCCCCTGCCCCGCCACCGCCGCCACGGCCCCCGCAATCCCGCCCGCAAAGCCGATCGCGGCCAGCGTATCGAAGAGCAAAAAGCCCAACGCCCGGTCACGCCCCCCGGCGGCGTCCTTCAACCAGCGGTTCCGCATTCTGGAGGTCGGGGCGTCATGGGCGATCGTCGTCATGGCCCGACCGTCGCCTTCATCGACCGCCCCGTCTTTGACCGCGGTCAATGTGGGCCCGGAACCGCAGGCCTAGCACATCGACCGGCAAGGGGCCGGGGGGCGGCTCCTGTTATGGAGACAAGCCATGGATCCTGGGGTCGTCGACCTGTCGCGGCTGCAATTCGCGGCCACCGCCTTGTATCATTTCCTGTTCGTGCCGCTGACGCTGGGCCTGTCGATGATGCTGGTCATCATGGAATCGGTCTATGTCATGACCAATCGCCCGGAATGGCGCGTGACCACGCGCTTCTGGGGCAAGATCTTCGGCATCAACTTCGTGCTGGGCGTCGCCACGGGCCTGACCATGGAGTTCCAGTTCGGCACCAACTGGTCCTATTTCTCGCATTATGTCGGCGATATCTTTGGCGCACCGCTGGCGATCGAAGGGCTGATGGCGTTCTTCCTGGAGGCGACGTTCGTCGGGCTGATGTTCTTCGGCTGGGACCGGCTGTCGAAGCTGGGCCATCTCATCGTCACCTTCATGGTGGCGCTGGGCACCAATTTGTCGGCGCTGTGGATTCTGGTCGCCAATGGCTGGATGCAGAATCCGGTCGGGGCGAGCTTCAATCCCGATACGATGCGCATGGAGGTCACCGACTTCGGCGCGGTGCTGTTCAATCCGGTCGCGCAGGCCAAGTTCGTCCACACGGTCAGCGCGGGCTATGTCTGCGCCTCGGTCGTGGTGCTGGGCGTGTCGGCCTTCTGGCTGCTCAAGGGGCGGTTCCTGCCCGTCGCGCGCCGGTCGATGACGGTGGCCGCGGCGTTCGGCCTCGCCTCGTCGCTGTCGGTCGTCGTGCTGGGTGACGAAAGCGGCTATGCGCTGACCGACAACCAGAAGATGAAGCTCGCCGCGATCGAGGCGGTCTGGCACACCGAACCCGGCCCGTCCGGCCTGACCCTGTTCGGCCTGCCCGACGTCCAGACGCACGAGACGCGCTACAAGGTCGAAATCCCCTGGCTGCTCGGCCTGATCGCGACGCGCAGCCTGGACGGCACCGTCGCGGGCATGTCCGATCTGGTGCTGAAGGCGCAGGAGCGCATCGCCTCGGGCGTCATCGCCTATGACGCGGTCCAACGCCTGAAGACGAACCCGAACGACCTCGTGCAACGCGCCCGGTTCGAGACGCACAAGCGTGACCTGGGCTATGCGCTGCTGCTCAAGCGGCAGATGGCCGACCCGCGCAGCGCGACGCGCCGGCAGATCGAGGCGGCGGCGTGGGACACCGTGCCTGATGTCGGCCTGCTCTTCTGGAGCTTCCGTATCATGGCGCTGATCGGTTTTGCGATGATCGGCCTGTTCGCGACCGCCTTCGCCCTATGTTCGCTGCGGATGCACATGGATGCGCGCTGGTTCCTGAAGCTGGCGGTGGCGGCGATCCCGCTGCCCTGGGTGGCGATTGAGCTGGGCTGGCTGGTTGCCGAGCTGGGGCGTCAGCCCTGGGCGATCGAGGGTGTGCTGCCGACCTTCCTCGCGACCAGTTCACTGTCGCGGGCGGCGCTGTGGACCACGCTGGCGGGCTTCACCGCGCTTTACGGCGTGCTCGCGGTGATCGAGGTCCGGCTGATCCTCGCCGCCATCGCGCATGGCCCGGAGGAACGCGAGGACCGCCCCGCGCCCGAACCGATCGCCCTCCCCATCGCCATCTGACAACAAGGACTGGGACATGTTCGACTATGAGATGTTGCGCCTGATCTGGTGGGCGCTGTTGGGCGTGCTGCTGATCGGCTTTGCGCTGACCGACGGGTTCGACCTGGGGGTCGCCGCCCTCCTGCCCTTCGTCGCGAGGACCGATGTCGAGCGGCGGATGGTCATCAACACGGTGGGGCCAACCTGGGAGGGAAACCAGGTGTGGTTCATCCTAGGCGGCGGCGCGATCTTCGCGGCCTGGCCGTTCGTCTATGCGGTCAGCTTTTCGGGTTTCTACCTGGCGATGTTCCTGGTGCTCGCCGCGCTGATCCTGCGGCCGGTGGGGTTCAAATATCGCTCGAAAAGGCCCGACCCTGCCTGGCGTTCGCGGTGGGATTGGGCTTTGTTCGTCGGCGGCCTGGTGCCCGCGCTGGTGTTCGGCGTCGCGGTCGGCAATGTGCTGCTGGGGGCGCCCTTCCGCCTCGATGGCGACCTGCGCGCCTTCTATGACGGCACGCTCTTGGGGCTGTTCACGCCGTTCACCCTGCTCTGCGGCCTGTTGTCGGTGGCGATGCTGGTGCTGCACGGCGCGGCGTGGTTGTCGATCAAGGTCGAGCAAGGCCCCGTCCATGACCGGGCACGCATCTTCGGCACCGTCGCGGCGGTCACGTCGATCCTGTTGTTCGCCATTGGCTTCGTCTTCGTCGCATGGGGCGATATGGGCTATCGCATCGTCGGCGCGGTCGATCCGCTCGGCCCGTCCAATCCGCTGCACATGACGGCGGAGCGGGCTGGTGGCGCCTGGCTGGCCAATTACGTGACCTATCCGTGGATGACGGCACTCCCGGTATTGGGTTTTGTGGGTGCATCGCTGGCGCTGGTCGGCATCCGGGGCGGACGCGAAAGCATCGCCTTTGCCGGATCCTCGCTCGCCGCCACCGGGATCATCGCCACGGTCGGGTGCTCGATGTTTCCGTTCATCCTGCCGTCGAGCATCGACGCGCACAGCAGCCTGACGGTGTGGAACGCCTCGTCCACGCAGAAGACGCTGGGCATCATGCTGTTCGTCACCATCGTCTTCCTGCCGATCGTGCTCGCCTACACCGCCTGGGCCTACCGGGTGATGTTCGGCCGCGTGACGGCCGAGGCGGTGCGCACCAACCCCGATTTCTACTGAGAAAGGAACGACCCGATGTGGTATTTTTCCTGGGTCCTCGGCCTCGGCCTCGCCATCGGTTTCGGGATCCTCAACGGCATGTGGCACGAATTCCACCTGCCCCGGGACGACGACGTGTCGCCGCCGCGCTGACAGATGGGACAATCCGTCCGACGACACGGGATCATGGCCCTGCTATACAGAAGGCCATGATCCCGAACGACGTTTGTGCCGACTGCGCGGTGCGCGACCGGGCCCTGTGCGGCAGCCTCGACGACCGCGAGCTGGTCGCGCTCAACTCCATCGGCCAGCGCCGCCACGTCGCACGCGGCCAAACCATCGCCTGGGCGGGCGAAGAGGCGGTGATCTGCGGCAACCTCCTGTCCGGCGTGCTGAAACTCGTCGCCGCCACGGCCGACGGACGCGAGCAGACGGTCGGCCTGCTCTATCCGGCGGACTTTTTCGGACAGCCCTATGCGGGCGATGTCGACTTCACGCTGACGGCGCTGACCGATACCGAACTCTGCGTCTTTCCCCGCGCCGCCTTCGAGCGCGTGCTGGACGATCACCAGCGCATGGAACGCCTGCTGCTCCAGCGGACCTTCGAGTCGCTGAACGAGGCGCGCGGGCGGATGCTGGTGTTGGCGCGCAAGTCGGCCGGAGAGAAGCTGGCGGGCTTCCTGCTCGACATGGCCGCGCGAGCCGGGACCAGCGGATGCCGCGCCAGTCGCGACGGGCCGGTCACCTTCGACCTGCCGCTGACGCGCGGGCAGATCGCCGATGTGCTGGGCATGACGATCGAGACGGTCAGCCGCCAGTTGACCCGGATGAAGCAGAGCGGCGTGATCGGGCTGCCCGGCGGCCGCGCCATCACGATCAGCGACCCCGAGATGCTGGCGGCACGCGCCGAAGCCGCCTGAACGATCATGCGGCGACACCCTCCGCCAGCGCATCGGTCAGCAGCGCACGCGCGTCGGGGGTCATGCGATGGCCCGCCATCGCCAGCACCGCCAGCTGCTCGAAGTCGATCGAACGCAGGCAATGTGTGAAGAAGCCACGCAATATATAGCCGAGCATGTCGGGCGCGATATCCGCCCCCGCGTCCAGCGCAGCGATCACTTCGCGCGCCGATGCCACATCGCTGGCACGCCGCGCCCGGATATGGTCGAGCACCGTCGAGACCAGCGCATCATCGCGGCCATGAACCTGCATGGCGCCCCAGAAGGACCAGTCGTCCGTTTCGGTCTGGATCACCCGCTCGTCGAGCGCGGCCAGGAAAGCCGTCAGCGTCTTTGCATCGGGGCGCCTCGGCAGGTCGTCCGCCATCACCTCGGCATGGACGCATAAAGCCGCACGGCGGTGATGGTCGCCGATCAGGCGGACCAGATCGACTTCCTGAATGACGTGCCAGGGCAGAGCGAAGGGCACGATTTTGTTCTCACGCCGGTTGCGGTCCATCGCAGGGCATCTCCTTTCCCCCCTCCCTGCCGGACACGCGGGGGCCGAGCCTTGACCCCCGTCAAAAGGCGCCGGTTTTGCGGCTCAGCGCGGACGGGCGAGGTGCCGCTGGATGGTGCTGCGATGAACGCCCAGCTGGCGCGCCGCCGCGGTGACATTGCCGCCATGCGCGGCAAGTGCCGCATCGATCGCCTCGGCCCGCTCGTCGGCCAGCGGACGCGCGACGGACAATTCGATGCCGCCGCCCCGCGCTTCGGCATCCCAGCCGCCGATCAGGGTCGCCCCGTTGGTCAGGCGCAAGCGGCCCCGCATCGCCTGCCCCGCCATATCCACCAGTTCGCCGAGGGCCGCATCGTCCAGCGCCTCCCAACTGCGTCCGACCAGCGAAAGCCCGCGCCGGTTGGCTGCGACCAGCCGGTCGTCGCGAAACACCAATATCCCCTCGCGCGCGGTACCCAGCATCGCGGCATCGTCATGCATCCGCAGCACGCGGCAATCGGTGAAGCCGGAACGGAACAGCCGATGCTCGATCTGATCGACCGCCAGCCGGATCAGACCCAACGCATGGCCATGGCCGCTGGCCGATGGCCCCGAAATGTCGAGCGCCCCCACGATGGCGCCGCGCGGATCGAGGATCGGCGTCGCCGCGCAGCTCAACATCGCATGTTCAGCGAAGAAATGCTCGGGGCCGTGCACCGCGATCGGGCGACGCTCGGCAATGGCGGTGCCGATCGCGTTGGTGCCGGTGCTCGCCTCGGTCCAGGACACGCCTGGCGTAAGCGCCACCTGCGCCGCGCGCGACAGGAAGCCGGTATCGCCGATCGTGTCGAGGATCATGCCGTCCGCGTCCGCCAGGATCACGACGCTGCCCGTATCGCGCGCCTCGCCCGCCAGCATCTCCAGTTCGGGACGACACAGGCGGCGCAGCGACTCGCGACGCTGACGCAGCGCATGGAGTTCGCCTTCGGCGAGCGGGCCGTCACCCCGAAGCCGCCCCTGCGCCAACCCCATGTCGGTGCAGCGCAGCCAGGATCGCAACACCGGCTGGCGCACGCTTTCCAGCGGCAACTGCCCCTCGTCGAAAAAGGCGCGTCGTCCTTGCTCTATACCGGCGCCGTCCATCGCCGCATCCTTCTCCCACTGTCGCAGATTGCGACACGGGCGCGCCTTTCGCGTCGCGCCGTGCGACACATGCTACGCCTGCCCGGCAGAAAGTCCATCGTCGCATGCGCGCCTCGTCGCGGACCTGCTTGCCGTCGATGGGCGACGGGCAGAGCCTCTGTTTCATACGAAACGAAGGAGAGGTTCCATGACGATCCAGGAAGCCATCAAGGCCCGCACCGCGCCGTTCAAGCAGCGTTACGCCAATTTCATCGGCGGCCGCTGGGTCGATCCGGTCGACGGACGTTGGTTCGACAACCGATCGCCCATCGACGGACAGGTCATCTGCCAGGTCGCGCGCAGCCAGTCCGCCGATGTCGAACTGGCGCTCGACGCCGCACACAAGGCCAAGGACGCATGGGGCCGCACCAGCGTCGCCGAACGCGCGCTGATCCTCCACCGCATCGCCGACCGGATGGAGGAGAACCTGTCCCTCCTCGCCACCGCCGAGACCTGGGACAATGGCAAGCCGATCCGCGAGACGACCGCCGCCGACCTGCCGCTGGCGATCGACCATTTCCGTTACTTCGCGGGCTGTATCCGCGCGCAGGAAGGCGGGATTTCGGAGATCGACCACGACACGGTCGCCTATCACTTCCACGAACCGCTCGGCGTGGTGGGACAGACCATCCCGTGGAACTTCCCGCTGCTGATGGCCTGCTGGAAACTCGCGCCCGCGCTGGCGGCGGGCAATTGCGTGGTGCTGAAACCCGCCGAACAGACCCCCGCCTCGATCATGGTGCTGGCCGAGCTGATCGGCGACCTGCTGCCCGAAGGCGTGCTGAACATCGTCAACGGATACGGCGTGGAGGCGGGCAAGCCGCTGGCGCAGAACCCGCGCATCGCCAAGATCGCCTTTACCGGCGAGACGACGACCGGCCAGCTCATCATGTCCTATGCATCCGAAAACCTGATCCCCGTCACGCTGGAGCTGGGCGGCAAGAGTCCCAACATCTTCTTCGGCGACGTGGCCGCCGAGGATGACGATTATCTCGACAAGGCGATCGAGGGTTTCGCCATGTTCGCGCTGAACCAGGGCGAGGTCTGCACCTGCCCCAGCCGGGCGCTCGTCCACGAATCCATCTATGACCGCTTCATGGAAAAGGCGGTCGCGCGGGTCGAGGCGATGATCCAGGGCGATCCGCTCGACCCCGCCACCATGGTCGGCGCGCAGGCCTCGCAGGAGCAGATGGACAAGATCCTCGGCTATCTCGATATCGGCCGCGACGAAGGGGCCAAGGTCCTGACCGGCGGCACCCGCAACCGGCCCGAGGGGCTGGAGGGCTATTACGTCAAGCCGACCGTGCTCAGCGGCCACAACAGGATGCGGGTGTTCCAGGAGGAGATCTTCGGCCCCGTCGTCTCGGTCGCGACCTTCAAGACCGATGAAGAGGCGCTTAGCATCGCCAACGACACGCTGTACGGGCTGGGCGCGGGCGTATGGACGCGCGACGGTACGCGTGCCTACCGCATTGGCCGTGCGATCCAGGCAGGCCGCGTCTGGACCAATTGCTACCACGCCTATCCGGCGCACGCAGCGTTCGGCGGCTATAAGCGGTCGGGCATCGGGCGCGAGACGCACCGGATGATGCTGGATCACTATCAGCAGACCAAGAACCTGCTGGTCAGCTATTCGGCCAAGAAGCTCGGCTTCTTTTGACCCCGGTCAAGGCGGGGGTCGGCGGGCGCGCCCATTCCCGCTCCATCTTTATCCGACAGGAGAAGTCTTATGGCGAAGACGATGAAGGCTGCGGTCGTGCGCGCATTCGGCGAACCGCTGACCATAGACGAAGTCCCGGTGCCCGAGGTCGGCGATGGCATGATCCAGGTCGCGATCCAGGCGTCGGGCGTGTGCCATACCGATCTGCACGCCGCCGAGGGCGACTGGCCGGTCAAGCCCAACCCGCCGTTCATTCCGGGGCATGAGGGCGTCGGCTATGTCTCCGCGGTCGGCAAGGGCGTCAAGCACATCAAGGAAGGCGACCGGGTGGGCGTGCCATGGCTCTACACCGCCTGCGGTCACTGTGTGCATTGCCTGGGCGGGTGGGAGACATTGTGCGAGAGCCAGCTCAATACCGGCTATTCGGTCAATGGCGGCTTTGCCGATTACGTCATCGCCGACCCGAATTTCGTCGGCCACCTGCCCGCCAATATCGGCTTCACCGAGATCGCGCCGGTGCTGTGCGCCGGGGTGACGGTCTATAAGGGGCTGAAAATGACCGATACCAAGCCGGGCGACACGGTCGTCATCTCCGGCATCGGCGGGCTCGGTCACATGGCGGTACAATATGCGGTCGCCATGGGCCTGAACGTCGCGGCGGTCGATGTCGACGACGCCAAGCTGGACCTCGCCCGGCGACTGGGCGCGAAGGTGACGGTCAACGCACGAACCGAGGCGGACCCGGCGGCGGCGATCAAGCGCGAAACCGGCGGCGGGGCGCAGGGCGCATTGGTAACCGCGGTCAGCGAAAGGGCGTTCGCCCAAGCCGTCGGCATGATGGCGCGCGGCGGCACCGTCGCGCTCAACGGCCTGCCGCCCGGCGACTTTCCGCTCAACATCTTCGGGCTGGTGCTGAACGGCATCACCGTGCGCGGGTCGATCGTCGGCACCCGGCTGGACCTGCAGGAATCGCTCGATTTCGCCGCCGACGGCAAGGTGAAGGCCACCGTCGCCACCGCGCCGCTCGCCGAGGTCAACCAGGTGTTCGACCGGATGCGGCGTGGCCAGATCGAGGGCCGCGTCGTCCTCGACCTGGCGGCCTGAAATCGCGGCGGGCGGTGGCTCCGGCCCCGCCCGCCAGCGTTGGAGAAACAATGACCGACCGTATCGCCTGCGCCGCCCTTCGTTCGCGTATCACCGATGCCGACACCGCCGCCGCCCTGATCCGCCCCGGCGAGACGGTGGCGACCAGCGGCTTCACCGGCTCCGGCTATCCCAAGATGGTGCCCCAGGCGCTGGCCCGCCGCATCGCCGAGTCGCACGCCGCGGGGCAACCGTTCCGCGTCAACCTGTGGACGGGCGCCTCGACGGGCCCCGAACTGGACGGCGCACTGGCGGCGGTCGATGGCATCGCCCAGCGCCTGCCCTATAGCGGCGACCCGGTCGCGCGAGAGAAGATCAACCGGGGCGAGATCGACTATCTCGACATGCACCTCAGCCAGGTCGCGCCGATGGCCTGGGAGGGGGTACTAGGCCCGCTCGACACCGCGATCATCGAGGTGTCGGGCATTGGCGCGGACGGATCGCTGATCCACTCATCGTCGGTCGGCAACAACAAGACCTGGTTGGATCGCGCGGGCCGAATCATCCTGGAGGTCAATCGCTGGCAGGACGCGGCACTGGAGGGGATGCACGACATCTATTACGGCACCAGCCTGCCGCCCGAGCGCGTGCCGATCC
>DXIH01000152.1 GCA_019112965.1 Candidatus Sphingomonas excrementigallinarum | reverse complement strand
GTCATTCGCGGCCTCTTTTTGGCTAGTCACCTTCTGCCATTCATGCATGTAGACAGCGGAGGAGGTGCCGAGCCTCAGCCCTAGCCGCGCCAAGTGTAATCGGAAGCGTCGCGAAGATCGTGTTCAATTTCCCCGGTAGGTCGAATAGCCGTAAGGGCTGACAACTACCGGAACGTGATAGTGACCCGACTTGTCGGTGACGCGGAACGTCAGCGTGATCTCGGGGAAGAACGGCGAGGCCGATGCGTCCGGGTAGCGCGACATGTCGAACTGGAGCCGGTAGATGCCGGTGTCGTAGGCCTTCGCGTCTCCGAAGCTCCGAACGCGCCCGTCGCCGTCGGTCGCTGCCGATCCGACCTTCTGCCAGCTCCCGTCCGCGCTGCGCTTCGAGAGCGTGACGGGCACGGCTTTGCCGCCCACGCCGCGGGCAAGATCGAGCACATGGGTCGAGATGTCGGCAGCAGCGGCAGGCGTGGCGACGGCGCCGATCAGCAATGCGAGTGCTATGGTCTTCATGAGCGGGATCCTGACTTGTCGAAGGAGGAAAGAAGGGTCTCGAACCGGGATGTCGGCGCGGCGATGATCTCCCCGCGTTGTACGAGACGACGATTGCAGGGCGGCGCGGCGACGGCTGCGGAGGCATTGTCGGCATCAACGAGAACGAACGTCGCCTCATCTCCCGGTTCCATGCCGTAGTGTTCGCGACCCAGAACGGCAGCGGCGTCCGTGGTCGCCATGTCGAGAGCGATTGCGAGGTCGGCATCGGTGAAGAAGCCGGATCGGTAGCCGATCATCATCGCACGGCCGAGCATGTCGGCATCACCATACGGCCACCAGGCATCACGGATGTTGTCGTTACCGGCGAACACGCGAACCCCGGCGCGGCGAAGCAGCGAGATGGGCGGGAAGGTGCGATTGCCTGGAGCGTTGGTCATGATCGCCACGCCGGCATCAGCCAGCGCATCGGCAGTACGGGCCGCGTCGTCCCGCTCCACATCGCCCAGCGCATAGGCATGGCTTACGGCAACCTTCCCCTGCATCGCTGCCGCCCTGGTGCGTGAAGCGATGCGGCGAAGCTGTTCGATCCCTTGCTGTCCGGGTTCGTGAAGGTGAATGTCGATCTTGACGCCGTGGCGCTCGGCGACCCCGAACACCACGTCGAGGTGCGCATCTGCATCGCCGTCAAATGCCGATGGGTCGAGTCCGCCCACGACACTTGCACCTTCCCTGACGGCCGCGTCGAGGAGATCGGCGGTGCCGGGGGAAGCGAGGATGCCTGCCTGAGGAAATGCGACGATCTCGACGTCCACTTTCCCGCGCCACGGCTCGCATGCGGCCATCACCGCGTGGAGATGGTCGAGCTTCAGCGAGGCGTCGACATCGACGTGGCTGCGCATCGCGACGGTGCCGAGGCGATGGGCCTGTGCCAGCAAGGCATCGGCTCGATCCTGGACGGGTAACGCTCCCGCCAGAAGCTGCTTTTCGATGGTCAGCCGCTGACCAAGGTCATCTGCGGGCCGGTGCGGACGCCAACTGTCTCCGACAAAGCTCTTGTCGAGGTGGATATGCCCTTCGATGAAGGCGGGAAGCGCCAGCAGACCGTCCAAATCAATCGCATCGGCGTCGTTGTTCAGTTCGTTCGGGTCCACGAAGCACCCATCACGGACGGCGAGGTCCCGTGTCCTGCCATCCTTACAAAGGACGTTGCGGAACAGGCGGGTGTTAGCAGGATCGGGCACCGGGAAACCTCGTGATTACCGAGACCACGATCTGGCTATCACCGGCCGCCTTTACGAATGATATGTTTGAATGACTATCATTCAGAGTTAGAATGCAGTCGTGCTTGATCTGAAACTTCTTCGCACGTTCATCGCGGTGGCAGACACGGCAAGCTTCACGGACGCTGCCGAGCGGTTGAATTCCACCCAATCGACGGTCAGCCAGCAGCTTGGGCGTCTGGAAGCGATGCTCGGTCAGTCGCTGATCGATCGTTCATCACGGCCGATATCACCATCACCGGCAGGCGAGCGCTTGTTGGGTTATGCCCGCCGGCTTCTCGTCCTTCAGGACGAAGCACAGGCCTTGCTCGCTGATCCGGCAGGGACGAGTACGATCCGGATCGGCGTTCCGGACGATATGGTTACCTCGGCCATGAGTGCGTGCTTCGCACGGTTCGCGGGGCGCCATCGCCAAATCCGACTGGACGTGACGACCGGCCTCAGCCGCGATCTGAAGAAGCGGTTTCGGGAAGGAGAGTTCGACATCGTCATCGTCAAGGAGGCGGTGACCGATGGGGACGCCCGGGCGAATTTTTCTGAGCCGCTGGCCTGGTTCGAGGCTGAGGGTAGCCAAGTTTGGCAGGATCCTATCCCGCTTGTCACATTCCCACCAGGCGGCCTGTATCGCGACCTGATGATCGATCGGATCGAGCGCGAGCAACGTCGATGGTACATCGCCTTTACCGGCAACAGCCTTGGCAGTGTCTTGTCGGCAGTCGAGGCGGGGCTTGGAGTGTCAGTTTTGCCGGTAAGCACCACCAAGGTGCATGCCGTCCGCGCCAGCACAATTTTTCCCCCGGAAACCGCGCTTTCGTTGTCGATTTATGCGTGGGAAGTCCGCGGCCCGGCTAGTGAGCTTTTACACGATATGGTGGGTGTCACAGCTGCCCGATCCGATAGCGGAGGCACTGCCTGACGGGAACGCCAGCGTAGGCTTCTTTGGCATTCGCGCACGCCGTGCCGTTTCGCAACCGCCCGGTCGTGACCCAACGCCGATAGCCAACGCCTGGCCGCCCTGACCCATTCCCGGACGTTCAGGCGGCGTAGAGCGCTCCAAACTTCTGACGTTCATTCAAGTTTGGCTCCGGACCCGGATGTGCAGTGCAAGCGCCTTCCCTGCGCTGGTTGCAACGCGATCATTCCCTGTCAGCCTTTCGGCATCGGCAAGAGAATACGAAATAGAGATCGGTCGTTGGTTCTTTGATAGCTGGCATCTCCGCCATGTGCACGGGCGATAGCCTGAACGACGGAAAGGCCCAGTCCCGATCCCCCGGAGTTCTTTGTACCGCGTACAAATTGGTGAAAAGCGCTTCTCTCAAACTCGGGTGGCAACCCCGGCCCTTTGTCCGCAACGGTGATGACCGCCTCACTCCTCGTGAATTCAACCACGAGCCGCAAAGTACAAGGCGACGCATGGCGACACGCGTTGTCGACGAGGGCGACCACCGCCTGTCGGATACGCGCCGCATCGGCCCGGACGACGCCAGCCTCCAACGTCATCTCCAGTTCGAAACCCGCTGGCGACAGCATGGATGACAGGATCGGTCGCATATCCTCCAACTCGGCAGCCAGATCGACGTCCCCGATCACCAGCTCCAGTCGCCCGCTCTCAGCCAGGCTGACGCTACGCAGATCCTCGACCAGCCGGGTCAGGCCCTCGACCTGTTTCATCAGGCCGACGACCAGTGCGTCATCGAGCGGAAAGACGCCGTCCTTCGCGCCTTGCAGCCGCCCGCGCAATATGGTCAGGGGGGTGCGCAGTTCGTGCGCGATCTGGGCATTCCACAGCTTCACATCGTCCGACATGCGTTGCAGCCGGTCGGCCATGGCGTTGAAATCGGCGATCAGCAGCGCCGCCTCGCCATGCGCGGTGCGTACCGGCGCGATGCGGGTAGTCAGGTCGCCGTCGGCGATCCGACGCGCCGCCTCGCCCACTGCGCCGAGCGGCTGCACAAAACGCCGCGCCAGCCGAATCGCAACTGCCAGCGCCAGCGCCACCCCGACGACGCAGGCCGCGAGGGTGATGCCGACATCCAGACCCGTGGTGTCCGCCACCCCAGGCGGCAGCGGCGCAACGATACGGAGCCGCTCCAGCACGGCATAGACGATGTAAAAAGCGGCCGTGCTGACCGCGACCGCGACGAAGGCCAGCGCCGCCATCGCGATCGACAATTGCCGGGTCAGGCTGTTCCGGTTCCTCATCCGCGCGACCACAGCCGGTATCCGACACCTCGAACGCCTTCGGGCATATCGGGCACGCCTGCCTGATCCAGTTTGCGGCGCAGCTTGCTGACATGACTGTCGACCGTTCGGTCGAGGGCATCCGATCCGGGCAGGCAGGCGTCGAGCAGTTCGCTGCGGCTGAACACCCGGCTCGGCGTGCGGGCCATATGGGCGAGCAGACGGAACTCAGTCAGGGTCAGCGCCACGTCGCCGCTTTCCGTGCGGACCATGTGCGCGGTCGTGTCGATCTCGACCGGGCCGACACGCAGCACGCCGTTCGCCCCGTCGCCGCCCGCGCGCCGCAACACCGCCTTGACCCGCGCGACCACCTCGACCGGGTTGAACGGCTTGACGACATAATCGTCGGCCCCGATGCGCAGCGCCTGGAGCTTGTCGATGTCCTGGTCGAGCGCGGTGGCGACGACGACCGGCGTATGGCCCCGCCGTCGCACCTCGGACAGCACGCCCCAGCCGTCGACCAGCGGCATCGAGATATCGAGCAGCAGGATGTCGGGCTTCAACGCGAGATGCAGGTCGAGCGCGGTGCGCCCGTCGCCGGCATGGACGGTTCGAAAACCTTCGCGCTCCAGATAGGCGCGGACGATTTCGGCGATATCGCGATCATCCTCGGCGATCAGGACGAGCGGGTTCATGCGGCGAGTCCATTGAGCATAACGCCGTTCCTATCAGCGGCGCAGCGCACGCCGCCAGCCCGCCTCCACAAAGCCTCCACACAATCTCGACGCAGGCGCAACGACCTGCGCGGATAGGTGGCGGCATGATGGGTCGATCTCTTTCTTGCCGCGCGCTCCCCGCCCTGCCGATCGTCATGGTGATGACGGCCTCGCTCAGCGGCTGCTCCGCCGAAGCCCCCGCCGCCCCGGCGGACCCGGTTACGGTGCTGACCATGCGTGTGGCGCCGACCGAGGTTACCGCCGCTGATGAGTCGCCCGGTCGCGTCGTGGCATTTCGTACAGCGGAAATCCGCCCGCAGGTCGGCGGCATCGTCCAGCGTCGCCTGTTCGAGCAGGGCGCGACGGTGCGCGCCGGGCAGATGCTGTTCCAGATCAGCCCAGCCCCCTATCGCGCCGATGCCGACACCGCGCAGGCAACCGTGCAAAAGGCCAGCGCCGCCTATGCCCGCGCCCAGGCCGATCGGCTGAAGCCGCTGGTCGCCGCCGATGCGATCAGCCGTCAAAGCTATGACGATGCCGTTGCCGCACGCGAGCAGGCGGCCGCCGAACTGGCCGAAGCGCGCGCCACCCTTCGCCGCCGCCGGATCGACCTGGACTTTTCGCGGGTGACCGCACCGATCGCCGGACGAATCGGATCGGCCAATGTCACCGAGGGGGCGCTGGTGACGGCGGCCGATGCTACCCCGCTGGCGACGATCCAGCAGATCGACCGGGTCTATGTGGATGTCCGGCAACCGGCCGAACGCTATGCCGAATTGCGCGCGCAGAGTGCGGCGGCGGGGCCGGTCGAGATCCTCACCCCTTCGGGACGGCACCATCCGGTGCAGGGGCGCATCCTGTTTTCCGGGATCGCCGTCGATCCGGGCACTGGCGATGTGCTGGTCCGGGTCGAGGTGCCCAATCCCGGCGAGCGCCTCCTGCCCGGCATGTTCGTCCGCGCTCGCCTGCCGCGTCCCAGAATGGCCGCCGCGCTGACCGTGCCGCAACAGGCCGTGACCCGCGCGGGTGACGGCTCGGCGCAGGTCAGTGTGGTCGGTGGACAGGACCGTGTGCATCTGCGCCGCGTCACGCTCGGCCCGCTGGTCGATGGCCGCTATATCATCCAATCGGGGCTGCGCGCGGGCGAGACCGTGATCGTCGAGGGGCAGGACCGCGTCCAGCCCGGCACCCCGGTCAACCAACGCCCCTGGCGTGGCGGGGCGGCGAGCTGAGCCGTGGCGCAATTCTTCATCAACCGCCCGATCTTCGCCTGGGTGATCGCCATCGCGATCGTCCTGCTGGGCGTCATCGCCATCCCGCAAATGCCGGTCGCCCGCTTCCCCAGCGTCGCGCCGCCGACGGTCAGCATCTTCGCCACCTACCCCGGCGCCACGCCGCAGACGCTGAACGACAGCGTCGTCTCGCTCGTACAGCGCGAACTATCGAGCGTGAAGAACCTGCTCTATTTTGAAAGTTCGGCCGACACCTCGGGTTCGGCGACGATCACCGCGACCTTCCGCCCCGGCACCGACCCCGAGCTGGCGCAGGTCGACGTGCAGAACCGGCTGAAGACCATCGAACCGCGCCTGCCCCAGGTGGTGCGCCAGACCGGCGTCACCGTCGAGTCCGCCTCCTCTGGCTTTCTGATGATCGTCAGCCTGTTGTCGGACGGGCGTCAGGATGAGGTCGAACTGGCCGATTACATGACCCGCAACATCGTCGACGAGTTGAAGCGCATTCCCGGTGTCGGGCGCGTCCAGAACTTCTCGGCGGAGCGGGCGATGCGCATCTGGATCGATCCGGCCAAGCTGGCGGGATATGGCCTGACCGCAACCGACGTGACTGCGGCGATCGCCGAGCAGAATGTCCAGATCGCCCCCGGCTCGCTTGGCGCCGAACCGACCGCCAATGGCCAGCGCGTGCTGGTCCCGCTGACCGCCGACGGACAGCTCAAGACGCCCGAGGATTTCGCCGGTATCATCCTGAAGGCCAATAGCGACGGGTCGTCGGTGACGCTGGACAAGGTCGCCCGCATCGAGCTCGGGCGACAGAGCTTCGGCAACGACACGCGCGAGAACGGCAAGGCGGCGGCTTCGGTCGGAATCCAGCTCACGCCCGGTGCCAACGCCGTCGCGGCGTCGAAGGCGGTACGCGCACGGATGACCGAGCTGGCCCGCGCGCTACCGTCGGGGATGAGCTGGTCCGCGCCGTTCGATACCGCGCCGTTCGTCCGAATCTCGATCGAGAAGGTTCTGCACACGCTGGCCGAGGCGATGCTGCTGGTCTTCCTCGTCATGTACCTGTTCCTGCAAAAGGTCCGCTACACGCTGATCCCTGCGATCGTCGCGCCGATCGCGCTGCTCGGCACGATCGCGGTCATGCTGGCGACCGGCTATTCGATCAACGTGCTGACCATGTTCGGTATGGTGCTGGCGATCGGCATCATCGTCGACGACGCCATCGTCGTCGTCGAGAATGTCGAGCGGCTGATGCACGAGGAAAAGCTCTCTCCCGCCGACGCCACGCGCAAGGCGATGAAGGAGATCACGCCCGCCATCATCGGGATCACCCTGGTCCTGTCGGCGGTGTTCATTCCCATGGCGCTGGCGGCCGGGTCGGTCGGCACCATCTATCGCCAGTTTTCGATGGCGATGGCCGTGTCCATCCTATTATCCGCCTTCCTCGCCCTTACCCTTACCCCGGCTCTGTGCGCGACGCTGCTCAAGCCGCTGGACGCTGAACGACCCAAGAACCGCTTTTTCACCTGGTTTGATCGCCAGTTCGAGCAGGCGACGCGCGGCTATCAGGGCTGGGTCGCACGCCTGCTGAAGGCGAGCGGGCGGATGATGCTGATCTTCGTCGCGATCGTTGGGATGCTGGCCATCGCCTTCGTCAACCTGCCGTCGTCCTTCATGCCCGAAGAGGATCAGGGCTATTTCATGACCAGCTTCCAGCTTCCCGCCGATGCCACCGCCTCCCGCACGCTGACGGCGGTCAAGGCGCTCGAGCGGCACATGGCCACTCGCCCCGGCGTCGAGACCACCGAGGCGATCCTGGGCTTCGGCTTCTCCGGCTCCGGTCCCAATGCCGCGATGGTCTATACGATGCTGAAGGACTGGAAGGACCGCGACGGCACCGATGTGCGCAAGGAAGTCGCCGCCGCCGATGCCGCAATGGCCAGGGACGTGCATGAGGGACTGGTAATGAACGTCATGCCGCCCGCGATCGATGAACTTGGCACGTCATCGGGCTTCGCGCTGCGGCTGGAGGACCGGTCGGGCAAGGGCCGCCACGCGCTGTTCACCGCCCGCGACATGCTGGTCGCCTATGCCCAGCGCAGCCCCAAGCTGACCGGCGTATATGCCGAGGGGCTGCCGTCTGGGACCAGCGTTCGGCTCGACATCGACCGGGCCAAGGCGCGTGCACTCGGCGTGTCGTTCAACGCGATCAGCGACATGATCGGCACCGCGCTCGGCAGTAGCTATGTCAACGACTTCCCCAACAAGGGCCGGTTGCAGCAGGTGATCGTGCAGGCCGAGCCGGCGCACCGCATGAACCTGGACGACGTCATGAAACTTCGCGTCAAGAACGCGACCGGGGGCACCGTCGCGCTGGCCGAGTTGGTGACGCCGGTATGGAGCAATAGTCCGCTTCAGCTCTCCACGTATAATGGCTACCCTTCCGTCAGCATCACCGGAACTGCCGCCCCCGGGGTTTCCAGCGGCGATGCGATGCGCGAGATGGAGCGGCTGGCCGCCGAACTGCCGCCGGGCTTCGGCATCGAATGGACCGGACAGTCGCGACAGGAACGTGAGGCGGGGGCGCAGGCGCCGATGCTGCTTGCCCTGTCGATGCTGGTCGTCTTCCTGGTGCTGGCGGCGCTCTATGAAAGCTGGTCGATCCCGATGGCGGTGATGCTTGTCGTGCCGCTCGGCCTGATCGGCGCGGTGTCGGCGGTGATGCTGCGGGGCATGTCGAACGACATCTTCTTCAAGGTCGGCCTGATCACCATCATCGGCCTCAGTGCCAAGAACGCGATCCTGATCGTCGAATTCGCCAAGCAATATCGCGAGGCGGGAAGCAGCCTGGTCGACGCCGCCATCACAGCCGCGCGGGTGCGCCTGCGCCCGATCGTGATGACCAGCCTGGCCTTCACGCTGGGCGTGGTGCCGCTGATGCTGGCGGGAGGTGCAAGCGCCGAAACGCAGCATGCGATCGGGACCGGCGTGTTCGGGGGCATGATCACCGGCACCGTGCTGGCACTGATCTTCGTGCCGACCTTCTTCGTGGTCGTGGTGGGGTTGGCCGAGCGCTGGCGCGCACGCCGGGTGAAGGAGGCATGACGATGCGATACCTGCCCCTCACCCTGTTGCTGGCGACCACCGCCTGTTCGATGACGCCCCGCCTCGCCCTGCCGACCCCGCCGGTCGCCGAAGCCTATCCGGCGCCGAGCGGCACCGAAGCCTTGCCCGAATGGCGCGGCATGTTCGGCGACCCCCGGCTGCAAAGCCTGATCGCACTGTCGCTCGACGCCAATCGTGACCTGCGTATCGCCGCATTGAACGCCGAAGCGGCGCGAGCCCAGGTCCGCGTACAACGCGCCCAGTCACTGCCGGGCCTGAATGCTGACGGCGGCTATACCGGCCAGCGTCAACCCTCGAGTGTCGCGGGTGCTGGCGTCGGCCTGTCCCCCGGAGGCGGAGCGACCGGTTTCGAATTCGGCCAGTTCAGCGCACAAGCCGCGCTGACCAGTTTTGAGATCGATCTGTCCGGCCGCCTGCGCGCGATGAACGAAGCGGCGTTCCACCGCTGGCTTGCCTCGGTCGAGGCGCGGCGCGCAGTGCGTCTGGCCGTGATCGGCGCGGTCGCCGATGCCTATTGGAACGAGCGACTGGCGGACGAGCAACTGGCCTTGACCCGCTCGACGCTGGCCGACTGGCGCGCCTCACGCGACATCACCCGGCTACGAAGGCAAGCGGGCCAGGCAAGTGGTGCCGATCTGGCTCAAGCTGAAGGGCTGGTTCGGCAGGCGCAGGCCGATCTGGCACAGCGCGAGCGGGAACTGGCGCAGGCGACCAATGCCTTGACGCTGGCGGTCGGTGCGCCCCTGCCAAGCGACCTGTTGCCCCCCACCCCGCTGATGGAGCAGCCGATCCGCACCGCGCTGGCGGCGGGGACGCCGTCCGACCTGCTGACCCGCCGCCCCGACATCGCGCAGGCCGAACAGGAACTGCGTGCCGCAAATGCCGATATCGGCGCAGCGCGTGCAGCCTTCTTCCCGCGCGTGTCGCTGACCGCCGCTTTCGGTTTCGCCAGTCTGGCGCTAGAGAGTCTGTTCCGGGGGGAGAACCGGTCCTGGTCCTATTCGCCCGCGATCAGCCTGCCGATCTTTCGCGGCGGTGAGTTGCGCGGCAATCTCGACCTCGCCCGACTGCGTACCTCGACCGCCGTCGCCACCTATGAAAAGGCGATCCAGACGGTCTTTCGCGAAGTCGCCGACGGGCTTGCGGCGCAGCAAACCTATGGAAAGCAGCTGACCGAGCAGCGTGCCGTCGTCACCGAGGCGGAGCGTCGCACCACGCTGACCGACCTCGGCTATCGCGCGGGGCAGACCAGCCGCCTGGAATTGCTCGACGCCCAGCGCGCAATCTACGCGGCGCGCCAGACCACCCTGATCGTTCGGCGCGATCAATTGACCGCCGCCGCCGCGCTCTACCGCGCGCTCGGCGGCGATACCGAAGCCCAGGGAACGCTGCGATGAACCGCCGTGACCGCTACACGCTGCCGATCCGACTGCTCCATTGGACGCGCGCCGCGCTGATCCTGGGGCTTATCGCGCTCGGCTGGACGATGACGTCGCTGCCCGACAGCACCGCCGCCAAGTTCGAATGGATGTATCCCGTCCACAAGGAATTCGGCGTGCTGGCCTTCCTGATCGGCGCCATCGCGCTGATCGTGCGTCGCCGTTCCGCCCTGCCCCATCATCCCGCCGGGCTCGCGCGGTGGGAAGTCATGCTGTCGAGCATAGTGCAATATGCAATGCTGGCGCTGGCGATCGTCGTGCCGCTGATGGGCTATGCCATGTCCAGCTCGTTCACGCAGAGCGACGGCGTGCCGTTCTTCGTCACCGACCTGCCCGAACTCCTGCCGAAGAACGACCGCGCCTTCGCGCTGTTCGCGCTGGCGCACAAGACGCTGGCCTACACCCTGTTGGCGTTGGTCGTGCTGCATATCATAGGCGTTCTCAAGCACCGTTTCCTCGATCGAGGACGGGCCGCCGACGTGCTGCCTCGGATGCTATGAGCCGGACCATTCCAATGGAGCAGGTCCCGGCGGGTATGGACCCGGGGCCCGGCTGGCAATGGCACTTCTGGTCGATCTTCGCCGGACAGTCGCTATCGCTGATCGGTTCGGCGATGACGCAGTTCGTGCTGATCTGGTGGATCACCATTTCGACGCAGAAACATGGCAGATCGGCCTACAGGCCGGGTTGGTCGATACTCTGCGCGATTCCGTTCGGTGATGCGGCTTCGGGCTTCGGCACCAACCGATCAAGTGCCATCCGCACGCGCTTGCGCGCGACCTGATACGCCTTGTGGCGGATGTCATCCGTTACTGGTCAGCAATTCCCATCAGCCGTTAAGCCGGTAAGAGCCCGACCTTGCGGTAGCTGGTGATCATCGCATCGAAGAGCGCGATGTCCGATCGCCCCCTTGCGAAAAGTTGGGCGCCCGCGACTGCTGCATAAATGGCGCGTGCCCTGACTTCGCTTTCACCGGGTTCGACGACATTGGCGTCGATCAGCAATTTGCCCAACCAGGCGACATTGACGTCGGCAAAGCATTGCACCTCCGCCTTCACCGGATCGGGAAGGTCGTCATATTCCGCCGCCATGAAGCTCGACAGGCAGATGCGGTTGTCGTTCGACAGCGAAGCCCGAAAAATCTCCGGGTAGCGGCGCAGGGCTGTGATCGCGTCAGGCGCCTCCCCCGAGATCGCATCAAGTTGTCCGACCGTGTCTTCCCAATAGCGCCGCGCCACCGCCGCGCCGAGATCGGCCTTGGTCGCGAAATGATGATGGATGCTGGGCGCCTTGATCCCGACTTCGGCCGCGATGTCGCGGAAGTTGAGGCCGTTATAGCCACGCGCCATCGCCATCCGCCGCGCCACGGCGAGCACTGCCTCCTTGGATGTTGAAACCGCCACTGCTCCACCCGTGTTACCAACCCGACCAAGTGGTAGATAGACCTTGACGCCCATCGCGCAAGCGCGCATTTACACCCCTACCGATCACTTGGTAGGTGCATTTATGACACTCCAGTCGCCGCTCCCCACGAAGCTTCGCCTCTTCACCTCCCCCTCGGCGTTCCCCAATCCCCAGCGGCTGCGCATCTTCCTGTACGAAAAGGGCATTGCCGACCGCTTCGAAGAGCGGGTCTACGATATGTCGCCGGTGGGTGAGCAGCGGCAGTGGAAGCATCTGAAGATGAACCCGTGGGGTGAAACCCCGACGCTCGAACTGGCCGACGGCACCTTCATTTCGGAAACTGCCGCGGTCGTGCGCTATCTCGACCAGGCGTTTCCGGGCCGCCGGATCATGGGCGAGACGCCCGAGGAGCAAGGGCTTGACGCCATGTGGGACAACCGCATCTGGGTGCATATCCTGTACCGCATCACGACCGCGTTCCATGTTCTGCACCAGGGGCTCGGTCCCAAGCTCGAACTGACCTCGAACCCGGCATGGGGCGAGCATTGCCGTAAGGAAGCGCTGGCGCACACCGCTCTAGTCGACCGGCACTTGGCGGATGGCCGCGACTGGCTGCTCGGCGGTGCCGAGCCGACCTTTGCGGACATCACGCTGGCGACCGCGATCGCTTTTTCCAAGTTCGAGGTGAACGCGATGCCGCTCGACGAACGCTATGAACATATCGATGCGTTCTGGCAGCGGTGGCTGCGCCGCCCGACCTTCCTCGCTGCCTATGCCGATCGCAGCAGCGGCGTGCCGGAACTGGATAACCGCCCGTAGCAACCGCTCGCCCCCAAATGCGGTTTGTGAGCGTTTGAGAGACACCCTGAGCCGGAGAGAAAAAAATGCTGTTTCACACGATGGTTGGATCGAACGACATCGAGCGATCGAAGCGCTTCTATGACAAGGTGCTGGGCACGCTTGGCGTCGGCGAACCTGCGCGGAATATCGCCGACAGCGGCCATATCCGGCTCATCTACAATAATGGCAACGGGACCAACTTCATCGTTAGCCAGCCGATCAACGACGAACCGGCGACCGTCGCGAACGGCAGTACCGTCGCCTTTTCGTGCAACTCGCCCGAGCAGGTGAAGCAACTTCACGATATGGCGGTTGCCAATGGCGGCACCTCGATCGAAGCCCCGCCCGGCCCACGTCAGACTGCGTCCATGGGTACGGTCGAACTCGCCTATTTTCGGGACCCCGACGGTAACAAGCTTTGTGGGATTCATTTCCCGAAATAATCGGGCGCATCGTATAATAGCCTGACCGTGTTGCCCGTCCCTGTCGTGGGCGGGCAACGCTTGGTCGATCTGCCGCGATGAGGATCAGGCGAAACCGCCTGCCAGGTCGATGGGTCTGGTCAACCGCAGCAATGCTTATGCTTCTTACCCGATCCGCAAAGACATGGGTCGTTGCGGCCGATCTTCGGCGCCGCAATCGCATCCACGACGATCGGCGTCGCCTCGCGGTCACGCGCCGCGTAGAGGCGCCGGACTGTATCCGTAAGCTCGGCCACCGCACGATCCTGGAAAGCGTTGACTTCGACGCTTTCGCCTCGCGCGATCGCGATCAGCGCTTGAAGTCGGTGCCATGGATCGGTCCATTCGGCAACGGCGGCCGCCCCGCCCCAGGCGTCTGGCCGCAACGCGATGGCGTCGGAAAAGCCGTCGACCCAATATTCCCACAGAATCTCGCCATCCCGCTCGTCGACATCGAGGATCGGCTGCAACTTGCCACGGGACAGATCGCGCGCGATCTCGTCGCGCCGCGCCGCGAGTGCCTTGACGAACCATTGCACGTCGAGCGGGTCCTCGAAGGGTGGGACGCCATCGGCCTCGACGCCCCATATCACCGTCATCCATTCATCGACGGGGATCGGTTCGCGACAGACGATAAGCCCGGTAAGGAAACCGTCGAGTTCGGTGAGCAGCGTCGGCTCTTCGACCGGAAGTTCCGCCAGCGCGCCATCGAGCCGCCGGAAGCGGGACGGCATTTTCCTCACAGGCTGATACCGCGTCGGTGCATCTGTTCCTCCGCTATGGCACGCAGCGGCGTCGGATCACCCCTGATAAAGATGTCGGCGAAGTCGAGCAGATCCTCATCGCCCAAGGCCGCCACCGCCGCCTCGATGGCGGCAAGGCGCTGAAGGTCGAGTTCCGTCTGGGTGGCGAGGCGCTTCATGCGGGTCTTGAGCATCGCCGTCCGTTAACAGGATCGATCGCATTTGGCAGCGCCCGATCGCCTGGCAAGCGCGTTGCAGGTAAGATCGGTCGACACTTCCGCCCGCCACGGCGAACTGATCCAATAGCGCTCATCGCCCCGAAAGCCGAATGGCGCGGACCTGACCTTGACGGATATCGACCGAATGCCGACGTCCATCCGCGACAGGAGACGTATGATGGTAGAAGCACGATGGAACGGCGTACGGATTGCCCAGAGCGACGATACGGTGATCGTCGAGGGCAACCATTATTTCCCCGTGCAGTGTGTAGACGCCGCGCTCCTGCGACCGAGCAGCATGACGACCATCTGCCCGTGGAAGGGAACGGCGCATTATTACAGTCTGAACGTCGCGGGCGCCGACAATCCCGACGCCGCCTGGTATTATCCCGATCCCAAGCCCGAAGCCGAGAATATCCGCGGACGCATCGCCTTCTGGAAGGGGGTCACGGTTAGCTGACCCGAGTTGCACCGTATCCTGCTTACGGCGATATGGTCCTCCGTGTCGGTGTAGTCGGTCAAAAATCGTACGTTGGCCCGATACACCGGGTCGAACGTTGACCGCCCCATGAAAACGATCCGCTTTCCGGACGGGACGACCGTCCCCGCGCTTGGCCAAGGCAGCTGGATGATGGCGGAAGATCCCGCCCGTCGGTCGGACGAGATCGCTGCGCTGCGCGAGGGGCTGTCACTCGGCCTGACCCTGATCGACACTGCCGAGATGTATGCCGATGGCGAGTCCGAACGTCTGGTCGGCGAGGCGATCGCGGGGGTGCGCGACGAGGTGTTCCTCGTCAGCAAGGCCTATCCCCAGAATGCCTCGCGCGACCGATTGCCGCGAGCTTGCGAGGCGAGCCTCGACCGGCTGGGTACCGACCGGCTCGACCTGTACTTGCTGCACTGGCGCGGCAACGTGCCGCTGGCCGAGACGGTCGAGGCAATGGAGCGGCTGGTCGCGACGGGCAAGATCTTGCGCTGGGGCGTCAGCAACCTCGACGTTGACGATATGGCGGAACTCGTCGCCAGTGGCGGCGAAGGATGTCAGACCGACCAGATCCTCTACAATCTTACCCGGCGCGGCCCCGAATATGATCTGATCCCATGGCTCGCGCAGCATCAGATGCCGGTCATGGCCTACAGCCCGGTGGAGCAAGGCCGCCTGGTGGCCCATCCCTGCCTTGTCCAAATGGCTGGCGAGCGCGACGCCACGCCCGCGCAACTCGCTCTCGCCTGGCTGCTGACGCGGGACGGCATCCTCCCCATCCCCAAGGCCGGGTCCGTCTCCCATGTGCGGGACAACCGGGCGGCGTTGGACCTCACACTATCCGAAGCCGAGCTACGACGCCTCGACGACCTGTTCCCGCCGCCACGCGCCCCCGAACCGCTCGCGATGCTCTAACCGCGGATGAAGTCGAGGAACGCGCGCAGCGGCGGCGGCACGAGACGGCGACCGGAATAATAGAGGAACGGGCCGGAAAAGGACTGCCACCAGTCGGGCAGCACCGGTTCGAGCGCGCCGCTCCTCAGTGCCGGCGCGAGCCAGTCCTCGAACAGGTATATGATCCCACCGCCCGCCACCGCCACATCGACCAGCAAGTCCACCGCGCCAGCGACACCGGCGATCAACGGCCCTTGCGGCTCGATCCGTACGATCTCGCCATCGCGCTCGAACTCCCACGGGCTGGTGAGTGCACCACTGCTGAACCGACCGCGCAGACAGGCATGGTCGAGCAGGTCGCGCGGGTGGTCCGGCCGCCCGCGCGCATCGAGATACGCCGGTGCCGCCGCCGTCGCGAAGCACTGAACGCGCGGGCCGATCGGCACCGCGATCATGTCCTGCTCCAGCCGCTCGTCATAGCGGATGCCGGCATCGCAGCCCGTCGCCACCATATCGACGAAACCGTCCTCGGCGACGATTTCGACCTGAATGTCCGGATAGGCGGCGAGGAAGCCGGGCAGGATCGCCGGCAGCACCAGCCGCGCCGCGCTGACCGGCACGTTGAGCTTGAGCGTCCCCGCCGGCCGGTCGCGGAACAGATTCACGACATCAAGCGCCGCCTCCACCTCACCCAGCGCTGGTGCCAGACGTTCGATCAGCCGGGTCCCCGCCTCGGTCGGTACGACGCTGCGCGTGGTGCGATGGAGCAGCCGGACGCCCAACCGCGTCTCCAACCGCCTTACCGCTTCGCTCAGCGTCGAGGCGCTCGCCCCGACGGTCCGCGCAGCGTCGCGGAACCCCCGCGCCTGCGCGACCGCCAGGAACGCATTGAGATCGGCAAGGTCAGCCTTCATCGTTCGGTTTTCCGTACAGCCCGTGCGGATCACTCCGGCTTATCGCTATGATCCGCAAGCCGTATCTCGGTGCCAGCACAGGAGATAAGATGATGACGATCGATCAGGCAGGCACCTATTCCTTCGCTGGACGCGCCGTGAGGCGGCTCGGCTATGGCGCGATGCAGCTCACCGGACCCGGCGTGTTCGGCCCGCCGCGCGACCATGATGCGGCACTCGCCGTGCTTCGCGCCGCTGTCGAGGCTGGGGTCAACCACATCGACACCAGCGACTTCTATGGCCCGCACGTCACCAACCGGCTGATCCGCGAGGCGCTGTCCCCCTACCCCGACGACCTGCTGATCGTCACCAAAATCGGTGCGCGGCGCGGCGACGATGCATCCTGGCTCCCCGCGTTCGCGCCGGACGAACTGGCCCGTGCGGTCGAGGACAATCTGACGAACCTCGGGCTCGAGACGCTCGACGTCGTCAATCTACGCCTCATGTTCGATGTCCACGGGCCCGCCGAAGGATCGCTCGCCGCGCCGCTGAACGCGGTGGCGGATCTCCAGCGCCAGGGGCTGCTGCGGCATATCGGCCTCAGCAACGTGACGCCGACACAGTTCGAGGAAGCCCGCGACATCGCCGCGATCGTCTGCGTCCAGAACCAATACAACCTCGCCCACCGCGACGACGATGGTTTCATCGACGCGCTGGCGGCGGAGGGCATCGCCTATGTGCCCTTCTTCCCGCTTGGTGGGTTCAGCCCGCTCCAGTCGGCGGCACTCTCCGACGTGGCGGCGCGGCTCAAGGCCACGCCGATGCAGGTGGCGCTCGCCTGGTTGCTCCAGCGCTCGCCCAACATCCTGCTGATCCCGGGCACCTCGTCGGTCGCGCATCTCCACGAGAACCTCGCCGCGGCATCGCTGACGCTGCCGGAGGATGCGGTGGCCGAACTCGATGCGATCAGCGGGTGATCAGGCCGGTTGGTTGGCGAGCACCGCGTCGAGCAGACCGGGAAACCGCCGCTCGAATTCGGCGCGGCGCAGCGTGTTGATCATTTCACGGCCAGCCTGCGTCGTCTCGATCAGTCCCGCCGCGCGCAGCAGCTTCAGATGGTTGGACAGCGTGCTCTTCGGAATGGACTCGCACGGCGCGGCATCGGTGCAGCTCAGCCGCTCGGTCGCGGCGAGCCGCGCCACCATGGCCAGCCG
This sequence comes from Candidatus Sphingomonas excrementigallinarum, assembly GCA_019112965.1. Lineage (GTDB taxonomy): Bacteria > Pseudomonadota > Alphaproteobacteria > Sphingomonadales > Sphingomonadaceae > Sphingomonas > Sphingomonas excrementigallinarum. Next base: position 100,443 of record DXIH01000152.1, on the reverse strand, counting down.
GTTGGGATCGGCCAGCGCGTGCAGCGCCAGATCGAGCGGAACGTCCTCCAGCCGGGGGTGAGTGAAGCGGGCCATATAACCGATATAGGGCACCACCTCCATTTTAATAGTTCGGGATTCTTGAACTGTTGAAATATCATCCCATTTACCGCCTGCCGACAGCGCACGATGGCGTGATCGCGGGCCAGCATTTTTGGAGACTATGTATGTCGATTCAGGGCAGGACAGCGCTCGTCACCGGCGGATCGCGCGGCATCGGCTCGGCCATCGCTAAGCGGCTGGCGGCGGATGGCGCGACTGTGGCAATTACCTATGCCGGCAACAAAGCCGCCGCCGACGCTACCGTGTCAGCGATCGAGAGTGCGGGTGGCACCGCCTTCGCCTTCCAGGCAAACGCCGCCGATCCCGCCTCGCAGCGGGCGGGCGTCGAACAGGCCGCCGCTGCCCTGGGCGGGATCGACATCCTCGTCCACAATGCGGGTATCGCGGAATTCTCAACCATCGCCGAGGACACCGACGAGACGTACGACCGCCAGTTCGGCGTCAACGTAAAGGGCCTGCACGTCGGCACCCGCGCGGCGCTGCCGCACCTTCGCGACGGCGGCCGGATCATCCTGATCGGCAGCATTTCGGGTGAAATGGCCTTCCCCGCGACCACCGTCTACAGCGCGACCAAGGCCGCGGTCGCGGCGCTGGCGCGCGGATGGGCCAAGGACCTCGCCCCGCGCAACATCCTGGTCAACACCGTGCAGCCGGGGCCGATCGACACCGACATGAATCCCGCCGACAGCGAATTCGCCGGACAGGTACTCCAGGCGATCCCACTCGGCCGCTATGGCAAGGTCGAGGAGATCGCGGGCGCGGTCGCCTTCCTCGCCGGGCCGGATGCAAGCTACATCACCGGTACGACTCTCAATATCGACGGCGGTGCAACAGCTTGAGAGCGGTGGTCGCACAGCCTCGATAGTTGGAGCCGCTGAAGCACGGGCGAGTATGACGCGGACGCCTGTACCCGATACTCGCCCGTCCCTCGCGGTGATGACCGCAGCCATGTGATTTCGACACGCGCCCCTATTGTTGCGACGGCGGGCCGCGTCGAAATCATATCCAAGCCCCCTCCCCCGTGGCATGTGGCGGACACGTACGGCGTGCGCCTCGTTTATAGGCGACATTGCCTGCAAAAGCCGGAGCGCGTCCCATCTTCAATGTCGTCTTTGCCGTACCGACGCTGATCGTCCTGGCGCGCTGGCTCTGGCCCTTGCCGCTGCCGCTCTGGGCCAAGATCCCCACAGGCATCCTGATGCTTGCGGCGTCACAGTTCCATTTCTGGAGTCGATTGTCGTCGGGCTCGGTCTTCGCGCCCGAATTCCCGCGTCTGGTCGTGATCCTCTTCAACTGGGCGTTCGGCGCGCTGCTTCTGCTTGCATTGCTCCAACTGGTGATCGACGTGGGAGCACTGTTGACCGTGGTGGTGCGGCGGGAGGCGATCCGGGAACCAGACGCGCTGCGCTACACCATTGCCGGCTTGGCCGCGGTGCTGGCCGGGATCGGGGTCGCCAACGCGCTGCGCGTTCCGCCGATCAAGGACGTGACGGTGGCGATCCGCGACCTTCCGCCATCCTTCGACGGATATCGAGTCGTCCAACTTACCGACCTGCATATCAGCCGCCTCTTCACGTCCCGTTGGGCGCAGGCAGTCGTCGATCGAACCAATGCGTCCGGCGCGGACCTGATCGTGGTGACCGGCGACTTCATCGACGGGTCGGTCGAAATGCGTCGCCATGATATCGCGCCACTGCGGCTGCTGCGTGCACCAGACGGAGTCTACGCAATCCCAGGCAACCACGAATATTTCTTCGATTACGGCGCCTGGATGCGTCACCTCTCGGGCATGGGTTTCCGCATGTTGCCTAATGCGCATGCGGCGATCGAACGCGGCGGCGACGAGTTGATCGTCGCCGGTGTCACCGACCTGTCGGCACCGAGCGTCGGCGAACCCGGGCCCGACCTTGCCCTCGCGCTGAGAGGTGCACCCGCCAAGGCGCCGATCCTTCTTCTCGACCATCAACCCGGAAAGGCACGCGATGCCGCCGCACGCGGTGTCGCGCTTCAACTGTCCGGACACACCCATGGCGGCATGATCGCCGGGCTCGACCGGATCGTCGCGCAGGCCAATGCCGGGTTCGTGTCGGGACAGTACGAAGTCGGCGGCATGACGCTCTACGTCAGCAACGGCACCGGCCTGTGGCCCGGCTTCGCGCTCCGGTTGGGCGTGCCGCCCGAAATCACGCGATTCACGTTGCGGCCGATGAGATAAGTTTGCAGGATTTGGTAGTAAATATCGGGAGACAGGATTCCTGACCTAATTTTACCGCGCGCTAAGTCACTGATTTTGCGTCGTCGCTTAACCCGCCTGTCGGCGAGTTGCACCGTGATGGGTACAACAGGGGGTACAGGTATACAAGTGATCGAACACCACGCAGCGGGAAACCGAAGGCGATGCAGAGTGACCCAGATCCGGTCACTCGCGGACGCTTTTCGGCTCGCCACCTTCTGCCATCCGTTCATATTGTCTGCGTGGGCGGTGCTGAACTTCGGCCCTGCCCACTGCTCTGCCAGCCTTCCCAAGAACGATCGAGTTTAGGGAATGCAGCTCCAGCGGGAGGATGGGAGAGTGCTTCTCCACGACACGGCTGACCTAACGCCGGCCTCAATGTCAGCGTAGCGTGCGTAGGGGCGTCTACTCAGCCTCCGTTTTGCGCTTCGCTCTCGCCTTCCTCGGCTTCGCGGTTGATATCCTCGCCGCGGCGGCGAAATACTCACCGGACCCAACCACAACTTGCGCCTGCTGGTCGAAGTGATAACCCCAGCGATGCAACGTATCCTCGTCCGCTTCTGCAGGCAGGGTAGTTTCGTATACAAGCGCCAGGTAGCTCGGCTTTTCGTGCGCCCAAAAGTATTTGCCTGCCAGCACTGTTGCCCGGAGGGTTTGCAGTTTGCGCACCAGCGCGGGAAGCAGCGCCGATAGGATCGGTTGCGCGGCTATGCACGAAAGGCCGTCCCACCCATCGGCTTCCGACTTGGCCTTCCAATACGCCACGCTCTGCCAGTTGGATCGGTCCTGCTTGTCGTCGAAGAGCTTCTCCCCGTCCTTCCACATGAGGATGCGGCAGACGTCGATCAGGTCGGAGAAGTCCGCCATGTTCTCGATCGGCGTGCCCGCGTCGTAGTGGAAAGCGTCGACGTAGATTTCGAGGAAGGCTTTCAGTCGACGCAGCGCGGTGGTGTGCGCAGCGACGACCTCTCCAATGGTCGGTTTCCAGGCGTGTAAGACCGTCAAGACCGTCGCAAGCGCTAGATTGTTTTTCCCTTCGGGAAGGAAGGTGATCGACTTGGTCGATTCGCCACCATCCAATAGCTTGGTGGCCTGCCAAAAGAGATCGCCGGTCACGTAGATTTTCTCGGATGCCAGATCGACAGCGTAGGCCATGACGCTGGTGCGAAAGGAGATTTGACACCAGTAGTTGAGGGTGGATTGCTTGATCCCGCCAACGGAGGGAGCACCATCAGCGCGCAGCTTTAGGTTCTCGGACGACTTAACTTGAATCTTGACGCTTTTGCCCGTGACATTTCCGGCAATCTCAAGTTCGAAGTCAACGTCGATGCCATAGTCGTTCTCCGTCTGCCCGCGAAAAATGCCGAGATCGCCCAGCTTGTATTGTAGTATGGCGAACGATGCAGCCTCTGACTTCTTTTGTCTGGTTCGTGAGGGAAGGGGGAGCTTGGTCATCTGATTCCTACCTAGATACGTGACCATAATTGGACGCGCACCACCTCGGCAATATTCTCGTTGCATGCTAAATTGGCAGACCAACCGGGTCTGATTTGCAGTCGGTGCGAGGCCGCAGGAGCACGATGGCTGTGCGTAGCACCGACGAAGCGGATCAGGGATGAGTTGTTTGAAGGTTGCCGGGGCCTACCGCGCCTTATCAAACCGGCCGCACGGTGCTGCGCGCGCTCGGTCGCCGGCGCGCTCGACGCCGCCTGGATGCAGAAGGAAATCGAGCGGCTCGAAAATGCCGTTGATCGCGATCCGGCGCTCGCCATTGGTACCGCCAAGGAACTGGTCGAGAGCTGCTGCAAGACGGTGCTGACCAAGCGCAGCGGCGCCTATGCGTCGGGCGCGGATCTGCCGCCCCTAACCAAGCTGGTGGCGAATGAACTTGGGCTGGTGCCCGAGCGCTTCACCGATGCCGCCAAGGGTGCGGAGACGATCCGGCTGATCTCGCGCAATCTCGCCGTGCTGACCCAGTATCTCTCCGAACTGCGCGGACTGTACGGATCGGGTCATGGCCGCGACGGGCGCCATCGCGGCCTGCAGCCGCGCCATGCCCAGCTCGCCGTAGGTGCGGCTGTATCGTTCATCGACTGCGTGACCGAGACCTTCCCCGAGCGCCAGTTCCGTGAGGAGGCCGACGCCGCCCCTGCCGCCGCGACGGCAACGGCCGGGACCTCCTCAAGGCGATCATGACGCGCGCCGTGACCACGCTACCATCCGGACCGCGGCCGAGGAGATCCTTTTCTTAGGAGCGCCCTTGCGCCCCTCCTTCGGCCCCCGCTCACCACCCGGTCAACCAGCTGCTATCAGCCGCGGCGCACTGCCTTTTCCGGTATGCCGCCCGCCGCGCGTCACAACCCGCCAACGTCCTTGACTTCGGAACGGCCATCCCGCCAAGAACGAGGCATCGAAATAGGCCTTCTGACGGATCGAAGATGACGCTGGACATTCGTGGAAGCCTGAAGAACACGAAGATGAGTTCAGACGGATACGTCGTCCTTGAAGAACTCATATCGAACTCCATCGATGCCTTCCTGATCAGGCAGCACACCGATCCCCAAGCCCGAAGTCTTGCGGTTTCGATTGAGGTCGAGTTCACTTCGACTGGACTTCTTACAGACAGCAGTGGTATATCGATCACCTGCACCGACAACGGCTGTGGTTTTGGTGACGAACAGGCAGACGCGTTCGTGACCAAGGACACGTCGTACAAGGACGACCTTGCCATCGCCGGTATCGGGAAGTGCAAGGGCTCCGGCCGCATCCAGTATTTCCACCATTTCGAGCGTGTCGGGGTCCGGAGCACATTCCGCACCGAGGCGGGGGTCACGACCCGTACGCTCGCGCCGGACGCAGGACGCCGGAAGATTGAGGTCGCCAACTTCGCCATTTCCGATGGCGACGAGCGCGAGATCGGCACGGCGATCAGGCTCGAGGCCCTGAGGGAGGCGACCCGAACAAAGCTCTACAAGACCGAGTCCCTCGCCGACGTTTTCTCGGCCGCGAACATGCGCCGCAACATGCTCGTCGCGTTCCTTCAGCGCCTGGTAAGCCTAAAGTCGCAGCTCGGCGACTTCGTGATCGCGTTCGAAACCCGGCATCTCAAGGGCGGCGTCGAACGCACTAGCCTGACCGCATCCGACCTGCCCGAGGTCACCGTGGTGAGGTCTACCGAGGTCGCCGAACGCGATCCCTATTCCGGCGACCCGCTAGGGCGAACGCAAACCTTCATCCTCTCCCACTACCGGTTGGACGCACAGACCTACGACCTACCGCGCAACGCGATATCATTCTGCGCCAGATCGTCGCCGGTACTCGACATCACCAGGCGCTACCTCAAGACGATCGCCGAGCAGAATCGCCCGGTAGAGGGCTTCCACCACATCGTGCTCATCGAGGCCGATCTGCTCGACCGGCGGGTCAACGAGCAACGGGACGGCTTCCACGAGATCCCGGAGGAGATGCCGGTCTCCGATCTCTTCACCGATGCGACAGTCGCATATGCCGACATATACGATCGGATCGACCCAATCATCGCGGAGATGGTCACCCCCTCCGGCTGGAACAAGGACGACGTCATCAAAGACGTCGCTGACAGGTTCGGCGTCATCCAGGCGATGCTCACCGACACCGACACGCGGGTCATTTACGGCGACACAGCCAAGTCCGTCGCCGAGCGCGTGCTCAAGAAGTATCAGGAGCGCATCGTTGCCGACACCGCCGAGATTTTCGACCTACGCGCGGAGATCGAGACGGCCGAGCCTCACACGATCGACTTCCGCCACAAGATTAATGAGCTGTCCTGGAAGTACACCTCGTCCCTAAAGACGTTCGACATGGCCAACCTATCTCAGCTCGTCGTCCGGCGTGCCGCCATTGTCGAGATCCTGAAGCTCGCCTGCGGCCGGGGGCTGGCCGTGCAGGCCGTCGACGACGGCCAGCGTCGTAAGGATGAGCAGATCATCCACAGCATCTTCTTCCCGATGCGCAAGGACAGTCACGAGACGTCGGACCACGACATCTGGCTCCTGAGTGAGGAATACCAGTACTACGACTACATCGCCTCGGATAAGCCGCTCTCCCAGATCGAGTGGGACGACGGGGCGAAGCTGTTCGACCCGGCCATCGATGACGAGCTGGCCGCGACCCTGCGCCGTCGGACCCAGGATCACGCGAACAAGCGGCCCGACATCGCGATCTTCGGCAGAGAGGGTTCGGCGATCATCATTGAGTTCAAGGCGCCCGGCGTGCCCATGGACGAGCACATCGGCGACCTGTCCCGCTATGCGCACCTGCTGGCCGCCAAGTCGAACGGCCGCCTTAAGAAGTTCTACGGCTATCTCGTTGGCGACACCCTTGATCCGCTGGGTATGATCGGCTGGAAGAAGTTCGCCTCCGGGCACAGCTACTTTCAGACCAGCGACCTGCAGGATCCCGAGACCGGCCGCATGCTCGGCGAGCTGTACGCCGAGACCCTCCTCTACGAGGACGTCGTGGATCGCGCGAGCAAGCGCATCGGAGTGTACCGGGAGAAGCTGCAGATCGACTTTTCAAAGAAGTAGACCGCACCGCGGGGGAGGGGCACCGGCCTTGCTGGTCACCCATTCAGGGCGGCCGCTATCTTATCCTCCCCCCAGTATGGATCGATGAAGGGGCATTCGTAGCTTGGTCCGACATTGTCGACCTTTGCCGAATGGAAGAACCCCCGCGCAGCGTCGTGGAGATGCTCGGGAATGATGAGAAACGCCGGCTCTGTCACCGAGAAGTCGAGGTCCCCGACATGGCGCCATTCCCTCTCCCACTCGTAGAGATACGTCGACTTGCCGTAGATGCCCGGCAGGTCGACGAACGGCGCCACGCGCCAAACGGGCGAGTTCGGATCGTTGGCCACCGCATTCACCAGCGACTTGATCGCCATGGCCTGCGGCGTATCCTTGTAGGCGTAGAGGATGGGCCCACCCCCGCGCTTGACAATGAACTCCTTCCGGAAGCCGATGCCATGGGGCCCCCGAACGTCCGCCAGCCGCTTGAGGTGGTGGAGCGGTACCTCGCTGAAGCAGATCGACTTGCGCGCCGGAGCCAGCTTTCGTCCGGCGCCGAAGGCGTTCGCCGCAATTATTCGCCGCTGGTATAGGATCGAGATCGCATTGTCGTAGGCGGTCCTCGGGTGATGTTCCTTCGCGAAGTGCACTACATACTTCGACATGTCCTTCCACGATGGATCGATGTTGCCGATCATCATCGTTTCGCCCCTGCGGCAGAGGATGGACGCCTACCGAACCCAGGCATCGACGCTCACCATGCGCCACGGGCAGGCGTGTTCGGTAGCCGCAACTCGCGGACTATTCCGTCATTGCTCCCGATGGTCATCGATGGCCTCTGCCTGCCGCGCCGCGAACCGAACCATTCGTCGGCGATATGGATAATGTCCGTGTTCACCGGCCGGTTCAGGATGCTGTCGATCAGCCGATCGCTGAGGTCGGGATCCGGCATGGCATAAAAGTCGCCAGCCTTCGTGAGATCGTCCAGGCTCGCGGCTTCCTGGTCCAGGCGCTTCTGGAACATACGCCGCGGGATAGTCACCTCATGCTGCACGTCCTGGAACGCCTCCTGATAGATCGGCGACATAAAGTCGATAATGTGCGTTTCCGTCTGCACCCACATGTGGAAGCCGTCCTCGTCGATCTCGACCCTGCCGCCGCCGTCGCGACCGAAGAACATGTTCTTCTCGGGCTCGACGCACAACGCGAAGCCCCCAGCTACTGCACTGGCCTTGATTTTGTAGTGCTTGTTGAGGATTAACGCGCCGATGCACGCGAACAGGGTGCACGCTTTTCCCGCGTTCCCCTCGGCTTCGATGGTGCCGTGGATGACCTGATGGATGCGGTTGAACTCGGACAGGGGGAAAAGAAAGTTGCTCATGGCTCTCGCAAAATGGATCGGCTGATTCACTACTCTTATTAAATCGGCCATGCATCCGAAAGGCAACGCTTACATCGTTCTATAGGAGCCCATATATCGTAGCCATGACGACGATCTACATCGATGAATCGGGCTATACGGGTGGCGACCTCTACAACCCTGACCAGCCGTACTTCACCATCGCCTCGTCACTGATCGGCGATGACGAGGCGGCCGAGATCCTGCGGCGCTGCTTCCCGCGGTATCAGGGCGCGGAGTTCAAGTTCGGCAACATCTGGAAGCGGGACACCCACCGCAACGGCCTGCGCACTCTCGCGGGCGAAATCCCGGCGCTCGCCGACCGCCTCTTCCTCTACGTGATCGACAAGCGCTTCTCGCTGATCGTGAAGATGTTCGAATATCTTGTCGAACCCTCCTTCACCGCACGCGGATATGATTACTACGGCAACGGGTATGCCCGTCGGTACATGAACACCATCCATCGCGACCTTCTGCGGTTCGGCAGCGAAGCCCTTTACGACGAGACCGCCAAACAGTGGGATGCCTTTGCTCGCATGCCCAGCCGCGCGACGATGGACGCTCTACATGAGCATCTTGGCAAGACGGCGAATAGTTCGAAGCATCCAATCTCCACGATTTTCGCCATGCTGGCGGAGGGCACCCGGCGGTTCGAACGCGACAATCCCGACCTCGAGGCCTTCACCGACAGCAGCGAGATTCAACTGACTGCTGTCCTCGCATCGGTCGTCCATTGGCGGCAGCGCCGGTCGGAAGACTTCGACGTCGTCCATGACGAGTCCAGCAACTTCCTCCGACAGCGTGATGTTTGGGACACGATCTTACGCGACGACTGCGAACCCGCTGCCGTCGAGATGGGCGACGGGACAACCGTCGAATTTCCGCTGCGCGTCCGCAGCACCACCGCCGTCCGCTCCCACGAGTCCGCCGCCGTGCAGCTCTGCGACGTCATCGCCGGCTTCGGCGCCAAGGCGTCCCTCTCCTTCGACGGTCGGGACAAGGATACCTTCATGGTCGAATTGATCGCTCTCGGCGCCGGTGAGCTCACGTTCAACGGCGTCAAGCCGCACGAGGAATATGCCGACGAGCCGATGCCCAAGAAGGCCGGCCCCGACATGCTCGACCACATGGTCGGCCTGCTCGAGCCACACTTCAACCGCCGGCCGAAGTAGCCGGCGGCCAATAACGCCGGGCGCGGTCACCGCCCGAGGGGGATCTCCTTGACCCCCGAGATGTGGTTCATCGGCTCACCTGCTGCTACAGGACAGTCGAGCCCCTCCTCTCCTATGAACGAAGGTCCGCTTACGCCCTCCGCCAGCCCAAAGCGGCCGCACCGCTTTCCACCAGAACTGCTGCCACCCGTGTAGATCACCTAGAAGGTGGAAAGGCCTTGTACGCTCGTGATCGAATTGGGTTTGCTTTAGAACAGCATGCCACATGATTGACCGGCGCCTTTCAGGTGTAATCCGGCCTAGTGGTCACCGCCGTCCCACGAGACTGCGAAACGTAATCGACCATCGCGGCCGTTCCACTGGAGCGATGCTGTGCTCCCATTCATGCCGAGCAGGTCCGCTCATGTGATAGCCGCCACGCGGGTCGAGCGGCACCGATACCCGGTCGAAGCCGTCGGCGCGCCGCTGCCGGAAGCGCATCGTTGCCGGTTCGCCGAGGGAGATGCCGAGGACATGGCCGTAGATGGGCCGATCACGATGCCAACCGATCCCGGCACCGGGGTCGTAGCGGATGAGCAGCGCTTGGATCAGCGCCTCGGGCGCTAGCCCGGCAAAGTTTGCCGCCCTATCGCGGATGGGGAGAAGCCAGTCCGGCATCGGTGGCGCATCCTTCGGGCGCCCGACCTCGAAGTCGTAACTCCATCCGAAGGACGTTGTCAGCCGCTTGCCTGTCCAGCCCTGAAAGCGGAACGGCTCGAGGTCAGTCGCGTCGATCCGGTCGATCAGCATGCGCTCCTCGTCCGCGGTGATCAGGTTCGCCCGCGTGGCGAGCCCCGGCAGGAGCGGCGCGTCAAAGAGGTCGAGCATCACGCCGCCGCGTCCGCGAAGATCGGCAATTCGGTCGGTGCCGCTGCCCCGGCCTCGACGAAGTTCGATACCGTTACGCCGACCAGTCGTATCCCCTTTTGGGTCGGCAGGACCGACCGGATCAGGTCGAGCGCGGCGTTGTGGATGCCTTCGCGACTGATGACCGCCACAGGCTGGCTGCGCCGCCGGGTGATCTGATGGAAGTCAGCGTACTTGACCTTCACCGTGACGGTGCGGCCGAAGGCTTGCCGTCCCTCGCACCAGTCCCAGACGTCGTCCGCCATCTTAAGCACGCCGGCCTCGATCTCAGTGGGTTCCGTCAGGTCGCGATTGAACGTCGTTTCCGACCCCGACGACTTGCGCACGCGGTTCGGATTAACCGGACGGTCGTCTTCCCCGCGCGCGATGGCGTGATACCATTCGGCGGAACTGCCGAAATGCTGCTGCAGGAACGCCAGCGACTTGGCGCGCAGATCAGCCCCGGTTTCGATCCCCAGCCGCTTCATCTTCGCCGCCGTCACCGGTCCAATGCCGTGGAAGCGGCTGACGGGCAGCGTCTCGACCCAAGCGGCGCCCATGTCCGGCGTGACCGCGAACTGGCCGTTGGGCTTGCGGTGATCGGACGCAAGCTTGGCCAGGAACTTGTTGTACGAGATGCCTGCCGACGCGGTCAGGCCCGTCTCCGCCAAGATGTCGGCGCGGATCGCCTTGGCAGTCAGCCATGCGGTTTCCAGACCGCGCTTGTTCGCGGTGACGTCGAGGTAGGCCTCGTCGAGCGACAAGGGCTGAATCAGGTCGGTGTACCGCGCGAACACGTCATGGATCTGGCGCGAGACGTCGCGGTACACTTCGAAGCGGGGCGGCACGAAGATCAGGTCGGGACAGCGGCGCAGCGCAGTGACTGAGGGCAAAGCGGAGCGAACGCCGAACGTGCGCGCCTCGTAGCTGGCCGCCGCCACCACGCCCCGTGCGGCGGCATGACCGACTGCAACCGGCTTGCCGCGCAGCGACGGATCGTCACGCTGCTCCACCGACGCGAAGAAGGCGTCCATGTCGACGTGAATGATCTTACGCACCGCCATGCGCACCTTTTAACGCATGTGGAACAGGATGTGAACATATTGTGAAAAACGTCGGAAACCCGTCGCTTATCCTACATGTCCATCTCTTGGCGTAGATCCGGGCACGACGCCGTTCGAGCAATGCCGCGAACGTCGCCGACGCATCAGTCGGATAATCACCGCCGCGCGAAGAGGTCCATATTCGCATCGCCCCAAGCCTTCAGCGCCGCGATGATCGGCGACAGGGATCGGCCACGATCCGACAGGCTGTATTCGACGCGCGGCGGCACCTGGGCGAAGACCTCGCGCTCGATCAGGCCATCGGCTTCCAACTCGCGCAACTGGTTGGTCAGCATGCGCGGCGTCACGTCACCAGCGCGGCGGCGCAGTTCGTTGAAGCGCGTGCGTCCGTCCTGCAGATGGTAGAGGATTACCGCCTTCCACTTGCCGTCGATCAGGCTCACCGCCGCCTCGACGGCGCAGCCCGGGGTACAATCGAGGCGGGAGTGACGGGCTTTCGCCATCAGGACGGTATCCTTTCCGACACTATGAGCGTTTTTTGTGCCTACGACACAGGCTGACACCGTCTCTATCTCGCGTGCGTCAGCAAAAGGAGCAAGACCCATGCGCGCCATAGCCTATCGCCAGCCCGGCCCGATCGACCGGGCCGATGCCCTGATCGACGTAGAACTGCCACGGCCCATTCCGACCGGGCGTGACATCCTGGTCGCAGTCCGAGCTATCTCGGTGAACCCGGTCGATGCGAAGGTCCGCACCGGCGCCGCGCCGTTCGACGGGCGTGACGAGCGCATCCTCGGCTGGGATGCGGCGGGCGTGGTCGAGGCGGTCGGCTCGGAGGCCACCCGCTTCAAGGTGGGTGACGAGGTCTTCTATGCGGGCGACCTGATGCGCGACGGCAGCAATGCGGAATATCAGCTGGTCGACGAGCGGATCGTCGGCCATCGCCCCCGCAGCATCGCCTTCGCGGAGGCGGCGGCGTTGCCGCTAACCGCGATCACGGCCTGGGAAACCCTGTTCGACCGGTTGAAGGTCGACGACCAGCCGGCTGGCGGCGCCCGTGCCATCCTGATCATCGGCGGCGCGGGTGGTGTCGGTTCCGCGGCGATCCAGATCGCGCGGGCCCGCACCGACCTGACCGTGATCGCCACTGCCTCGCGCGCCGAGACGCAAGGCTGGGTGCGCGACCTCGGCGCGCATCATGTCATCGATCATTCCCGGCCGATGGCACCGCAGATCGCCGCGTTGGAGATCGGCGCGCCCGCCTTCGTCTTCTCGACCACCCACACCGACCGCCATCTGGCAGATATCGCCGAGCTGATCGCGCCGCAGGGGCGCTTCGCGCTGATCGACGATCCCGCCAGCCTCGACATCGTCGCCTTCAAGCGCAAGGCGGTGTCGGTCCATTGGGAATTGATGTTCACCCGATCGCTCTTCGACACACTGGACGTCGGCGAGCAGGGTCGACTGCTGGACGCGGTGGCCGAACTGGTGGACGAAGGACGCATTCGCACCACGGCGACCGACACGCTCTCGCCGATCAATGCCGCTAACCTGATCGAGGCGCACCGCCGGATCGAGAGCGCCTCCACGCGGGGCAAGATCGTCCTGGAAGGCTGGGACAGCCGGCAGACGTAATCTCGACGCGGATTCCTACGCAATGCGCGCGGGCGGGTCAGGCGAATGCCAACTCGCCCGCGACGATCGCCATGGCATGGTCGACGAAGCGCCCCTTCTCGCCGACCGGCGCGACGTAATGAAGGGCCTCGCGCGCCAGTTCGGGCTCGCCTCCGCGCGCGATCAGCCATGCGGCGAGATAGGGCGCGGCAAGATAACCGCCCGCCGTCGCGACATTGCCCTGAGCGGCGAACGGTGCGTCGATGACGGTGACGCCGGCCTCCACCACCCACGGCTTGGTGGTGAGGTCGGTGCAGGCTGGCAAATCACCGATCAGGCCGAGCTTGGCCAGCAGCAGCGTCCCCGAACATTGCGCCGCGATCAACTGCCGCGTTGGATCGAGGCGAAGCCGGGCGAGCATCGCCTGATCGGCGGCAATGTCGCGCGTGCGAACCCCGCTGCCGATCAATACCGCATCGGCTTCCTCGACGAAATCGAGCGGCCGTTGCCGATGGACGGTGACACCGTTCAACGACGTCACCGTCTCGGTCGGCGCCGTGATGTCCGCGGCCCAGCCATGCGGGCGCAGCCGGTTGATGATCGCAGCGGCCACGAACGAATCCAGTTCGTTGAAGCCGTCGAAGGTCAAGACTGCGACCTGCATCACCCTTGCGTCCGTCCGGAGAACAAAGTCCGCGTCGCACCGGCGACCCAGACCTGCCCGGCCTCGTCCTGCGAGACATGGATGCGCCCGCTCCGCCCGAGGCGCGTACCCTGGGCGGCGACATAGCTGCCGCTGGCCCGGCCGCTGGCGAACAGCCACTGGCCGACGGACGCGTTGAGGCTGCCGGTGACCGGATCCTCGATCAGCCCGCCATGCGCGTCGGTGAAGAGTGCGCGCAGTTCGAACGCAACCTCGCTGCCGGGCGCATGTGGTCCGACGATGCCGATGTCGATATGCTCGGGGTGGTACCGCGCCGGTTCGACCGCCAGCACTGCCTCGCCCGACTCCAGCATGACCGCGATCCAACCTGGACCATTGTCGGCCCAGGCAGCATCAACAATTGCCGAGCGGTCGATCCGCAACAGTTCGGCGACCTGCGCGATCTCGGCTTCAGTCGGCGCGCCCCCGCGCAGCAGCGGTGGGGCGGCAAAAGCAAGGTGGTCGCCATCGCGCCGGATCGTCACCAGCCCCACGCCGCAATCCTGCACGATCACGCCGTCCTGCTTCGGCTGCCCGCCCGCTTCCGCCCACGCATGGGCGCTCCCCAAGGTCGGGTACCCGGCGAACGGCAGTTCGTGCGCCATGGTGAAGATGCGCACGCGATAGTCGGCCGATGGATCGATCGGCGGCAGCAGGAAGGTCGTCTCCGAAAAATTCAGCCAGCTCGCGATCGCCTGCATTTCGTCCGTCGTTAGGCCATCGGCGTCGGCGATGACGGCCAGCGGGTTGCCGGTCAGCGGATCGGTGCCGAATACATCGACGAGGCGAAAGGGGCGGGTCACGGGCATCTCCTGTTGATGATGGCCGGTCCTATCGCGGAGCGACTGGCGCTGACAGATACACGGCGGTACGATCATGCCGAACTGTACTGGTGATAATGGTAGTACGATGGCAAGCGCGTCTGACGAAACCCGCACCGGCATGGTGGTCCGCGCGATCCGCGACCGGATCGACGCCCGCACGCTGACGCCGGGCGCACGGCTGCCGTCGATCCGCGCCATGGCCGAGACGAGCGGTGTCGCACGCTCGACGGTGGTCGAGGCCTATGATCGCCTTGCGGCCGAGGGTGTGATCCGGTCGCGACCGGGATCCGGCTTTTATGTTGCCGCGCCCCTGGCCCCGCTGGCGCTGGATCGGCTGGCCAGCACGAAGGAACGTGAGGTCGACCCGCTCTGGATGCTGCGCCAGTCGCTGGGCGAGAGACGACACGAATTGATGCCGGGATGCGGCTGGCTGCCCGATGACTGGCTGGCGGGCGATGCCCTTCGCAAGGCGATGCGTGGGGCGGCGCGATCCGACGAGAACGGCACACTGGCGGGCTATGCGTCCCCCCTGGGTTCGCCCCCACTCCGGGCGTTGCTGGCGAGGCGGATGGCGGATCAGGGGATCGAAGCCGGACCCGACCAGATCCTGCTGACCGACAGCGGCACTCACGCTCTCGATCTGGTGTGTCGCTTCCTGCTTCAGCCGGGTGATACCGTGCTGGTCGACGACCCGTGCTATTTCAACTTTCTGGCGCTTCTGCGGGCACACCGCGCCAAGGTGGTCGGCGTGCCGATGACAGCGACCGGGCCGGACGTCACCGCCTTCGCCGAGGCCGCCGCGATGCATCGTCCCCGCTTCTATCTGACCAACTCAGGCGTCCATAACCCGACCGGCGCGACGCTTGCCGCCGCTACCGCGCACCGGCTGCTCAAGATCGCCGAGGCCCATGGCATGGTCGTCGTCGAGGACGATATCTTCGCCGACTTCGAGCACACGCCGTCGCCACGGCTGGCGGCGTTCGACGGGCTCGACCGGACGATCCGCATCGGCAGCTTCTCCAAGTCCCTGTCCGCCGCGGTGCGCTGTGGCCATATCGCGGCCCGACCCGACTGGATCGACGGGCTGGCCGATCTGCGCATCGCGACGTCGATGGCGGGCAGTCCGCTCGCCGCCAACCTGCTGCACGCGGTGCTGACCGATGGCAGCTATCGGCGTCACGTTGACGGCGTTCGTACCCGGCTGGCCCGAGCGACGGCCGGTGTGGCGAAACGCCTCAGGGCCGTTGGCATCGAGCCATGGACCAATCCGGCGGCGGGCATCTTCCTGTGGGCGCGATTGCCCGATGGCGTCGATGCCGTTGAGCTTGCCAGGCGGGCGATCACGGAAGGTATCGTGCTGGCGCCGGGGCCGGTGTTCAGTACCAACGGCGGCTGGCGCAACCACATGCGCTTCAACGTCGCGATGAGCGATGACGACCGGCTGTACGCTTTCCTGGAAAAGGCCGTGTCGCGCCCGCTACTCGAACCGGCTAGCTAGGCGTTCGACCAGGAAGTCGACGAAAACCCTCACCCGCGCGGGCGTTGTGGAGCCCCCGACGAAGACCGCGTGGATCAGCTCGACGTCGCCTGGATTATAGTCCTCAAGCAGCGGCACGAGCCGCCCGTCGGCGATCTCGGCCGCGACGCTGAAGCGGCCGACCCGGGTAATACCAACCCCGGCAGCGGCGAGATGACCCAGCGTCTCGCCATTGTTGGCGACGATGCCGCCGTCCACAGACAACGCGAAATCCCGGCCGTCGCGGCGGAACGGCCAGATCGGCT
Organism: Candidatus Sphingomonas excrementigallinarum; assembly: GCA_019112965.1. Lineage (GTDB taxonomy): Bacteria > Pseudomonadota > Alphaproteobacteria > Sphingomonadales > Sphingomonadaceae > Sphingomonas > Sphingomonas excrementigallinarum. Next base: position 84,121 of record DXIH01000152.1, on the reverse strand, counting down.
CGGCGCGGCGAAAGTTGAAGTTGAGGCAGTTATGGGCGTGCAGGTCCTCCGGAACCCTGGGCGTGCCCGCCCGCGCCAGATAGTCGGGCGACGCCACGATCACCCGCCGCGCCTCGGACAATTTGCGGGCGGTAAGTCCGCTGTCGGCAAGCGGGCCGAAGCGGATCGCGACGTCGGCCTGACCCGCCGCAACATCGACCAGCGTGTCGGTCAGCGCGATATCGATCAGGATGTGCGGGTAGGCCCGCGCGAACTCGCCGAGCAGCGGCACGACGCACAACCGGCCATGCGCCAGCGCCGCACTGATCCGCAGCCGTCCGCGCGGCGCGCCCTGATCGGCGATCCGCTGCTCGGCATCGTCGAGATCGGCGAGGATGCGGCGGGCCGCGAGCAGATAGGCCTGCCCTTCGGCGGTCAGCGTCAACGCGCGGGTGGAGCGGAGCAGCAGCCGGACGCCGAGCCGCGCCTCGATCCGGTCGATCGCGCGCGCCACCGCCGAGGGCGTCAGCCCCAGTGCGCGCCCGGCGGCGGAGAAGCTGCCCTGATCCACGACGCTCGCGAAGAGAGCAAGCGACCGGGCGCGATCGTCATTGCCAAGTGCCTTTGCATCCAACGCACAGATCCTTTGCGCCGCCGGGCGGTTCCGCCCTTCTTCTTCAACGGCCATCTATGCACCTGATGAATGGCATTCGCAAAGGAGGTGTCATGGAATATCGGCAATTGGGATCGTCCGGCCTGCGCGTTCCGGCCCTGTCGTTCGGCGCGGGGACCTTCGGTGGCAAGGGGCCGCTGTTCAGCGCCTGGGGCACAAGCGACGCCGCCGAGGCGCGGCGGCTGGTCGACATCTGCCTCGACGCGGGGGTGACGCTGTTCGATACCGCCGACGCCTATTCGGATGGCGCGTCGGAACAGGTGCTGGGCGAAGCGATCAAGGGGCGGCCCGATGCCGTCCTGATCTCGACCAAGACCGGCCTGCCGATGGGTGACGGCCCGGAGGACTGGGGCGCCTCGCGGGCGCGCCTGATCGGCGCAGTCGAGGCGGCGTTGCGGCGGCTCGGCACCGACCGGATCGACCTGCTCCAGCTTCACGCCTTCGACGCCTCCACCCCGACCGAGGAGGTGATGGGTACGCTCGACCGGCTGATCGCGGACGGCAAGGTCCGCTATGCGGGCGTCTCCAACTATCCCGGCTGGCAGATCATGAAGGCGCAAGCGCTGGCCGATCGTCATGGATGGCCGCGCCTCGTCGCGCATCAGGTCTATTACTCGCTGATCGGCCGTGCGTATGAATGGGACCTGATGCCGCTGGCGGCGGACCAGGGTGTTGGCGCGCTGGTGTGGAGCCCGCTCGGCTGGGGTCGACTGACCGGCAAGATCGGGCGCGGACGGCCGATCCCGGCGGGCAGTCGCCTGCACGAAACCGCGCAGTTCGCGCCGCCGGTCGAGGACGAGCATCTCTACCGCCTCGTCGATGCGCTGGAGGCGGTGGCGGCGGAGACGGGCAAGACCGTGCCCCAGGTCGCGATCAACTGGCTGTTGCGGCGGCCGACCGTGTCGTCGATCATCATCGGCGCGCGCGACGAGGCGCAGTTGCGCGACAATCTCGGCGCGGTCGGCTGGGCGCTGTCGCCCGAGCAGGTGGCCGTGCTCGACGCCGCGAGCGACGTGCTGCCGCCCTATCCGCACACCCCCTATCGGCAGCAGGAGGGCTTCGCCCGCCTCGCGCCGCCGATGGTCTGAGGGAGCCAGGATCATGAAGTTCAACCTCGGATTGCTCGCGCTGGCGGTCGGCGCCTTCGGCATCGGCGTGACCGAGTTCGCGCCGATGGGCATGTTGCCGGTGATCGCGGCCGACCTGCAGGTGTCGATCCCCGCCGCCGGGCTGCTGGTCAGCGCCTATGCGATGGGCGTGCTGATCGGCGCGCCGTTGATGACGCTCACCACCGGGCGGATCGACCGGCGGACACTGCTGATCGCACTTATGGGCATCTTCACGCTCGGCAACGCACTGTCGGCGGTCGCGGGTGGATATTGGATGCTGATGGCGGCGCGGGTCGTCACCTCGTTCAACCATGGCGCGTTCTTCGGCGTCGGATCCGTGGTCGCCGCCAGCCTCGTGCCGCCGGACAAGCGCGCGGGCGCGGTGGCGGCGATGTTCACCGGGCTGACTGTCGCGACCATCGGCGGCGTGCCGGCGGCGACCTGGGTCAGCGAGGCGATCGGGTGGCGCACGGCGTTCGCCGGGATCGCAGGCGTCGGCGCGATCGCGATGCTGTCGCTGCGGCTCGCGCTGTCACCGCTGCCGGCTGCGGTGGGCGGCGACATGCGTGCCGAACTGCGGGTACTGACGCGCGGGCCGGTGGTGATGGCGCTGGCCCTGACCACGATCGGCTTTGGCGGCGTGTTCACCGTGTTCACTTATATCGTACCGATCCTGCGCGATGTGACGCATGGTTCGACCGGCTATGTCACCGCGATGTTGATGCTGTTCGGCGTCGGCGCGACGATTGGCAACGGCGTCGGCGGGCGGCTGGCCGACCGTTCGGTCGACCGGGCGCTCATGCTGATGCTGGCGATCATGGCGCTGACGCTGCTCGCCTTCACTGTTCTCATGCAATGGCCGGTGACCGCCGCGATCGCCATCCTAATCTGGGGCATCGCCAGCTTCGCGATCGTGCCGCCCTTGCAGATGCGGGTAATGGACGCCGCCTCGGACGCGCCGAACCTCGCCTCCGCGATGAACATCGGCGCGTTCAATCTCGGCAATGCGATAGGCGCGGCGCTCGGCGGCGGCGTGATCGGCGCCGGGCTGGGGTTGCAGATCGTGTCGCTAGCCGGTGCGGCGATGGCGGCAGCGGCACTGGTGATGCTGATAGCATTCCGGCGTCAGCCGCGGGCGACCGCCTGTCCGGTCTGAAGAGCGGTCGCGACGCGGATGAGCTTGTCCGGATTGCGGACGATGTAGATCGCCGCGATCCGGCCATCGCGGATGTCGAGCGCGGTGGTCTGGAGCACGCCGCCGCCCGCGCGGCTGATATAGCCGGGCAGACCGTCGATCGTGGCGAAGCGGATCACTTCCACCGGCGCGTCGGGGTATTTGCGACGTAGCCCCATGAACAAGCGCTGCGCCTTTGCCAGACCCCGGATGATGTTGTGGAATGCCAGGACGCGCCCACCGCCATCGGAATGGATCGCGACGTCCTCTGCCAGCAGGTCCGACAGAGCACGCGCGTCACCGTCTCGCGCCGCCGCGAAGAAGGCGCGGGTGATCCGGGCGGCTTCCTGCGCATCGACCGGATAGCGCGGCCGCGCCTCCGCGACATGCCGCCGGGCGCGGGAGGCGAGTTGCCGCACCGTTGCGGGCGCGCGGTCGAGCGTTCTGGCCACCTCAAGCAACGCGACGTCGAACACATCGTGGAGCAGGAAGGCGGCCCGTTCCAACGGCGACAGTCGCTCCATGGCCAGCATGAGCGTGACGGTCAGATCGTCGGCCACCTCGTCCGGATCGGTCGTGCCGAGCAGCGGCTCGGGCAACCATGTGCCGACATAGGTCTCCCGCCGCACCCGCGCCGACTTCAGGTGATCGAGGCAGAGCCGCGTGACGACCCGGGTCAGCCAGGCGGCGGGTGCCTCGACCTCTTCTACCCGCGACCAGCGCAACCAGGCGTCCTGCACCAGATCCTCCGCTTCGGCGAGTGAGCCGGTCATCCGATAGGCCAGCCGGACGAGCCGCGGCCGCTCCGCCTCGAACAGCGCGGCGTCAGGCATCGTCCACCGGATGCGCCATGCGGAAAGCCACCTGGAGGCGGTTCCAGGTGTTGATCGCCCCGATCGCCATGGTCAGCCAGACCTGCTCCGCATCGGAAAACGCCGCCTTGAGCGCATCATAGTCCGCATCGGGCGCACCCGTCTTGGGCAACAGCGTCAACGCCTCCGCCCAGCCAAGTGCGGCCCGCTCGCGATCCGAATAGAGCGTCGATTCCCGCCATGCGCTTAGCATGTACAGGCGCATCTCGCTTTCGCCATGACGGCGCAGATCGGTCGCATGCATGTGCAGGCAGAAGGCGCAGCCGTTGATCTGCGACACGCGGAATTTCACCAGTTCGAGCAGATTGTGGTCGAGGCCGCTTTTCGTGAAGCTCTGCTCCAGCACCATCATGGCCTTGATCGCTTCCGGGGCCAGAGCGTGTGGGTTGGCGATACGGGGTGTCATGGTCGGTCTCCCTTGGGTTCCGACACCATGACGAGACAGCGGGGACCAACGTGACATGCCGGTCCAGAATTTTCGCCCGCGGCCCCGCTACGCCGGATCGCGCAGCCGCTTCCGCATCCGGGTCAGCGGCACGACGACGCCATCGACATGGGTATCGGCGCGTTCGACCGGCTCGTAACCGCAGGCCGCGTAGAGTGGCACGCCGCCCGCCGTGCCCATCAGTTCTACGGCGGCGAAACCCTCCGCCTGTGCTGCTTGCTCGCAGCGGTCGAGGATCATCCGGCAAATTCCGCGCCGGACGTGATCCGGATGGGTGTACATAGCGCGGATACGGGCGGCGTCCTTAACCGGGTTGAGCAGCGCCGGGTCGCGCAATTCGGTGCTATGGTCGCCGCCATAGAGCGTCGCGCGGCGGCTCCATCCGCCGCAGCCGACCGGCACGCCATGATCCTCGACGACCAAGTACGTGCCGTCACGTACCAATTGCGTGTCCAGCCCCATCACCGAGCGGCTGGCAACGATCTGTGCCAGGGTCAGCATCGCCGCCTGGCCGCGATCGATGGACAGCGTCATCAGTTCGCGGAGCGCCCCGAGGTCGGCTTCGGTCGCGAGTCGGATCGTCAGGCGGCCGGTCACGCCGCCAGCTCCAGCCGCCAGGTCTCGCCCTGGAGCGGGACGCCGAACCGCTCATGCATCGCCGTCTCGACACATGCGAAACCATGCGCGGCATAGAGGCGGCGCGCGGACTCCAGCACGGTGTGGGTCCACAGCGTCAACGCGCGATAGCCCGTTTCCCGTGCGAACGTGACGCAAGCGCCGACCAGCGCATCGCCGATGCCCCGGCGGCGGGCGAAGGGCTCGACATGCAGCAGCCGCAGCCGGGCGATATCGTCGCCCTCGTCGGTCACGAACACCGCGCCTGCCATGACCCCGTCGATCTCGGCGACCCAGCATTGCTCGCGCTCGGGATCGAAATCGCGCAGGAACGCCGCGGTCACCTCGCTTTCGATCACCTCCAGTTCGCGACCCCAACCATGGCTTTCGGCATAGAGGAGCGACTGGCGTGCGGCGATCAGCGCGGGCTCGCCGGTACGGAAGGGCCGGATCACGAACGGGCCTCCCGATGCGGGATCCAGCAGCAGCCGCGCGCGCGTCAGGGCTTCGACCAGATCGCGCCGCGCTTGTCCGTCGACTGCCGCGAGCAGATCGCCAACGGCATGGCTCTGGCGGTGGTCGAGCGTGCCGAAGGCGTCACGTCCCGCATCGGTCAGCCGCAGGTCGCGTGCGCGGGCATCGTCGTCGCGACGCACCCGCACGATCCAGCCGCGCTTCTCGAAGCGTGCGACCAAGCGGCTGAGATAGCCCGCGTCCATGCCCAGCGCGTCCTGCAACACGCTGGCGGTGACGGGCTCGCGCGTGGCGATCTCAAACAGCAACCGCGCTTCGGGCAGGCTCGCCTCGGTGCCCAGAAACCGCGCATCAAGCGCGCCGATCGTCTGGGTGTAGAAGCGGTTGAACCGGCGGATGGCGGTGACGTCTGCATCTTCCATGTCCGCCATGCTGGATCAATTTACTTGACGGAGTCAAGTATCAGGACAGAGCAGGCTCCGGCACCAGTTGCGCGCGCATCGCTGCCGCATCCCGCCCCGGCGGTGCCCCGAACAGGCGGCGATAGTCGCGGCTGAACTGCGACAGGCTTTCGTAACCGATCGCGAAGCCGACCCGCGCGACCTCCTCGGCGGCGACCAGGCGGCGGCGTGCTTCCTGCAAGCGGACCTGCTTCTGGAACTGCACCGGCGTCATCGTCGTCACCGCCTTGAAGTGGCGGTGGAAGCCGGGGACGCTCATGCCCGCCAGCGCGGCGAGGTCGGCCACGCGCAGCGTCTCGGCATAATGGTCGCGGATGAACGCCGTCGCGCGCCCGATCCGAGCGGCTTGGGTGTCGACAAGGCCCATCTGACGCAGCGCCGGTCCCAGCGTGCCGCCGAGCAACCGCCAGACGATCTCTCGCCGGATCAACGGAGCGAGTACCGCCTGATCCGCCGGATGATCGAGCAGATCGAGCAACCGCCTGAGAGGATCGCGCAACGCCGGGTTATGATTGCTGGTCGCCAGTGCGTTGAAGGCGGCGGCCGGGCCTGGCGCGCTCACCTGCTCCGCCACCAGTTCTGCCACCGTCACGGGCTCGATGGCCAGCGACAGCGCCAGATAGGGCTCTGCCGCGCTCGCCCGGATGATGCGTGACGTGACTGGCAGGTCGAGCGAGGCGAGCAGGCATTGACCCTCGGCATAATGATAGGGCGTCGGCCCCAGCATCGACATCTTCGCGCCCTGGACGACGAGGCAGAAGGACGGCCGATAGACCGTTCGGATGATGCCGGTCGGCTCCTCCGCGCGGGTGATGAGCAGGCCCGGAATTGGCGTTTCGCGACCATGGACGAACCAATGGCGCTCGATCAGTTGGGCAAGGTCTGACAGCGTGGTCATGGCAGAGATCGTAGCTTCGCCGCGCGCCGAAAGCACCGTCTACGAATGACTTTGATAGGATCGGGCAGGACTTTGATCGGATCGACGTCGCGGCGCCGAACGTTCGCGGCGTATCTCCGGCTCGTCCCTTCCAACAGGATTATCATCCCATGCGTATGCGCCAACTCGGACATAGCGGCCTGTTCGTGTCCGAACTCTGCCTCGGCACCATGACCTTCGGCGGCAGCGAGGGCATCTGGGGCCAGATCGGCCAGCTTCGCCAGGATGAGGCGGACGCGCTGGTCCGGACCGCGCTCGATGCCGGCATCAACTTCATTGACACCGCCAATGTCTATGCCGGCGGGGAGAGCGAGCGCATGCTAGGCCAGTCGCTCAAGAACCTGGGCATCGCGCGCGACGATGTCGTCATCGCGACCAAGGTGCTGGGGCCGATGGGCGATGGTCCCAATGCGCGCGGCGCCTCGCGCGGCCACATCCTCAGCCAGTGCAAGCAGAGCCTCCAGCGGCTCGGCCTCGACCATATCGACCTCTACCAAATCCATGGCTTCGATCCCGCGACGCCGATCGAGGAGACGCTGGAAGCGCTCGACACGCTCGTCCGTCATGGTCACGTTCGCTATCTCGGCCTGTCCAACTGGGCGGCGTGGCAGGTGGTGAAGGCGGTCGGCATCACCGAGGCGCGGCGGCTCGCGCCGATCCTGTCGCTCCAGGCCTATTACACGCTGGTCGGTCGCGACCTGGAACGCGAGATCGTGCCGATGCTGCGGTCCGAGAAGATCGGGCTGATGGTGTGGAGCCCGCTCGCCGGCGGCTATCTGTCGGGCAAATATGACGGCGAGGGCCAGGCGGCGGACGGGCGGCGCGCCAGCTTCGACTTCCCGCCGGTCGACCGGACGCGCGGCTCGGTGGTGATCCCCGAGATGCGCCGCATCGCCGAGGCGAAGGGGTGCACCGTCGCGCAGGTCGCGCTCGCCTGGCTGCTCCACCAGCCGGTGGTGACGAGCGTAATCGTCGGGGCCAAGCGGGTCGATCAGCTTACCGACAATATCGCCGCGACCGCGGTGTCGCTCGACGCGGACGATCTCACCGCGCTCGATGCGGTGACCAAGCTGCCAGCGGAATATCCCGGCTGGATGCTGGAGCGCCAAGGCGGCTATCGCGCCTGAAGGTCGCAGGATCGGCGGGACGGTTTCTCGACCGTCCCGCCACTCCGACCTAGCGTTCGAACAGACGGCGGATCAGCCGGGCAGGATACGACCCGTCCGGGCGGCATGGGCAAAGGCGGGAAATCCGAAAGCCTCCGCCTGACACGCCGCAATCTCATAGTCATAGGGCACACCGTGCAGTTGGGCCGCCCATCCGGCGTTGCGACGCTCGACGATGGCATAGCGCGCCAGCGGGCTGCCCGCCTCCATGACGTGCGGGGTCGCGCCCCGATCCCGATAGCATGGCATCCCGACGCTACCGGGAATGACGATCAGCACGCCGTCCACCGCCACCATCCGCGGCGTGTGCGTATGTCCGCACAGCACCAGACTGGCCGACCCAATCCCCTTCAGGCGTGGCCGGATGGCGACGTCGGCATCCAGCGTCGCGCGGCCAGAGGTCACGTCCTCGAGCAGATATTCCAGATCCCCTCCTGCCGGGCTACCATGGCAGGCGAAGACATCGCCGTCGCAAAGAGTGAGCGTCGCGGGCAGCCCCCCGATCCATGCCCAATGCTCTTGGGTCAGAAGCGGCCGCGCCAGAACGTCGAAGGCACCGTCGCTGCCGTCCTGCAACTGCCGCTCGTGATTGCCGGCGATGGTGTGATAGCCGGCACGCATCTGAAGCTCGGCGCTTGCCCCAGGATCGAACGGGCCGGACACGAGGTCGCCCAGATTGACCACCATGTCGGGCGCGGCGGCAGTCATCGCGTCGCGGACAGCCTCCAGCGCGGTCAGATTTCCATGTGCGTCGGCAATGACCCCGATCTTCAATGCTTCCTCCTCGGCGGACACACGCGGCGTCCGGGCGGAACTTGGCAGACGCTCCTTCAAAACGCCATGCAGGGCAGCGCCGCGCACGCTGCCGGCCCGCTGGATTGACGCCCGCCCGATTACAGTCCTTCTCTCCACTATGAGCGTTTCCCTCCGTGAAGCCCGCAGGATCGTCCTGGCAGCCCAGGGCTTCGGTCGCACGCGTCCCGACAGCCCGTCCGTTCGCCACCTGCGCGGGACCGCCGAGCGGCTCAACCTGTTCCAGATTGATAGCGTCAACGTGCTGACGCGAGCGCACTATCTACCCGCATTCTCGCGGCTCGGTGGCTATGACCGAGCTCTTCTGGAGGGCGATGCGTGGGGGCCGAAACGGCAGCGGCGCATGTTCGAATATTGGGCGCACGAGGCGTCGCTGCTGCCGCTCGACCTCCACCCGCTGCTCCGCTGGCGCATGGCACGGGCGGAGCGAGGCGAGATCGGCTATCAGGCGCTGCGCCGGTTTGCGGTCGAGCGCCGGGCCGAGGCTGACGCCGTGCTCGAACGGATCACCGCCGAAGGTCCGCTGACGGCCGCCGACTTCGAGAACGGGTCCAGCCGCAGCGGCTGGTGGGAATGGAGCCACGTCAAGCATGCGCTCGAATGGCTGTTCTGGTCCGGGCAGATCACCACCGCGACCCGACGGGGCAGTTTCGCGCGCCTGTACGACCTGACCGAGCGGGTTATCCCGCCAGCCGTGCTGGCGCTGCCCACGCCGTCGGTCGAGGCGGCACAACGTGCGCTGATCGAACGCAGCGCCCGCGCCTTGGGCGTCGCCACCGCCAGCGATCTGCGCGACTATTTCCGGTTGAAGCCCATCGAAGCCGATCACGCCATCGCCGATCTGGCGGAGGATGGCGTGCTCGTGCCGGTGCGGGTCGAGGGCTGGAGCCAGAAGGCATGGATGCATCGCGACGCGACCATGCCGCGCCGGGTGCGCAGCGCTGCCTTGCTCGCGCCGTTCGATCCGTTGATCTGGGAGCGGGCCCGCACCGAACGCCTGTTCGGCTTCCACTATCGCATCGAAATCTATGTGCCGCAGGACCGGCGCACGCACGGCTATTACGTGCTGCCCTTCCTAATGGACGAGGCGCTGGTCGGCCGGGTCGATCTCAAGGCGGATCGGCAAGCCGGGCTGCTGCTCGCGCACCGCATTACGCTGGAACCGGGAGCACCCACCGATACGCTGCCCCGACTTCAGGTCGAGTTGGACCGGATGGCGGCATGGCTCGGTTTGGACGCCGTCCGTATCGGCGCGGTCGTGCATCGCGGTTGAGCGTCTTCGCCCGTCACGTTGCTCCACCCCGCTCAGCAGCGACCACGATGCCGTCGTCGAGCAGCGCATGGAGCGCAGCGATATGGCCATTGTCGCGCGCGCCGCTGGGATCGGAGGTCATGACGACCGTCAGCTTCAGATCAGGCACGATGAACAGCATCTGCCCGCCATAGCCCCAGGCGAAGCGCAGCGGATGGCCGCGACTGGCGCCGACGAACCAACCATAGCCATATTGTCCGCCGCTCCACGGCGATACGGTGCGCGGGGTCCAGCTTTCCGCGATCCAGCGGGCGGGGACGATCCGCCGCCCGTCGATCACCCCACCCAGGCGATAGAGTTCGCCGAACCGCGCCAGGCTGCGCGGCGACATCATCATGTCGTTGCCGCCGAAAAAGATGCCCTGCGGATCGCGCGACCATGGCGGGATGGTGATGCCGAGCGGCTCCGCCAGCCAGTCGCGCATCAGCGTGTGGGTGTCGCGTCCCGAAGCGCGGGTCAGCATCGCCGACAGCAGATGCGTGTTGCCGGTCGAGTAGAGCATCGCGCCGCCCGGCTCATCGACGAACGGGCGCGCGAGGGCGAAGCGGACCCAGTTGCGACTGGACACCCAGCGCCCATAATTCTCACCCGACGTCCGCTCTAGTCCGGCGCGCATCGTCAGCAGGTCCTCAACGGTTAGGCGGGCAAGACGCGGGTCGGGATTGGGCGGCGCATCGCTGCCGAGGACCGACAGCACGGGCTGGTCGACGCCGGTCAGCACGCCCCGCGCGATCGCGATGCCGACCAGCGCGGACAGGACCGACTTGGACGCGGACTTGATATTGACCGGCCGGTCGAGCGGCGGTCCGCCGTTGAACCGTTGCTCCGCCAGCACCTGTCCGTCACGCAGGACCAGCAGCGAGCGGAGCCGGGGAAGACGGCTGGCTTGGGCAACGGTGTCGGCCAGGATGGCGCCGTCCAAACCGCGCGTCTCGACCGGGCGGGATACGGCTGCTTGCCGTGGCGCAGGTGCAGCATCGCAACCGCTGGCGAGGAGGAGCGCCAACGCGCAGGCATATCGCTTCACGGCGTCATCGCAGAGCGAAGCGATTGCAGGAACTCGGCGGGTGCTTCGACCTGCGGCGAATGGCCGAGATCGTCCAAGCGGATCAGGCGGGCGCCTGGGATGCGCTTTACCGCGTCCCCGGCGGCCTGCGGGACGGTGCGGACGCGGGCGCGCCGGCCCTCGGGCGCACTGTTGGCCCGAAAGGCCGTCAAGTCGCGCTGGCCGATGATGAGCGTGGTCGGGACCGCTAAGTGCGGCAGCTCGGCCGCAACTGGCTGGGTTTGGATCATATCGGACAGACGGGCCTGTGCATCGCGCACCGTGTCACCATCGGGGCTGGCATATTGCCCGGCCAGCATGGCGACCCAGCGGTCATAGGCCGGCCGCCAAGCCCCATGATAATAGTTGCGGAGCTGATAGGCTTTGATCGACGCCGCATCCGTCTTCGCCTCTTCGGCGCGCAGCTTGCCGAGGTCGCTATAGGGCACGCCCTCGCTCAGCGTGTCGTTGAGGCCGAGCGGGTTGACCAGCACCAGCTTCGCGATCCGCTCGGGATAGAGAAGCGCGAAGCGCGTGGCGAGGATGCCCCCGGTCGAATGACCGACCAGCACGACCTTGCCGGCCCCGGCCCGGTCGAGCAGCGCGGCGGTCAGCGCGGCCATGGCGTGGAAGCTGTACTGATAGCCACTCGGCTTGGACGATTTGCAGAAGCCGATCTGGTCCGGCGCGATGACGCGGTAGCCCGCCGCCGCCAACCCGCGCGCGGTGTCTCCCCAGGTCGCGGCGCAAAAGTTCTTACCGTGGAGCAGGACGACCGTCGTGCCGTTGGGCGCGGCGGTCGCCGGCCAGTCGAGAAAGGCCATGCGAACCGGATGGCCCTGCGAATTGGCCTCAAACCAGTGTACGGGGGCCGGATAGGCGAACCGCTCCAGATCGGCGCCGAACGGCACCGTTTGGGCAGCCGCAGTGGTTGAAAGCAGGGCCGAGCAGGCCGCGGCGGCAAAAAAGCGAAAAGGCATCAATAGGTAACACCAGCCGCGACGCCAATATCCCTAGCGCCGCGACGACGTCGTCAGATGGTTCGCTTTGTCTCCGCACGGCTGGTGACCATGTCCCACAATCGGTAGGCCGCGTCTTCATCCTCCGGGGATGGCGCATGGAGATTGAAGCCGATAGCCTCCCAAGGCTGGCGGGCTTCCCAGTCCGGATTGAGCGACCAGTAACAGACGCTCGCCTCGAACATCGGCAGATGCGCGATGGGGGTTTCCATCGGCGGCAGGCCCTTTGTCTCGACGTGACTGTGAATGGACCGCGCCAGATCATCGAGCCGCTTGTTGATCATTTCGCTTTCCGTCAGCCGTAGAGGGCGTGGCGACATGATCGCGATGGGCGCCATGGCAGCGCGTCCCAAAACCTGCTCGGTCGTGCTGGGGCCAGCGGCGACCGGCATGAATCGCCGCAGCAGCTCGGTTGGCATGGGTGACTCGCCACCGGGGTAATCTGCTGGCACGGGGTGCCCCGGCATGTCGCGCAGCCAGGCGTAAGCCGGTTCGTCACGGAGAGTGCCGAGCACGGCATCAATCGTTGGATCGTCGTTTTCGCTGTCGCCGGACAACAGGATTTTGCCGAACGCGATCAGCGCGTTTTTGCGTCGCTCCTCGGATTCCGCCTCATGGGCAAAATGCTGCTCGATGTCGGTCTGCGGTGCCTGGCTGTCTACCTGCTTGTTCTTCGGCAGGACCTTGCCCGGATGGCGCTTCGCCCAGTCGATCACCGAACGCTGGATGTCAGCTGCGAGCTGATGTCGAAATGACGGATCGTCTCCATAGCCAGCGATGAACCGACGGAGTTCCGCATGCTGTCGCCCGGAGACGGCGCTGACGAGCGGCCAAGCACTGCCGAGTGCGGCCCGTTCATTGGTGACGTTGTGCAGTTCTTTGAGCAGCGACGTCGCGATCAGGATACCCAGCGCGGTCCGCAGATCGGCAATTTCTCGTGCGTTCGGCGGACGATGGCCCGCCGCCTTCTGGTATCGCTCAAGCAGACGGGGCAGGAAATTACCTGGCGATCCGATCGCGGGCTGCTTACCGTCGATCGCCTTCGGCCGCTTGCCATAGGCCTTGTACCCGGTGAGGTCGAAGCTGCCACGGGCGATGGCCTCGATCCAGGCGTGCGGATCAGGGGCTGGGCCGAGCAGTACCGCGATCAGCTCCGATAGGATCGATCCGCGTCCGGGGCCCAGGGCTCCAACGGCGTTGCGCCCCGCCTCCGTCACCAAAAGCTTCAGCATTCTGGTAATGCTCGCGGCGGCGGCCTTCTCCTGTTCGGGACTGCCGTCACCGTACTGCCCGCCCGCCATGTGACGCCGATACGCCGCCAATTCGTCCGGGGTCAGCAGGGCATTCAGATCCATCCTCGACGCTCCATCGATGCGGACGGCGGACGGCCGACGCTCGCCGCTCGCGACACCATGCAGGCATAGCCTTGCAAACCCTCACACGCAGTAAACGCCGCCATAAGGGCGGCGTGCACAGCCTCACAAAAGGTGGAGGAAAGCTCACAGAAAGAAGTGGGCGCCCTCACAGAAGAAGGCAGAGCGGCCCCATGCAGGGCCGCACAGAAACTGCGGCGCAATACCGCTAAAATGCCGCATTTCATTTTTGTGTCATTTTAGCTGCGTCGGCGCATGCGCGCCGGGAGCGCAAGCGCTCCTGGTGGAGGCGTCGCCTCCAGGTCCGCCGGCACCGCGATGACGGTGCCTCCGGAAGGCGGGACCGGTCGCATGGCCAAGGGCATACTCCGCCAAGACCACCCAAGCGCCGCATGGCGGCGAGGTCGGCGATGAAAGGCCGGAAAGCGGATCGGCTGAGCCGAGAGGTGAAATGACCAGGGAGCATCGCCGCGAACAGCCCGCGGCCCCCCATGGATAGAAGTCGAACATGCACATCAAGACACTGGAGGCGGTCGCGATCGCCGCTGCCCTTACCCCTGCGCGTCTCGCCGGGCTGCGCTTTCCCGTCGATCCGGATGCGGGTTCGATGCCCGCCACCCGGCTGCGGCACTATCTCCACGCAGCCGCAGCGCGATTGGTGATCGTCCCTGCAATCGTGCCGCCCGCCCGCCGAGACGTCGCGGAACTCGTCCGGGCATATGATGCCGATGCGCTGGTCGCGCTTGCCTCGCCGAATGGCGTCGACGACATCACCTTCGCGGTCATGCTCGCTGGCAACGATCCGGTTTACTCATCCGGACTGAGCCTCTTTTTGGGCGCCGGGGCATCATGCTATTTCGTTGCCCCGGAGCCAGGAAGCACGTGCTTTGCCCTGCTGCCGGTAGGGCTTCGCGGTTGCGAATGCGCGCCATGGGATAGCGAAGTCGACCGGCGAGCGGAACTGGCCGACGGTCGCGCGCTTCTGTCCGGCATCTTCCCGGGAGGGACGAAGTGATCACACCTCCCGAATGGCTGGCGCCTGGCGCCGTCGCCGACCGGCTTTTCGATGTCCGCGCCGAGGCCGGTCGCGGCATCGGCTTTGGCCTTGTCCGGCCGCGGCGCAGCGGACTGGATAATACGATGAGCCAGATCGCCTTCGCCAAGCTCAATCCCGTCAAGCCTGTCGAGGATACGCCGAGGACGGCGTGCCGCTGGCCGGTAACGGCCCGCGACTACCGGATCATCCCGGCACCCGGCGTGCCGGACGTCACATCCATCGGGCGGCTGTTTGGCGACTATGACGCGGCGGTTCAGCCGCATCAGAAGCTTCTGGGCGCGGTCTTCACCTTCCCGTGCGACCGTGACGTGCCCGTGCATGACGCGTTTGGGGCTGTGCTTTCCTATGCGGCCTTGCGGTTCGGCCGGGAACGCCGCCTGACCAGTCTCGTGGTCGCTCACGCGCCGTGCGATCAGCTGGCGGAGGAAGCCCCGCACGCCCATGCCATCGTGCTTGGTCGCACCCACCGGGCGTCCGGGTGGGGGCCCACGCATCCCGACCTTGCCGAAAGCGAGCATGCCATGTGGGCAGAGGATTGGGCGGATTTCTCCGCACGCTGGGCCCTGACGTTGGGGCAATGAACAGTGTGATATTGTGGTGTGGCTCCATGCAGCGTGCAGCATCGATCCACGGCGATGGACGGGGCGATCAGCGCCCCGTCCATCGAATTGACCGCTGGGAGGTACGGCTCGTCAGAATGACGATTTCGCTGTCATACCTCCACCGACCGCACGGCTGACCGCATTCTGCCATGCCCGCTCCGCTGCCACGCCTTGCGACAGGGAGATGTTCAGCTTGCCATAGACGTCGAGCTTGGCCGCAAGACCCTGATGCGGATTGCCCCAGATCTGGCGGCACCGGTCGCCGCCCGTGCACCAGTTCGCCTCGTAGATGGAGGCGGCAACCTGCGAGGTTTCGGGCTTGCCGTAGCGCTTCACCATCTCGGCAGCGATCTGCTCGGGCGTCCGTCCGGCGGCAGGCGCGACATATTTGACGAGCCTGACGGCGTCACTGGTCGGCATCGGCTGGAATTCTACGATCAGGCTCTCGTTGCCCTTGGTCGCGTTCAGCACCGCGACACCGTGTTTCGGCTCCTCGATCGGGAAGACGCCCCGCTGCCGCTTGGCCTCATGGTCGACGGTCGCGGCCCAATCCTCGCCCGCCGACGTCTCGACCTTCCATCCGGTACGGACAAGCGTCGCCTGCACCTCGGGCGCGGTCATGCCGATGCGGATGCCCGCGATCGTCAGCGGTGCGGCCGCGGTCCTGGCCTGTGCGGCGGCCTCCTGTTCGGCAACCGAGGCCGATCCACAGGCGGTGAGCAGCGCCAGCGCGGCGGTGGCGGTGATCTTCGTCATCATATTGCGTCCTTGTGGTCTGGACGTGCGGGTTCGTTCACCGAGATGCATCCCGGCGTGGCACGTCCGTCGTGGAGTGTGTCGCTACGGTTGGGCTGGGCTTGCTGGTGGCGAGCGGGCCCGGACGGCGAGCCTCATCGCAGCACCAGCGCGATGAAACCTGCTGTGTCCTGCGCGCCGGCGACGTGCCCGGCGTCGAAGGCGTGGGCGACGCCTAGCCGCAACGAGGAGGTGGGCGACAGCGCGGCCGACCAGCCGAGCTCGACGTCCATCTCGCGCGCGGTCGGTGTCAGGTCGACGGTGGTGAGGCGGGTGGCGAGCACGCCGGTCATCAGGTCATAGGCGATTGGCGCCTCGACCACCGCCCGTGCTCGTTCCAGCCGGAGCGGTGATGACAGTCCGAATGTGACGGTACCGCCGCCGAGGCGATGCGCGGCGTCGAGCGCGAAGGCCGTCCCGGTCATCGGTCCGGTGAAGCGCAGCAGGTCCGATCCGCCAGCGACCCGAGTGGCGGCGGCCGTGGCCCGTCCCGACAGCAGGA
This sequence comes from Candidatus Sphingomonas excrementigallinarum, assembly GCA_019112965.1. Classification (GTDB taxonomy): domain Bacteria; phylum Pseudomonadota; class Alphaproteobacteria; order Sphingomonadales; family Sphingomonadaceae; genus Sphingomonas; species Sphingomonas excrementigallinarum. The sequence continues at coordinate 67,698 of DXIH01000152.1, read as the reverse complement.
CGCCAGCAACGGTTCGGCTGGCGGTCAGGGTAACCAGCGTCGTTCGGCTGCCCAAGAGAGCAAAGCCAGCCGGCCCCCGCATACCCAGCACCTGACCTCGTTCGGTCAGGTCGGACAGTTCGACACCGAGTCCCAGCGGCGTCGCGAAGGTCACGCTGCGCAAAGCAGAGCGGCCGTCGCGCGATACGCCTGATGCAAAGGCCGCAGACCAGCCGTCACCACTCCACGACGATGACATGCCGACCGGCGCGGCGACGACACCACGCAAGGCAGAACCGGCGATGCCAGCACCTTGTCCGATCCCGACATTGGCGCTGACGCTGACGGTCTGGCCTGCGGCAGGCGAGAAGGCGAAGGTGGCCGGGCGGCCGGAACGCGCCGCGGCCCATGGCCCGGTGGCGGCGGAAGTGAAACCGAACTTTGCGTCGTTGGCCGTGGCGGCCAGCCACGGTGGATCGATCGTTCCCAGCATCGCAGCCGCCAGCAACCCCGAACCCCGGCTCCGTGGCCCGGTGGTGCCAGTCATGGCGAAGTCGCGGCCATAGCGGTCGAACACCGTCATGCGGGTCACGGCATCGGCTAGTTGGACACCGCCACCGAACGGTCCTGACAGGCTGAGCGAGGAATAACGTGCCAGCACCATGTCGGCGGCGGCAAAGGCACTGGCGGGCGCCTGCGCATTCATCGCCGCTTCGATGTTGAGCAAGCCAACGCCGAAGATCTGGTCTGCACCCTTGTCGCCGAGGTCGGTGGCGGTATCGAGCAGGATGCGTGAGATCGCCTTGCCGCCGAGTTGCGGCCAGTACTGCTTGAGCAGCGCGGCCGCCCCGGCGATCGCGGGGGCGGCGAAGCTGTTGCCCGTGACCGTGGTGATTTGTCCGTCCTTGCCGACGACGCTGACGTTCGTCGCGACTACCGCGAGCGTGCGGTCGGCAAGCTCGCCGGGCAGGCCATTGCCGCTCGGCGGTCGCAGCGCACTGTCGACCCGGATGCCGAACAGGAAATTGTCCTTGTTTTCCAAACTGCTGCCGACAAGGTTGCGGGTGATCGTGCCGGGTGCGGCACTCTTGTCGTCGATAAAGTTGGAGACGGACTGTACGAGCAGCCGGTCGGCTTTGGCGACGCCGTCCATCGCGTTGCGTTGTTCGGTCGCCGCCTGACCGGCTGCCCCGCCGTTCAGGCTCAGCGAGATGACAAACGCGCCTTTCTCCACCGCATAGGCAATCGCCGGGGCGATATTCATCGGATTAGCGCTGTCCGCCTCCTTGATGACGGAGGTCGCGGTGACGCCTTTGAGATCGGGGCCGGCGATCTTGAGGGCGAGCAGTGTGGCGTCATAGGCGACCCCGTGCACGCCCGAGCCGTTCCTGGCGGCCAGCGCGACTGAGGCGACCTCGGTGCCATGGCCCTGCACATCGTCCAGCGGGAAGGTCACCGTCTCCGGTGCACAGGTAGCGCAGCGGGCGATCCGGCTCTCGAACGTCTTGCTGTCGGGCGAGATGCGGCCGGCGAACTCGGCGCCGGTGGTGGCGATGCCAGTGTCGATGACCGCGATGGTCATGCCCTTGCCGGTGATGCCCTTGTCATAGGCATAAGCCGCTTTCGCGCCGACCACAGCGGCAGACGCCTTATACTCGGCGCTATCCGCCGCGCTGGGCGGCGGTGTCGGTGTGGGGGATGGCGTCGGTGTTGGATTGGGCGTCGGCGTGGGTGCAGGCGTCGGGATCGACCCTGACGAAGCCACGCCACCGCCGCCACAGGCCGCGAGCAGCATCGCTGCCGAGATCACCGATGATGTTTGAAATGTTTTCCGCCACTGGCGGCTGTGTCCCGCAACCATACGCACCCCCGTTTCGGGCGATGCTTGGCTTCCCCAGCCGGCGGCACCGCCCCATCTGAAAACGAGGCGATGCCGGCCCGTGAGCCGGGGATTCAGAACCCGCGATAAGACAGGCGCGAGCGTCTTTGGGCCCCCGAAGGTGCCTTGGACATGCACGCCCGCTCCCCGGCCGAAACTGGTTCGGGCCGGGCATTCGGCTACTTATCGACGAGGTTCTGACGCCTCGGTCCGCCTGCTGACGAACGTGGCTGGTGTAAGCGGAACCCGTTAACGAACCAAGCCCCGCCGTGCAGGAACGACGTTCGGATTGCTGCAACATGCGGCAAGCTGGGCGGCTTATGACTGCACAATCCGCCATATTTTGAGACGCTTAGCCTCTTCAGCAGCGACAATCTGCTGGAGGAAAGAAAATGAAGCGACGCAGCTTTCCGTTGGTTTTCCGCGTGAGCGCCATCCTGCTACTGACCGCCCTGTTCGCCGGGCAGTGGTGGCAACGTCAGCCCGCCGGCAGCATCGCCGGCTGGGTGCCGGCCATGGCTGAAGTCTATTGCCCGGCTGCCGCGATCCATCGCTCCGGCACCATCGCGGATAGCGCGCGAACCTTCGATGGCTGGGCCTATGCCGTGATTGGCAACGCTCTTTTCCGCGATGGCCGCGATCGCTGCCGCGTGAAGAGGGGACAATCGGCCGGGGCCGAGCGAAGCCCTGAAGAGAAATGAAAATCGAAGGGGCCTGATCCGGACCAGCCGGTCCGGGGATCAAGCTGCTGCGCAGGTACCCCCATGCATTTGACCCTCCATGACACGCTGCCGACGACCTCGGTCGCGCTCCTCAACTATGTTCTGACCGCACTCGCTCCCGACGAGCCGTACCCCTACGCGGGCAACACCGGCCTGCCAGGCGGCGTGGAGTCGCTCGAAAACAACCTCATCATCGTGGCGACCCCGGTCGCCGAGCGTCTTTATGACGACGCGGTGATGCGCTGTGCCGCGACCCGCAAGCGTGACGTGGTGCTGATCCGGCACGGTTTCCACCCCGAAATCCTCGAGCCGGTGCGGGCCGATGTCGCGCTTCACTCGGTCACCGGACCGATCCTGGTGCAGGATTTGAGCTTCTACCGCGATGCCGATGGCGGCCTGCACCTCGTGCCGGCACGTCCGGACCTCTTCGTCGGGATCACACGGCACGGGTTGGAGGTGTCGATGCCCGCTCCCTGGAACAGCGGGTGGGAGCGGGTGACCGGGCTCGAGCGAGCCGCCGCCGAGATAGTCCGCGCCTGCCGGCGGACAGAACAGGGTTGAGATCAGCGAACACGAGAATGTGCCCCCGGAAATGGGGGATGAAACAAGGAGAAATCGAGATGAACACCCCGACCTTCGAAGCCGCCGTCACCCGCGCCGTCGTGAAGCTGCTGCTCGGTACCCGCAAGCTCAAGCCCGGCGTTGCCATCACCGGTGGCGATCCGCTCGAGATCGAGGACCAGATCAAGATGGGCCGTCACGCGGTCGAGACCGACGCCGACGTCCTGCACCTCGAATATCGCACCGGACCGACCCCGGCGCTGACCGGGATCACGATGTTCCTGCCGCGCGATGGCCGTTGCCACATCCAGAGCGGCTGCCGCCTGTGGCAGTCGAAGTCGGGCAACCGGGGGCTGATCCTGCCGCAGGCTCATGTGCGCGGGCATTTCCGGCTCGCTCCGCGGGAGATCGTGCACATCGACGGCAAGCCCGCCGACGATCTGAGCGACGGCATCGAACGCGCCAGCACGTGGCTGACCCGGCAGGTCATGCGGCCGGGCGTCCAGTACGACGACGCGCAGTGCACGCTCTGGGCAAAGGCCGCCTGACGGATCGCGTCGAGGTCTATCACCCTATACGGACGAGCCAGCCTATTCGGACACCCGCTCGGAAATAATAGCGGTCTTGCCCGAATATGGCAGCTCGTCCGATATGCCGACACTCACTTTAACCGCACCTTCGCGGCTCGCGTACGATGCTGCCGTCGCTCGGGCGGCCTTAGCCGAATGGGGAGCGTCGCAGGGATGTGCGCGGTCAGCGGCGTCAGCAACTTCAGGGCATCAAGCTTGAGAGAAAGCTCGGCTTCCTCGTCATAGGTCCTTGCGGTCTCCGTCTCGCCCTCGTGGCCGAAGATGTCGCACCGCACTTCGCTGGGAACACGCCCTTTCATGGTCGTCGTTGCCAAGCCGCGGAAGCTGTGGACGTCCTTGTCCTTCCATGCCCCGCCGACGCGATGCCGCCATGACGTGCCTTCGGGGAAAGCCCAGTCCCGCAACGGCCTGAACACGGACTTGTAGAACGTCCCGGCGAATGTCGTGGAGTTCGGCGACTGCATCTCTGGAAACAGCATGGTCGATCCTGCGGCGCGCATCGCCTTCACATAGTCGATAAAGCCCAAGCGGATCAGTTCGGGATGGATCGGCAGCCGTCGAATCGACTGGATGTTCTTGAGCGACCGATCCTCGGTATATTGGATCAGAAAATAGGGGATCGGGTCTTGTTCGAACACCTCGGCCAAGCCCAGCCCGGCAAGCTCTGGAACTGCGACCGCCATAAAGTGGGAGCATCAACGGCAGCCAGTACCAGGCGTCGTGGAAGATTTCGGTTCCGGGTTTGAAACGTCCGCCGATATCGGCGCACCCGGTCCAGATCGGCGCGGACAACAGCGTGGCGACTTCCTGCTTGGTCCAATTGGCCCGCTTGTCCCGGTCACGCTTGCGCTGCTTGCGATCGGATTTGCCAAGGCCGGCCCGCGCAACCTTGAAGGACAGCGGCTTGTCCGGTCGATGCGCCTCGGGGTCATCCTCTTCGCCCGCCGCATGGGCCAGGACGGCAGCGACCCACGTCAGATGCTTGTTGATGGTGACCTGACTGATGCCGATCTGCGCGGGGTCCATGCCCTCCGCCCGCTTCAGGCTGGCGGCGATGCCACCCGCCTGTTCCTCGCGGGTACGGCCCCAGCGGTTCGGCAATGCCCGACATAGGGTCGTGAAGGCGCGAACATGGGATTGGTCCAGATCCTCGATGAAGGCGTCGCCGCCGCAAGCGTGATCGAACAGGCGGATGGCGGTCCGCACCTGCTTGATCGAATCCGTGTCCCAGCCGCCCTCCTTGCTGTACGCGGCGATGCAGTCCTCAGCCGCATCGACGATGCATTGTTTTGGTCGCTCGGGCTTTGACGACGGTGCCGGGGGCTGCGCCGGCGTGACGATGTCATCCGAGAGTGGTTCTGTAGGTGCAGGGCGCGTGCCTTGTGGCGCGATCTGCTCGAAGGCGAATGGCCCGTCGTCCGCCAACGCGTCGTCGACCCATGCGGCCGTCTCGTCTTCGGTGTCGGGCAGCAGCGCCGTCGCTTCTCGGCAGGCGGCTGCCCGCGCGGCGCAGATCGTCTTGCCCATACGGGCGACATTGTCCTGCGTCGGCATGATGCCGAACGCGGTGACGTAGTTGTCGATCTGGGTCTTGGAGACGGGGTCGTTGTTCTGGAACTCGAACACCAGATCGGCGACCTGCTTCGCGCGCGCTGGCGACCAGCCGGCCGCGATCAGGCGGTCATGCTCGTCCAGCGTCCATTGCGCGCCGACCCCGCGGCGGCCCAGAAAGCCCCAGGCCTCAGCATAGAGGCTATTGATCGACGCGTGATGATCGGACGGCGCGGTGGTGCCTGCCTGATCTTCCAGGATGCGCTGCAACTGCCAGCGCAGCGCATCGCTGAACACCTTCTTCAGTTGATCCGGCCTCATCCCCGTCGATTGGCCATAGGCCATGCGCACCCCCTCGACCGCCACATTCAGACGATCGGCCATACACCGCGCATGTTTATAATTTCCCGTTCGAAGGGAAAAGCACAGGGGCACGTGCGTGCCCGCCACCGTGATCTTGCGTCGCCAATGATAGCTGCCGCCGCGCAGCCGCAGGTTCCGTAATCCCATTCCGTCACCCCCAATGGGTACAGCGATGGGTACAGCCGTGGGTACAACGGTTCCCGATCGCCAGTTAAGCGACGTGAAATCAACGACTTAGATGCGGATGGTCGGGGAGACAGGATTCGAACCTGCGACATCCTGCTCCCAAAGCAGGCGCGCTACCAGACTGCGCCACTCCCCGACAGGGGGTTGCCCTTAGGGGAAGCGGGGCGGCGGGTGCAAGGGATATTTCAGAGGTTGGCCTGTTCGTCTTCGGGCAGATCGGCGTCGGGCGGGTAATAGAGCGCGGCGCATTCTTCGCGCAGGCAGCCCCCTTCGATCACGATGTCGTCGCGATAGGCGTCGGCAATGAAGCCCAGCGTGTCGACGTGCCGCGCCTCGAAATACATCGGATGGACGTCATCGCGGCCCGCGCCATAGACGACGCGGCCGACCTTCGACCAGATCGAGGCCATGGTGCACATGCCGCAGGGTTGAAGGGTGGAATAGAGCGTCGCGCCGCGCAGTTCGAGTTCGCCCTCCCCTTCGCAGGCGCGACGGATCGCCATCATCTCGGCATGGGCGGTGGCGTCGGGCAGTTCCTCGGTCTGGTTGCGTTCGGCAGCGATCACGCGACCGTCGAGCACGATCACCGAGCCGAGCGGCGAGGTCGAGGGATCGGAACCCTTCGACCGCGCCACCTCGATCGCCATGCGCATCCATTTTTCGTCGTCCTGGGTCATGGCGGGCTCAACGCCCTGCCCCGGCTTTCGGGTTCAAGTATCTGATATTCCACCTATCGCTGAGCTGCCTTCGTCGCATAATAGTCGCTCAGCACGCCGAACGCCTCCTTGCGCTGCCCGGTCTCGGAGATCAGGCCCTTGCGGTTCCAGCCCTGCTGAAAATCGGGATTCTGGCGGCGGGGCGAGCGGAAGTCCTTCAAGATCCAGGGTGACATGCCGCGCAGCGTGGGGACATGGTCCGCCATGCCCAGCGTCGCACGGTAATAATCGGCCTGAAATTCCTCGGAGAATTTTTGCTTGTTGGTCGGATCGTGAAATCCCGCGCGTGCATCCGCCCCGAATTCGGAGAAGATCAGCGGCTTGTCGGCAGGCACCCGCCATTCGCTGCGCGCCAGGTCGGTCAGGCGGTCCTGGGTGTACCAGCCATTATAGGTGTTGATCGCCATGACATCGAGCGCATCGGCCAGCGGGTCGGCCAGCGTCATCACCGGATGATCGGCGCCCTCGCCGCGTTCGACCAGCAGCGCGGCGCTGACCAGACGGGTGTCGTCGAGCCGCCGGACATCGCCGACCAAAGTGCGCAGGAAGGCGTTGCGGGCATCGGTCACGGGCGTCTCGTTGGCGACGCTCCAGATCGCGATCGAGGCGCGATTGCGATCACGCAGGATATTCTCGGCGAGCATCGTGCGCGCGCGGTTCAGCGTATTGGGATTGGACCAGGCGACACGCCAATAGACCGGCACCTCGCTCCACACGATCAGACCGAGTTCGTCGGCCAGCCGCACCGTCACGTCGGAATGCGGATAGTGCGCCAGCCGGACGAAATTGCCGTGCAGCCCGTCCTTGATCTCGCTGAGCAGCGCGCGCGAGGCGGCCGGGGTCATGGCGCGGGTGGGGTCGACGCCGAGTTCCTCCTCATGCATCGAAATGCCGCGCAGGAAGATCGGCTTGCCGTTGAGCAGGATGTCGGCCCCGCGCCGCTCGATCGTGCGGAAACCGATCCGGTCGCGCCACTGGTCCTCGCCCGCCGTCACCGCCACATCGTAGAGGCGGGGCCGCTCGGGCGACCAGCGGACCAGCGCGCGTGGGGCGGCCATGGTCGCACGCCAGTCGCCATTGGCGTCGGTCGTGCCCGCCCGGTCCAGTCCCAGCTCGGCGATGCGCAGCCGCACCGGCCGGTTTGCCGCCTGCGGCCCGTCGAGATGCACATCCACCGCCATGCGGCCGTCACGGGTCAGCCGGACCCAGGCGTCGTCGACATAGGTGTCCGGTGTGGCGATCAACCGCACCGGGCGAGTGATGCCGCCATAATTTTCCCAGTCGGTGACGGGCGGCGGCACGGTCGCCTCGGTCGCCTGGCTGTCGACGCCGACCGTGACCTGGTTCTGGCCATCGCGCAGCAGCCCGGTCACGTCGAAGGCAAAGGGGGTGAAGCCGCCCTCATGCTTTCCGACCGGCTTGCCGTTCAGATAGACGATGGTCGCGTAGTTGGCTGCTCCGAAGCGGAGGAAATAGCGCCCCTTGCGGACGGCGGGGGCGGCGAAGGTCCGCTGATACCACATCAGCCCGTCATAGTGGCGAAGCTCGGGCGCCTGGGTCAGCCAGGACGACGGCAGCGAGGTCAGCGGCGAATGGGGGAGGTCGAACTCGTAAAGGACGCGGCTGTCCTTCGCCATTTCCGCGCGGACATCGACATCCTTCCAGCGCTGCTGGCCGCTGTCGGGCATGCCGCCATGAAAGCCCGAAATGCCCGAGCGGAACGGATCGATCGAGTAATGCCAGGGCCCCGACAGGTCGGTCCCGTCGCGCAGGTCGGCGGAAGCCAGAACGGGCCCGGGCCGGGGTGCGATATCCTGCGCGGCCAGTGGCGTGCCCGTCGCCAGCATCATGCCCGCGACGACATACCCCCATATCGTCCAGCCCATCACATGCCTCTCCCCGTCATTCGGCCGGTCCTGAACGCCAGCCATTGTCGTCAGCCTAGACCCCGCCCCCACTCACCGCCAGCCGGGTGCGGGCCGATATTCAAAGCTCATGCCGACGGCCCGACCGGGCTGAAAACCCTTCCATACGGTCGAGGCGGGCGGGCCGGGGCTATACTGCGCGACGCGGCCGACCGGCGCACTCGGCCAGCGGCCCGCATCCGACTGCACCGTCACGCCGTTGAGATAGGCGTCCATTGCCGTCTCGCCCTTCACATAGCGGTCGAGAAAGGCGGTGATGAAATGGGTCTGGATCGGCAACAGCCGGTCCTTGCGCCACACCGCGTCCTCGAACCAGTCCATGTCCCAGAAGCGCTGCCGCATCGCCGGGGGCGCGGGGGTCAGGGCGATGCTGTGCCCGGCCTGGGCGAAGGTCAGCAGGTAACGCGGGGCGGACGCGGGGGCCATGAACAGCGCGCGCACCGTCTCATGCCCGACGACGCGGTCATGATCGCCGACCACGATCAGGGTCGGCACGGGCACTGCCCCCACCCCCTTCCCGGTCCAGATCGGCACCTCGCCGAAGCGCGCGGCAGGTGCGAGTGCGACGATGGCCTTGAGATTTTTCACGCGCAGTTCGCCCGCGCGAACGGTGGCATAAGGGGTCAGGATATCGCGGCTGAACGCGCCCATGGCCGGGTTCAGCGGCGCGCCGCCGACCGTCAGTACGCCGTAACCACCCATCGAATAGCCGATCAGCGCGGTTCGCGCCGGATCGGCGGCGGCGAACACGCCTTCGTGTTTGCCCGCACGCGCTTGTACCTCGGCGGTGACGAAAGCGATGTCCAGCGGTCTGCGGGCGATCGGCCCGGCCCGCGCGGCATCGGTGCGGATGCTGATCGGCGGATCGCGGAATGCGGGAGCCACAACGACATAGCCCTTGCTCGCCAGATTTTCGCCGAGCCAGGACAGGACCTCCGGCGTATTGCCATAGCCATGCGCCAGGATCACCAGCGGAAACCGGCCCGCCGCAACGGGACGGTCAGGCGAGGCCAGACCGGGCACGTCGAAGGCGACGTCGCGACCGTCCTCACCAGACAGGGCGGTGTGATAAATCGCCCCCCGCCCCGGCGAGGCCGCCGGATACCAGATCAGCAGCGGCAATTCACGCGGCCCGATGGCGGGCCTGTCCTTGCCTCGAAGCGGATCGGCCTGTCCCGGCTGGACGAAATGGCTGCGTTGAACGCCGACGGGATAGCGACCCAGTCGGGCCAGTTCCGGCGCATCCACTGGCGGCCGGGCCAGAGTGTCGCCCTGCCCCGCCTCCGGCCGTTGGGCGGTGGCGACGGCAGTGACCGCCGCCATGGCTGCCAGCCCGAACCCCAGGCCGATCCGGCGCATCAGAAGTTCAGACCGACGCGCATCCCGGCATAGCGGCGGAAGTCGCGGGGCAGCACCGCCTGCGTCGCGATGCTGTTGCCAAAATTGCCCGCGGTGTTCACCAGCGATCCGTAATATTGCTTGTCGAACAGGTTGTTGACGAAGGCGACGATCTCCCAACGGCGATCCTCCTCCCGCACGCCCAGCCCGACATTGACGATGCTGAAGGCGGGCTGGAAGGTCTGCGGATCGCGGGCCTGGAAATAGAGGCTGCTCTGATACTGCCAGTTCACCTGCGCCACACCGCGCGTCGTCGTGGTCAGGCGGGGCGAATAGTCCAGATTGGCGTTGAACTTCCACTTGGGCGCCTGGATCGCGGTCGTGCCGGTCAGGTTCTGGCTGGCGGGCGATCCGGTGCAGCCCTGCGCCGCCGTCTGGAGCGGGTAGCATTGCGCAACGTCGAACCGGGCGTATTTCGCATCCAGATAGGTGACCGCCCCACCCAGGTTGAAGCTGTCGCTGAACCGCATTGAGCCTTCGAACTCGATGCCCTTGGTATTGAGCTTGCCGACATTGGTCAGACGATAGTTGGAGGTGCCGTCCGCCAGCGTCTCGATCGTCTGCGCCTGAAGGTCGCGGTAATTGGTGTCGAACAGCGTGACGTTGGCGGTCAGGCGCCGATCGAAGAACTGGCTGCGAATGCCGATTTCCTTGTCGCGCGACTTTTCGGGGCGGATCGGCCCGGCCAACGCGCGGTTGCGGTTGAAGCCGGTCGTCAGATCGTAGGTCTGGCCCTTATAGCCGGTCGCATAGGTTACGAAGCCGTTGATCGTCGGACTGAAATCATAGCGCAGCGTACCGCGATAGGTGCCCGCCGTATCGCTGGCATGGCCCGCAAAGGCGGTCCCCGCCAGATTGTCGCGGAAGGTATAGCTGACCCGCTCGTTCTGGACCCGCCCGCCGCCGGTGAAAGTCAGGTCGGGCACGATGGTCCAGTCGATCTGCGCAAAGGCCGCGACCTGGCGCGACTGCGAGGTGGCGTACCAGTTGGCGAGCGAGAAATAGGGCCCGCGCTGGAACGGGCGGTTGAACTTCACATTCGCGCCGTACAGGCCGACCGTATAGCGGAACGGCTTGTCGGCATCGGACTGCAGCCGGACCTCCTCGGTCACCTGCTCGGAGTTGAACACGCCGATCTGGGTGTTGTTGCCCAGATTGCCGGGCGCGGACGTGTCGTCATGGTCCAAATAGTCGTTCAGGTGGAAGCGGTCATAGGAACTGATCGTGACGAGGTTCAGCGAACCGATACCGAACTCGCCGCGGATATAGCCGCCGCCGCCCTCATATTTTGTCCGCGAATTATAGTTGTTGCTGATCGTCTGGTTGTCCGGCCCGACCACGACGCCGGGCAACACCACCGACGGGGTCAGCCCGGCGGTGCCGCGCAGGCGAGCATTGGCGCCGAACGCCAGGAAGGGGCGGCCGACCGTCGTGTTGCCGTTGACGTAGTTACCCGAAATGGTCAGCGACGCGGTATCGGTCGGCTCCCAGCGCAACTTGCCGCGCAGGTTCAGCGTCTCGCGGCCATTGACGAACCTGCCGTTGAACAGGTTGCGGATATTGCCGTCCCAATTGTTGTAGGCGGCCGACACGACATAGCCGAGCTGATCGTTGATCGGGCCCGACACGCTGAAATTGATGCCCTGTTCGCGGTCGGTCGTCGCCACCGCATTGGCGCGGATGCGCAGCTCCGAGGTCGGGTTGCGGGTGATGAGGTTGACCAAACCGGCCGAGGCCGACTTGCCGTACAGCGTGCTCTGAGGACCGCGCAGCACCTCGATCCGCTCGACATCGGGCAGGTCGGTGAAGGCGCGCGCCTGGAACGCCAGCGGCACTTCGTCGACCAGCACCGCGACACTCGACTCCACGCCGATGCCGAAGGCGAAGGTGCCGACGCCCCGCAGCGAGATGTTGGAGTTTTGCGGCTGTTCCGCCGGGCGGACGACCAGCGAGGACGAAACCTTGCCAATATCGGTGAAATTGCGCACGCCCGCCGCCGCCAGCTGCGCCGGGGCGACGACCGAGACGGCGAGCGGCACGCGCTGGACATTCTCGGCGCGCTTGTTGGCGGTGACGATGATGTCGCCTGCGCTGGCCGGTTCGGGCGCGATATTGGAGGTGGGACCGCCGGGCTGCCCTTGCGCGTCCTGGGTCAACCGCGCCTCATCGGTCTGCGACGGAGCCGCCTGCTGGGCCGAAACCTGGGTTGCCGCCGACAGCGATACGATCATCGCCGTCAGCGCCACGGTGGAACGCAGCATCTTCATCCTTCCCTCCCATTGCCGCCGGTCTTGGCCGGTCTTTGCCTTGTCAACCAAACATACCGAATGGCCTTACCAATGCAATGCTGTTGTTAGACCTGAACGGCGTTTGTCGGAACGGACGCGTAGTCGAGGGGGAGAATTGCAAACTTGTGCGACATTTGCGCATCACTGGCCAGCGCCGGATGCAAAAAAGCGCCCGACCAAGGTCGGACGCTTTCGCTCACCATGGACTGCGGTCAGACTGTCAGGCTGAGACCCCGTCGCCCTTCATGTTCCACCGGCTCGCCAGCCGCGTCCTCAACGATCAATAGGCGGTCATCGCCCGGCGGGAGCAGCAACGTGATGCCCCCCTCGCCGCCCCCGGCCCGCGAGACGGACACGACGACCCGCTCCGCATCGGCTTGGCCGGTCAGTTGCCAGCGGGTGACCGGGCCGTGGCCATCACCGCTATCGTCCATGCCGGTCCAGCGCATCTTGCCCTGCGAGGGTGGGAACAGCCACAGGCCACGCCGATAGGGCTCCGGCCGCCAGCCTCCCTTGGCCAGGTCGACCAGCATCGCCGATCCGCCACGCGCGACCAGCGGCGGTGGGCCGTCGAGCGGTGCCGCGACATCGGCGGTCCCGCCTCCGGCGAAACGCTCGCCGGTCCAGACATGGATCCACTCCGCCCCGCTCGGCAGTTGCACCGAACGGCGCTCCGCCCCTTCATCCATGACGGGCGCGGCCAGAACGTCCGGCCCCAGCATGTGCTCGTCGCGTGCACCCCAGCTGGCCGGGTCTTCGGGAAAATCTGCCCAGAGCGGGCGGACCATCGGCTCGTAATCCTCATGATAGCGATGCAGCAGATCGTAGAAGAACGGGATCAGCGTCTGTCGCAGCGCCATCAGACGATGCATCGCGGGCAACATATCCGGATACATCCAGGGCTCGTTGACCGTGCGGTCGTCGTTCCAGCTATGGATACTGAACCGCGGCATCAGCACCCCCGCCTGCACCCAGCGGATCAGCAGCTCGGGCGACGGCGCGGGGCCGGAGAAACCGCCCACGTCATGCCCGCTGTTCGACACGCCCGACAGCGCCAGCCCGATCGACTGGCGTGCATTATAGCGGATCGTCTTCCACTCGGTTCGATTGTCGCCCGACCAGGTCTGGGCATAGCGGTGCAGCCCCGCCATGCCCGAGCGGGTGACGACATAGGGCCGGGCATCGGGCTTGGCCGCGACCTGCGCCTGGCGCGAGGCGCGGGTCATCAGGATCGGCTGGACCGGCCGCATATCGGACGCAGGACGCGCCTCGCCGAAGCCGTCGACCATCGCGCGGCGGTCCCATAGCTCATATTCGTTATTGTCGTTCCACGTCGCCTCCATCCCATGGTCGAGCAGCGCCGACGTCACCTGGTCGCGCCACCAGGCCGCCGCTGCGGGCTTTGTCATGTCGATATAGCTGCCGACCTCGTCCCAGAATTGCGCCTCGACCGGATGGCCATGCTCATCGGCGACGAACAGCCCTGCCCCCGCCACCTCGTCATAGCGTGGATGGCTGCGCAGCAGCGCGGGCTTGATATTGGGCACCAGCCGCACGCCGGCCTCGGCATAGGAGGCGATGAATGCGGCGGGATCAGGAAACTTGTCGCGGTTCCAGTGGAAGACGTAGCGCTTGTCGCCGATCGAGGTGTATCCCGACGACAGATGGAAGGACGTGCAGCCCAGATCGTGGCGCTCGCACAGTTCCAGAAACCCCGCCATCTGCGCCGCCGCATCGGGAGCATCGGTATAGGTCATGGTCGAGCCCGAATAGCCCAGCGACCAGCGCGGCATCAGCGCCGGACGCCCGGTCAGCCAGGTAAAGCGCCGCGTGACCGCCAGCGGGTCCGGCCCGGCGATGACCCAGCGGTCGACGTCGCCCGCGTCGGCCACGACATGGCGGAAGAGGCCGTGATAATTGTCCAGCTCCTGCCCCAGATCGAAGGTGACGTCGGCGACCGTGTCGTAGAACTCGCCATGACAACGGCCCTCGGCGTCTGCGACCAGCAGATAGGGGATCGACTTGTAGAGCGGGTCGCTGGTTTCCGCATCGAACCCCATCGGATCGACATTGGTCAGGCGAAAGCGCCGCCCGGCCCGATCGGTATCGCCGGTACGGTCGCCCAGCCCGAAGAAGCGTTCGCCGGGGGTGCGGGCGGCGTAATGATGCGCCCGGCCATCCCACCATCCGAAATCATAGGCCTGGGTCGGGCGGTCCTGGGTAATGACGTGCCAGTCCTTGCCCGCCCGCTGTTCCCAGCGGCCATGCAGGCCGTCGAATGTCAGGGTCACGCGCAGCCGATCGGTCGCGACGATCAGGCGTCCGTCCGCCTCCTCGAAGGTGAAATCGGGACAGGCAAAGCCCGACACGTCCATCCGGTCGCGACCCGGCTCGGCAATATCCTCGGCGCCCGGCGCGATCGCCCAGCTCGGGGGGCTGGTCACGCGCCCCTCGGCCAGCAGCAAGAGGCGCATCACGTCCGGCTCCAGCACAAAGAGATGCGCGACCGCGCCGGTATCGGCGCTCAGCGTCACGCGCCCGCGCGAATGGCCGCTGACGGCGAAACGGGGAGGCTGGGACAGGGTGGCGCGCCTCATCGGCCGGACTCCTCTGTGGTGGTAGAAAATGGCGTCAGGCGCCGAATGAATATGATGAGCACCGCCGCCCCGATCAGGTCGAAGACCGCGAGCACGGCAAAGAGCGGCGCATAGCCGACCGTATCGGCCAACTGCCCAATCAGCAGCGAGAAGAGCAACCCGCCGATCCAGCCCGCCTGACCGATAAAGCCGTTCGCGGTGCCGACCTCAGCAGGCGCAAAGACATCCGCTGACAAGGTATTAATAAGGCCGGAGATCATCTGATGCGCAAAGCCGCCGATGCAGAACAGCGCGATCGCCGTGTAGGGGCTGGCCGCCAGCCCGATGCAGCCCGGCGCGATCATCAGCACCGCCCCCAGCGCCACCCCCGCCACGCGCGACGGGATCAGCGTGACGCCGCGCTTCATCAGCCAGGGCGACAGATAGCCGCCTAGAATGCCGCCGACATCGGCCGCCAGGAAGGGCAGCCACGCGAACAGCGCGATCTGTTTCAGGTCCATGCCGCGCTCGCTGGCAAGGTAGAGGGGGATCCAGAAGCTGAAGGTCTGCCACGCCGGTTCGGCCAGGAAACGCGGGACCGCGATCACCCAGAAGCGCGAGGTGCGGAGAATGTCCTTCGCCTTGGCGCGCTGGACCGGCCCCTTGGGCTTTTCGACCGCGATCATCGCCTTTTCTTCGGGCGTGATGGACGGGTGGTCGTCGGGCGAGCGATAGAAGACGTACCAGGCGGCCGCCCAGAAGATGCCCACGCCGCCGGTGACGAGGAACGCCGTGCGCCAGTCCGCCCAAAGCGCCACCGCCACCACGACCGGTGGCGCGATCAGTGCGCCGAGCGAGGTGCCCGCGTTGAACCAGCCGACCGCCACCGAGCGCTCCCGCGCCGGGAACCACTCGGCCACCGCCTTGATGCCCGACGGGATGGCGGCGGACTCGAACAGGCCCAATATGCCGCGATAGATGGCCAGGCTGACCCAGCCGATCGCCAGGGCGTGCATCATGTTCGCCGCCGACCAGGCGAGACCGAACAGCGCGAACCCGGCACGCAGGCCGAAGCGGTCGATGAACGCCCCCGCCACCGGCTGCATGATGGTGTAGCAAAGCTGGAAGGCACCGACGACATAGCTGTATTGCTGCGTCGACATGTGGAGCGCCGACTTCAGCTCAGGCGCGAGCACGCCCAGGCTGTTGCGCGCCAGATAATTGGCGATCGTCCCTGCACAGATCAGCGCGACGATCCACCAGCGCAGATTGCGTACCCGCAAGCCCGTCACTCCCCTACCCTATCCGTGCGCATCACGGCGCCGGTGTCTGGGGGAAGCTTAACGGGGGGAAAGCGGCCTGTCCATATTGGTCTAGCCAATCCTGGGATCAATCATCGCCAAGTCGCTCGACATAATGGAAATATTGGAAGTCCGCTGGACGACCGGAGCCGCTCATGTCCTGACAGGCCATACCGACAAAGGCGCCGGTGAAATTGGGCAGCCCGGCCAGCGTCGCCTCGTCCGACAGGATGGAGGCGTCGAAGTGCTGCGGAAGCCAATTCCACGCCGCCGCGCCCTCCCCCCGGAACGCGAAGCGCAGGACCTCATGATCGACCACGGCCCGCAATTCGATCGGGCCGGAGGGGGCCGGGATGGCCGGGGTCATCAGGCTCTGGCCTTCGCCGTTCGGCAGGACAGACAGAACCTGGATCAACTTCTCGCCCGCATCCCCGGCCGTGATCTGGAGGAAATGATATTTGGTGCTATTGTAATAGGCGACGATCCCGGCCGCCTGCTGGAAATGCTCGGGCTCGTAATCGAGCAGCGCGCGTGCATCATAAGTGAACGCGGTCTGGCGGCGGGCGATCAGCGCCTGCTCGAAAAGACTACCGATCGTCTCGCGCCCGAACAGCCGCAAATGGCCGGGGCGCTCGGTCAGGCTGAAGATATGCCCGGGCTCGGGGGTCCGCAGCCATTGGAAGGCGGCGGGCAGTCCAGGGCCGTCGAAGTCACAGCGTGCCTCGACCGGCGCGGGGTCGGCGGCCACCGGGGTCGGCTCGGCACAGCGCAGCCAACCGTCCGCGCCCCATTCCATCCGCTGGATCGCCGTCTCGCGTCCCAGCACGCAGCGGTTGCTGGCGGGCAGCGGACGGCCGCAGAGATAGGCCATCCACGTCTCGCCTTCGGGGGTGTCGACCAGATCGCCATGCCCGGTGCGTTGCAGCGGCGCATCGGGCGTGTCGCGTGCGGTCAGGACCGGGCCGTCCGGATGCACCTCATAAGGTCCGAAAAGATCGCGCGCGCGGGCCATCGTGACGGCGTGTCCCCGCTCGGTCCCGCCCTCCGCGACCAGCAGATGATACCAGCCGTCGCGCTTGTAGAGATGCGGCCCCTCGGTAAAGCCCAGCGGCGTTCCGTCGAAGATATGGCGACGCTCGCCCAGCAGGCGGCCCGTCGCCATGTCCATCTGCTGCATCACGATCCCGGCGAACCGCTTGCGGTCGGGGCGATGGTCCCACAGCATGTTGAGCAACCAGCTGCGCCCGTCATCGTCATGGAACAGCGCGGGGTCGAAGCCGCTGCTGTTCAGATAGACCGCATCCGTCCACTCGCCATCGATCCGGTCGCTCGACACCCAGTAATTGTGGAAGTCGCGCAGCGACGCGCCCTTGGCCCCGTCGACGGTGGTGCGGCCATAGCGCTTCACGTCGGTGAAGATCAGGTGGAAGCGCCCGTCGGCGTACGTAAGGTCGGGAGCCCAGACGCCGCAGGAATCCGGGTTGCCGCGCATGTCGAGCTGCCCCGCGCGCGCCAGCGGCCGGGCGACCAGCGTCCAGTTCACCAGGTCGCGGCTATGGTGGATCTGGACGCCCGGATACCATTCGAAGGTCGAGGTCGCGATGTAATAATCCTCGCCGACGCGCACGATCGAGGGATCGGGGTTGAAGCCCGGCAGGATAGGATTCATCGGAGTCATGCGGGTTTGCGCACCAAGGTCCAGAGGAGAGCGGCACCTGCCAGATCGAGCAGGCCGAGCAGGATAAAGAAGGGCTGGTACCCGACCTGATCGACCAGCGAGCCGAGGGTCAGGGTGAAGATCAGGACGCCCAGATTGGCCGCCGTCCCCGATACGCCGGTCGCCGTCGCGACCTGATCCTGGGGGAACAGATCGGAACACAGGGTGATGACGGTGACGGACAGCGTCTGGTGCGCGAAGCCGCCGAGGCACAGCAGCGCGACGGCGGCGACGGGGCTGTCCACGCTGCCGACGAACATCATGCCGGTCATCAGCACCGCGCCCAGCGTGAAGGCCCCGCGCCTAGCGTCGATCAGGTTGACGCCGCGCCGTTGAAGGAAGGCGACGACCGCCGGGCCGAACAGGCAGCCGAGATCGGCGGCCAGGAAGGGCAGCCAGGCGAACATGGCGATCTGGGTCAGGTCAAAATGCCGTGCCTGGACCAGGTAGAGCGGCATCCATAGCGACAGCATGCCCCAGACCGGATCGGCCAGGAACCGCGCCGCCGCGATCGCCCACAGGTTCCGTCGACGCAGCAACTCGCCCAGCGGCGGGCGGCGGCGCTGCTTGACCAGCGCGGCCTCCTGCCCCTCGACGATCAGCGTCCGCTCGCGTGCCGACAGCGCCCGGTGCCGCGCGGGCGGCGCATACCAGAACAGCCAGGCCATCACCCAGAGCAGCCCCAGCCCGCCCGCCACGAAGAACGCCGCGCGCCAGCTGTGATGGAATACCGCCCAGGCGACGAGCGGCGGCGCGAAGACCGCGCCGAACGACGCCCCGATCTGATAGATGCCGCCCGCCACGCCGCGCTCACGCGCCGGGAACCACTCGGCCACGACCTTCATGCCCGCCGGTTGGGCCGATCCCTCGACCAGCCCGAGCGCGCCGCGAAGCCCGGCAAAGCCCAGCCAGCCATTGGCGAACCCATGTCCGATGGTGATGCACGACCACACCGCGACGAACAGGGTGAAGCCGATCTTCAACCCGATCAGGTCGAGGATATAGCCCGCCACTGGCTGGAACATGATGCCGAACTGAAAGGCGCCGGTGATCCAGCTATATTGTTCCGAACTGATATGCTGTTCGGCCATGATCGCGGGTGCGGCGACGCCCAGGATGCTGCGCGTCAGATAGTTGATGACCATCGCGCCTACGAACAGCGCGATGATCGTCCAGCGGATATAGGGAAAACCCTTCACATGCGGTCCTTCGGCCTGTTCGGCATATATCGTTCCCATTGACCTCATGCGGCCTGCCGGGGCACGGCGGTGGCCGAGCATCGGCATAGCGTGAAGCCCGATGACGGGACAGGATGACCTTGACCAAGACCCGAAAGCGCCCACGCGGCGTGACCATCATCGACGTGGCCAAGGAGGCCGGTGTCTCGCCCATGACCGTCTCGCGCGTCATCAACGGCGATGCGGGCGTGCGCGACGAGGTTCGCGGCCATGTCCGCGAGGTCATCAAGCGGCTGAACTACACGCCCAACCTGATGGCGCGCAGCCTGGTCACGTCGCGCGAGATCCGTATCGGCGTCATCTATTCCAACCCCAGCGCCGCCTTCATGAGCGAGCTGCTGGTCGGCGTGTTCGAGGAAGCCTCGACCCGCGCGGCGCAGCTCTTCCTGCTGAAGGGCGAACAGGGGCGGCCGCCGACGCGGGAGGCGATCGAGGGGCTGATTGCCCAGCGGATCGCGGGCGTCATCCTGGCGCCGCCGCTGGGCGAATCCGACTTCGTGCGCGACATCATCCGCGAGGCGCGCCTGCCCATGGCGGTGATCGGCGGCGTCGCGCCGGACGCCGTGTCCGTGTGGATCGACAATGCCCGCGCCGCCTATGACATGACCCGTCACCTGATCGGCCTGGGCCATCGCCGCATCGGCTTCGTCCACGGCAATCCCGGCCAGTCGGCCAGTATCGAGCGTCTGGCGGGCTTTCGCCGCGCGGTCGAGGAGGAAGGCGGCCTCGAAACGCGGATCGTCCAGGGCGATTACAGCTATGCCTCGGGCCTGACGGCGGGGGAGGAACTTCTGGGCGGCGAGAGCCCGCCGACCGCCATCTTCGCCAGCAACGACGACATGGCCGCCGCGATCGTCTCGGTCGCGCATCGGCGGCATCTCGACGTGCCGGGCGACCTGACCGTGGTGGGCTTCGACGACAGCACCGCCGCCACGACGCTCTGGCCGCCGCTGACCACCATCCACCAGCCCGTCCGTGCGCTGGCGACCGAGGCGCTGCAACGGCTGATCCAAGAAATTCGCGGCGGGGTTCCGGCGCCGAACGGCCAGCCGCGCGTCACGGTGCTGGAGCATCAATTGATCGAACGCGACTCCACCGCCCCGCCGCGTTCGTAAAACTGCCGCTCCACCCCTCCCCTTCAGGGGAGGGGCCGGGGGTGGGGCGTATCCCAAGGCGCGGCGTTCGCGGCGAGGCCCCACCCCAACCCCTCCCCTGAAGGGGAGGGGCTCGCGTCGATCTAAGGCATTACCCGACCATTCCGAACGCGTGGCGACTGGCCCCCAGCCTTCGCCGAGGTGGAGAGAAAGAGGTACGTTCACCCCCCTATCGCGCCGATGCCGTCACACCGGCATCGGTCTGCACGACCGGCTTCATCGTCCCGTCGGGATTGTAGTAAAGCCGCTCGACCGTCACCGCGCGCCGCCCGATCGCGCCGCTCTGGTCACCGATCGCCAGGTTGGCATTGTGCAGGAACAGGTAGGACTTGCCCTTGAAGTCGGCGATACCCGGATGGATGGTGAAGCTGTACTTGCCCGAGCCGGTCAGCAGCCCGCGATAAGTCCATGGCCCCATCGGTGACGGCGCAGTGGCATAGGATACATGCTCGTCCCGCTGCGTCGTCCGGTCGAGCGACGCATAGGTCAGGTAATAGAGCTTGTCCCTCTTGTGCAGCCACGGCCCTTCCTCGAAATGGGGCGGCGTGATTTCGGTGATCGGGCCGTCGATCTCGATCATGTTGGGCTTCAACTTGGCGATATAGCATTGCCGGTTGCCCCAGGCGATCCAGGTCGTGCCGTCGTCATCGGTCATGACGGTCGGGTCGATATCTTCCCAGCTATGCGTGCCCTTGGGCGTCATCTCGTTGGTGATGAGCGCCGATCCCTTGGCATCGACGAAGGGGCCGGTGGGCTTGTCGGACACGGCGACCGCGATCGCCTTGCCCGGATGGGTGTTGTCATGCTCGACGGCGGCATAGAACCAGTATTTGCCGTTCTTGTAGATCGCCTGACTGGCCCAGGCGTCCTTCTTCGCCCATTTGAAGTCCTTCACGTTCATGATCGGCCCGTGCGGCGTCCAGCTCTTCATGTCGGTGGTGGAGTAGACCAGCCACTCCTTCATGTTGAACATCTCGTCGCGCTGGGCTTCGTCATGCCCGACATACAGGTACAGCCGATCCCCCACGACCAGCGGCGCAGGATCCGCCGTGAAGCGGTCGCGGATGATCGGGTTGCTCCCCGGTCGGTCGGCCGCCAGTGCCGCCCCCGACACAGCGAGCAGCAGAAGGGACGCGATCGTCCGCAAATTCGTCATGACCTTTGCCACCATCAGAAGTTGAAGCGCACGCCCGCGCGGAACACCCGCCCGAGAACGTCATAGAGCGCCGGGTTGACGAAATAGGGCGAGCGGGCCGGATCGCGGTTGAAGACATTGTCGACCTTGAAATAGGCCGTCACCGCCTTCGTCACATTATAGGTGCCGCCGACGTCGAAATAGAAGGCGCCGGGGATGAAGTTATTATCGATCGTCGGCCGGTTGGCGGTCGAGGCCGGGCAGCCGGTGGTGCACTGGATATATTGATTGCCCAGCTTGCCGTCGCTGAACCAGCGCTCCTGCAGCAGCAGCGACCAGTCGTCGGTGGCATAGGTTTGCACCGCCAGCCACTTCCACTTCGGCGTGTTGCCGATGTTGACGCCCGCCGTATCGTTGGGGATCGTGTTCGGCAGGCCGGTGTCGGTGATGAAGCGGCGGATATTGGTCGCCAGCGCGCGCAGCGTCAGGCTGCCCGGCAGGCCCAGCGGATTGCGCCAGCGATAGCTCGCCTCGATATCGAAGCCGTCGGTCAGGATAGAAGCCAGGTTGAACGACTGGACGTTGATGAAATTCGGGCCGTTGGAATTGTTCAGGTTAAACACGCCGCAGGTCTCGGGCGCAATGTTCAGGTAGCACAGGTTGACGATGTCCTGCGCGCCCAGGCTGGAGATCACGTCGGTGATCTTGATCTTGTAATAGTCGACCGACAGGCTGAGCCCCGGTATCGCCTGCGAGTTGGAGAAGGCGATGCCCAGCGTGGTGTTGCGCGCGATCTCGGGCTTCAGGTTGACGTTGCCGATAGTGTTCTGAAGTGCCAGCACATTGACGTTGCGGAAGGGATCGAAAAAGCCCGGCAGGGTTGTGGTGACGGGCGCGGCGAACAACTCCGACAGGTTGGGTGCACGCACGTCGCGCGAGGTCACGCCGCGGATGCGCAGGCCGTCGACCGGCAGGTCCCAGGTCCCGCCGACCTTCCATGCCCAGACGGTGCCCGAGGTGCTGTAATCGGTGACACGCACCGCGCCGTTGATGTTCGCGCGGCCCCCGGCGTCCGAATTGATGATCGGCAGGTCGGCTTCGACGAAAGCCTCCTTGACGCTATAGGCGCCGATCCCGTTCTTGTAGTTGCCCGCATACCAGTTGTTGCCATCCGCGAGCAGCGCCGGGTCGGCCGGGTAGTTGGCATTGGCCGGGCTGTTGGCGAAGCCCGCGCCGTAGGGATCGGCGCGCACGCGGTAGAATTCGTGGCGGAACTCGCCACCGAACGCGACCGACACCGGCCCCGCCCAGGACGAGAAGGGCGAGCCCGAGAAGTTCAGGCTGATGACGTCCTGCGTCTGGCGGGTCCGCTGATAGGGCCCATATTGCGGCATGATGTAGCTGATCGCGGCCGCCGAGGGATTGCCCCCGAAGATGTTGAGCGGCTGGCACCCATTGGCGCGTGCGGTCGCGTCGGCGCAGACGATCGCGCCGTTCAGCGTCGTCGCGTTGATGGCCTGGTTGAAGCGGCGCGACAGCATGATGTTGCTGACATCGACATCGGTATAGTTGGTCCCGTGCTCATAATACATGTCGTAGGACCAGTCGGACCCGGCGACGCTCTCACGCCCCTTGGCCCCTGCGACGAAGCGGAACTGGCGGCGATCGGTATAGACCTGGGTGTTGCCCAGCGCCGCGTTGCTGGTGCCGTACTGGAAATTGGTGACGCCTGCCGTGGCGCACTGCGCCTTGACCAGCGCGGGGACGTAAGGGTTGGCGCACTGAATGGTCAGGTTCGGTCGGTTCTGCCCGCCGACCGGCTGGTTGTTGGTCTTCACCTGGCCGATATTGATCGTACCGTAAATCTCGCCATTGGGGGCGAAGTCGTAACCGATCCGGCCATAGCTGTTGACGCGCTGGATCTTCGACTGGAGCGAGCGTCCGGCATCGACATTGCCCGACAGGTCGCCGCCCTGACAGAAGCCGGGCAGACAGCCCCGGACATTGCCCGCCGCGTCGCGTGCGGGCACGCCGTTCGAGCCGTACTGGAACTGGAACGGGTTCCCCGACTGGTCGAAGGCAATGCCCTGAAGAGGTCCGGCGGTGATGAGGCCGTATTTCGTATAGTTGTAGGACTGGGCATAGTCGCGGAACAGATATTGCGGCGACCCGTCATTCAGCACGTTGCGGTTGATGAGCGTCGACTGGCGGAACCAGTCGCGGCCATTCGCCAGGCCGATACCGAAGTCGCCACCGCCGACGCCGTCCTCATGCGCATATTCGGTGCTGGCGATCACATGCACCGTGTCGTTCAACAGGCTGGTGCCGCCCGCCAGCTGGATCAGGACCTGCTGATCGTCGCCATAGGTGGTGACACCGCCCTGGATATTGCCCTTGATCCCCTTGAACCGGGTATCGGTGATGAAGTTGACCACACCGCCTACCGCGTCCGAGCCATAGGAGGCCGAGGCACCGCCGTTGACCACGTCGACGCGCTTGATGAGCAGCTGCGGGAACAGGCTGATATCGGGAACGCCCGTGACGTTCGCGCCGACGACGCGCTGCCCGTCGAGCAGGGTCAGGGTGCGGATCGCACCGACACCGCGCAGCGAGAAGGAGCTGAGGCCCTGCTGGCCGCTCGACGTGCTGAAGGTGTTCGTCGCGGTGCCGGTCGAACCCTGGAGCGAGGGAAGCTGGGCCACCGTGGTGAAGATGTTGGGCTGGGCGTTGGCGGCGATCTGTTCCTCACCGATCACCGTGGTCGGGGTCGGTGCGGTGAAGCCTCCGGTCGTGATGCGCGATCCGGTCACGATGATGTCGCGGGTCGGGGCTTCGTCAGCCTGATCGGTCTGGGCGGTGGAGGTTGGATCGGACGGAGCGTCCTGCGCGGCCTGGTTCGGAGAAACCTGCGCCCAGACTGGTGCAGCTATCGTTCCGCCCGCCAGAACCATCAGGCTGGCTGCGCCCAAGGCGCGACGGCGCAGCCGCCGGGTATGCGTTCCCGTCCTCATCATGATCCTCATCCCTTTTGATTCTGTTTTATCTGGTAACGTTACCAGCACTCTTTTCCTGTTTTTGCGCGCGTGTCAATGTTGCAAAATGACATGTGCGTCAGGTGGGTGGGTCCGAAGGGATGGACGACTGTCCTGCCCGGATCAATTCATCCTCCCCGGCACGGGGAGGGGGACCAGCGAAGCTGGTGGAGGGGGGGGCGTCCCCCAAAGGATGACCTTTGAAGAAGCCCCCCTCCGTCAGCGCTGTGCGCTGCCACCTCCCCGTACCGGGGAAGAGTTTTGCGGACTCAATCCTTCGGGCAGTCCGCGCAGCGACCGCGGACCTCGATCACCGGCCGCTCGGGGCGAAAGCCCGCGCCGACGGCCGCGTCGCGAACCGCGCCGGTCAGGCGATCGTCGTCGATATGCGTGATCTGCCCGCATTTGTCGCAGACCAGGAAGATACAGTCGTGCAGGCAGTCCGGATGCGCGTTGGCGACATAGGCATTGGCGCTCTCGACCCGGCGGGCCAGGTTCGCGCCCACGAACAGGTCGAGGATGCGATAGACGCTGTTCGCCGCCACGCGTCGCCCCTGCGACTGCGACATGACATCGGCGATGTCATAGGCCGAGGCGGGCTTTTCGAACCCGGCCAGCGCCTCGAACACGCTGGCGCGCATCGCCGTCCACTGCTCCCCGGCACGCTCCAAGGTAGCCTTGGCCGCGATGGAGAGATCGGCCCCCTGGGGCTCCTGATGGGTGTGAGCATGCGCCATGGAGGGGATTTAGGCGGTGCCGCCCCGGCGGGCAAGGTGCGGCGCGGCGGGGCATTCGGTCCACTATCGCTTGGCGACACCAAGGCTTATGTCTGGCGCCATGCTGCAACCGAGCCCTGCCTTCATGATTACCGCCCGCCCCCGTGCCGTCGCGCGCTGGCTGTTCGCGGTCGCCGGATTGATCGTTGCCATGGTCGTGGTCGGCGGCATCACGCGCCTGACCAATAGCGGCCTGTCGATCACCGAATGGAAGCCGATCACCGGCATCGTGCCGCCGCTGACCGACGCGCAGTGGCAGGCCGAATTCGCCAATTACAAACGGATCCCCGAATATTGGACCTTCAACCGCGACATGACGCTGGCCGGGTTCAAGGCGATCTTCTTCTGGGAATATCTTCACCGCGTGCTGGGCCGGGTGATCGGCATGGCCTTTGCCCTCCCCCTGATCTGGTTCTGGGCGAGAAAGGCCATTCCGGCGGGCTATAAGCCCCGCCTCGTCGCGCTTCTGGCGTTGGGCGGACTTCAGGGGGGCGTGGGCTGGTGGATGGTCGCCTCGGGCCTCGTCGAGCGAACCGATGTCAGCCATATCCGGCTGACCGTCCACCTGCTGACCGCTCTGTTCATTTTGGCGGGAATCGTGTGGACGGCGCTCGACCTGATGGCGCTGCACCGCAATCGCCTCGCGGCCCCTGCCCGGCTGACGCTGCTGGGTGCGGGCGCGGTGGTGACGCTGTTCGTCCAGCTGATGTTCGGTGCGCTGACCGCCGGGCTGGACGCGGGCTATGCCTTTTCCAGCTGGCCGCTAATGGGCGACGCGTGGTTTCCGGCGGGTACG
This sequence comes from Candidatus Sphingomonas excrementigallinarum, assembly GCA_019112965.1. Lineage (GTDB taxonomy): Bacteria > Pseudomonadota > Alphaproteobacteria > Sphingomonadales > Sphingomonadaceae > Sphingomonas > Sphingomonas excrementigallinarum. The sequence goes on along the minus strand of DXIH01000152.1, from coordinate 41,815 downwards.
CCGCTGATGTCGCCCGCCATCGCCAATGTCTTCGACAACCCCGTCGTCGTGCAGTTCATCCATCGCTGGTTCGCCTTCGCCGCGGCGGGGATGCTCGTCTGGATGGCGGCACGAGCCATCCGCCACGGGGCGCTGCGTGCCGGATGGCTGGTGATCGTGCTGGTCGTCGTGCAGATCGGCCTGGGCATCGCCACGCTTCTGTCAGGCGTGCAGATCGACATCGCGGTTTCGCATCAGGCCAATGCCGCGCTCCTGCTGATCGCCGCGACCGCCGCCGCGCACCGCCTCGGCAGCGCCGCCCAAACCCGCAAGGTATCATAATACCCGTCAGCAAAGCCCCACTTTGCTTGACATTTTGGGGGTCCTCCAGCATTGGACCCTCGTTCGCGCCGCCCGGGTTCACGGGCGGCGTGTTGCATTTCAAACCGAAAGGTCTCACGCCCATGAAGGCGCTCATGAAGACCACCAAGGCGGCCAAGCCGCACGAGGTGGAAAAGAAGTGGCATATCGTCGACGCCGACGGTCTGGTTGTCGGCCGTGCCGCCACCATCATCGCGAACATCCTGCGCGGCAAGCACAAGACGTCGTTCACCCCGCACGTCGACTGCGGTGACAATGTCATCGTCATCAACGCGGACAAGGTGCGCTTCACCGGCAACAAGCTGGGTCAGAAGGTGTACTACAAGCACACCGGCTACGCTGGTGGTATCAAGGGCATCACCGCCGCCAAGGTCCTGGAAGGCCGCTTCCCCGAGCGCGTCCTGGAAAAGGCCGTCGAGCGCATGATCCCGCGTGGCCCGCTGGGCCGTCAGCAGATGCGCAACCTGCGCATCTTCGCCGGCACCGAGCATCCGCACGCCGCTCAGAACCCCGAAGTCCTCGACATCGCGTCGATGAACCGCAAGAACAAGGTGGGCGCATAATGTCCGATAACCGCCAGTCGCTCGCCGATCTCGGCGCCACCCTGAACCAGCAGGCCGCTGCCGCTCCGGCGCAGACCGCCGCTGCCGGTGAAGCGCCTGCCGCTCCCGCCGAGCGCGTCAGCACCACCCCGCTGCGTCAGCAGGAACTGGACAAGTTCGGCCGCGCCTACGCGACCGGCCGTCGTAAGGACGCCGTCGCTCGCGTCTGGCTGAAGCCGGGTTCGGGCAAGATCACGATCAACGGTCGTGACCAGGAAGTGTATTTTGCACGTCCGACGCTGCGTCTCGTCATCAACCAGGTGTTCGGCATCACCGAGCGCGAAGGTCAGTATGACGTGATCTGCACCGTCAAGGGCGGCGGTCTGTCGGGCCAGGCCGGTGCGGTCAAGCACGGCATCAGCCAGGCGCTGACCAAGTTCGAGCCGGTTCTGCGCGCTCCGGTCAAGGCCGCTGGCTTCCTGACCCGCGACAGCCGTACCGTCGAGCGTAAGAAGTATGGCCGCGCCAAGGCGCGTCGCAGCTTCCAGTTCTCGAAGCGCTAATTGCGGGCAGCCTCGGATCGCGCACGCCATCCGGGGACATGCTACGAAGCACGAAGGAGCGGTCCGGCAACGGGCCGCTCTTTTCGTTTGGGGCGGACTTCATGCGCCCGACAGGACGAATGCACCCATGACGAACCCCTTGTGGATTCCCGCGACCATCGCCGCCTCGGTCTTCCAGGTCGGGCGCAACGCCCTGCAGCGTGGGGTCATGTCATCCTCGGGCCCCTGGGGCGCGACGCTGGTCCGGTTTCTCTTCGGCCTGCCCTTCTCGATCCTGTTCGTCACGGTTGCGCATTTTGCCATGCCGGGTGCCGATCTCCGCTGGAGCGGCGCCTTCTGGCTCTCGGCGATCGTCGGTGCCGCGTCGCAGGTGCTGGCCACCGCCGCCCTGCTCGACGCCATGCAGCGTTCGGGCTTCGCGGTCGGCACCGCGCTCCAGCAAAGCTCGCTGCCTTTGGCCGCGCTGCTCGGCCTGATCGTCTATCATGACCGGATCAGCGACGTGGCTTGGGTGGGCGTCGTCATCACGACCATCGGGCTGGTTGCCTTGTCCTGGCCACCACCCGAACAGCGTCGCGCCTCGCTGATCGGCGCGGCGATGGGACTGGCGTCGGGTCTCTTCTTCGGCTTTTCGTTGAATGCCTTCCGCCATGCCGCGCTGGCCCTCGACCCCGTCCATCCCGTCTTTGCCGCACTGGTCTGTGTGGCGGTGGTGCAGGCGATGCAGACGGTCGCACTCGGCCTCATCCTCGCGTGGCGCGATCCGGCGACGCTTGTCGAAGTCGCGCGCCGTTGGCGGCCGTCGCTGGGTGCGGGGCTGTGCGGCGCCTGCGCCTCCGCAGGTTGGTTCGTCGCGCTCGCCCTGTCGCCCGCCGCGCCGGTTCGCGCGCTGGGCATCATCGAGGCGCCGATCGCCGCCATGGCCGGGCATCGCTTGTTCCGCGAGCGGCTGGGCGCGCGCCAGATCCTTTCGGGGATCGCCATCATCGGCGGGGTGCTGCTGACGACCCTGTTCTGACAGGACTATCAGGAACGTCACCCCCGCTTCATGACGGAGCCATCCGCGCTGCCGCACATTCGATTCGAGGGAGGAAGGGACATGAAGGCACGTCTTGATACCCGCCGCCTGTTGCCGTGGCTCGCCATGCTGGCGCTGCCTGCCGTTGCTGCGGCACCGCCGCCCGTCGATCTTTCCGGCATGGCCCCGGGCTGGCGACTTGTGGCGAGCCAGGGCCCGGATGTCGAGGACCCCGGCGGCGATACCGCGCCGGGCAAGTTGCACCTTTGCCTCACGCGCGACGGCGGACGGACGTGCCGCCCCGCGCTTGACGATCTGTTGGCCAATCCGAGCCAGCCCGGCTCATTCGACGAATCCCATTATCTGGAAAGCGCACGGATCGTCCGCCCCAGCGCCGACCGCGCCCTGCTCTGGGTGCAGGTCGCAAGCGTCCATGCCGGTAATGGCGACCAGCGGGTCGGGCGCATGGCCCTGTCCTATGACCGGGCGGGCGGGCGCTTCCTACCCGTCTTTCGCCAGCAGACGAGCCGCAACAACAACCAGGAGGTCCGCTTTATCGAAAAGGGCGCCTTGCGGGGCGCGATCGTCTCCGCCGTCCCGACGTCCGACGCACCGTTCGGCTTCTGGATCACGGTGAACCGGATGAACGCGAGCGGCCGCTATACGCCCGTCCTCCGCTACCGTAGCGGGACGCGCTATGGCGACGGCAATCCGCTGGCGGTGATCGACTCGGAAATGCCTGAGACGTTGCGTCGGCTGAAACTATGGCAGCCGGGCCGACCGCTTCCCCTGCCCGATCGCGCCTGTCCCAAGCCCCGGCTGGTCGGACAGGTCCTGTGGTGCACCGATCCGCCTGCTAAGGCCGTCCGTTAGAGCCGCACGATGGCGGTGGCGATCCGCTCGGCTTCCTCGGGATCGTGCGTCACCATCAGGATCGGGATGCCGCTGCAGTCACGCACCGCCTCCAGCGCGTCCAGAATGTCCCCCCGACGCGCGCGGTCGAGCGACGACAGCGGCTCGTCCAGCAGAAGGACGCGCGGGTTGCTGAGCAAAGCCCGCCCGATCGCCACCCGCCGCGCCTCGCCACCGGACAGGCTACGCGGCCAACGGTCCAGCAGATGGCCGATGCCCAGCATCGCGATCACGCCGTCCCAGTCACCCGCACCGCGCGCCATGCCATAGCGCAGATTGGCGGCGACCCGCCGGTGGGGGAACAGGCGCGGTTCCTGAAAGACATAGCCTATCCGGCGCTGTTCGGGGCGGACATCGATGCGGGCGGCGGCGTCGAACAGCGTCTCGCCCGCGACCCGGACATGGCCGCTTTCCGGGCGGACCAGTCCGGCGACCATTTGCATGATCGTGGTCTTGCCGACGCCCGACGGGCCGAACAACACGGTCGCCCCCGGCCCGGTAACGAAGCGCGCCGCGATCTGCCCGTCGCCACGCCGCACGGTGACATCGACATCAAAGGACATGCAGCCCCCGCCCCATCCGCCGCGCCAGCCATTCGGAGGCGATCAGCGCGACCAGCGACAGGACGACCGAGACACTGGCCAGCCGCCACACCATGTCCTCGCCCCCCGGCCGCTGAAGCGCCGAATAGATGGCGAGCGGCAGGGTCGCCGTCTCGCCGGGGACGTTGGAGACGAAGGTGATCGTCGCTCCGAACTCGCCGATCGAGCGCGCAAAGCCCAGCACCAGTCCGGCCAGGACGCCCGGCGCGCATAGCGGCAAAGTGATGGTAGCAAAGACACGCGCGCGCCCCGCCCCCAGCGTCCGGGCGGCCTGCTCCAGTCGGGGATCGACCGCCTCGATCGACAAGCGGATCGCGCGCACCACCAGCGGCAAGGCCATGACACCCGCCGCGATCGCCGCGCCCGTCCAGCGGAACAACACGCTGACGCCGAACCACTCCGCCAGCCAGCGCCCGACCGGCCCCTCCGGCCCGAAAGCCAGCAGCAACACCCAGCCAGTGACGACCGGCGGCACGACCAGCGGCAGATGAACGATCCCGTCGAGCAGCACCCGCCCGGGAAACCGCCCCCGCGCCAGTGCCCAGGCCAGAAGAAAGGCGATCGGCAGGGTCACGAGCATCGCCGTGCCGCCGACCAGCAGCGACAGCCGGACGATTCCCCATTCCTCGGCAGACAGCATCACGCCATCATCGCGTCGAAAAGCCGTAGCGCCGGAAGATCGCCTTGCCCTCGCCCGACAACAGGAAGCGGCGGAAACCTTCGCTTTCCGGGTTGGTCGCGGCCTTCAGCCGGGCGAGCGGATAGGTGATCGGCGGATGGCTGGCGGCCGGGAACATGCCGACCACGCGGACGCGCGGCGACGCCTTGGCGTCGGTCGCATAGACGATACCGTAAGGAGCAGCCCCCCGCTCGACCAGGGCAAGTGCCGCGCGGACATTCTCGGCACGCACGACATGCGGCGCGACCATGGACCACGCGCCCAGTTTCTCGAGCGCCGCCTTGCCATATTTGCCCGCGGGCACGCTGTCGGTATCGGCCATGGCGAGCGGCCCGGCGGATAGCGTCTTGCCCAGCGTGCGCGTCGTTACCTGCCCGCCCTTGCCCATGGGCGCGATCACGACCAAGCGGTTGCCCAAAAACGCGCTCCGGGTCTTGTCGGCGAGCAGGCCATCCTTTTGCAGGATGTCCATCCATTCCTCATCCGCCGAGGCGAACAGATCGGCCTTGCCCCCCGCCTGCACCTGTCGCGCCAGCGCCGAGGAGGCGGCAAACGAGATGACGGGACGGGGATGGCCCTTCTTCGCCCAGGCATCGGCCGCGGCGGTCATCGATTCCTGTAGGCTGGCAGCGGCGAGGACCAGCGGGGGGCGGATCTGCGCAACGGCCGGAACGGACAGGCTGAGTGCGCCGACCAGTGCGGCAAATCGTAGTCCCATCAACGGCGTCCCCTTTTCGCCTTGATGGCGTTCAAAGGCTGTAACGCGCAAGGAACGAATTTATTCCTTCGATCGCCAGTGAATTCCTCCCCAAGCTTGCTTGGGGAGGTGGCAGGGCGAAGCCCTGACGGAGGGGCCTTGGCGAGCGTGGCTTTGCTCCTCCACCACCGCTTCGCGGCGGTCCCCCTCCCCAAGCGAGCTTGGGGAGGATTTAGAGTTACGCCTCGTCGCCCATGCGCAGCGCGGCAATGAAGGCTTCCTGCGGGATGCTGACCGAGCCGTACTCGCGCATCTTGGCCTTACCCTTCTTCTGCTTTTCCAGCAGCTTACGCTTACGTGTTGCGTCGCCGCCATAGCATTTGGCGGTCACGTCCTTGCGCATCGCGCTGATCGTCTCGCGCGCGATCACCTTGCCGCCGATCGCCGCCTGGATCGGGATTTTGAACAGGTGGCGTGGGATCAGTTCCTTCAGCCGCTCGCACATGCCGCGACCGCGCGTCTCGGCGGTGCCGCGGTGGACGATCATCGACAGCGCGTCGACCGGCTCTTCGTTGACCAGGATCGACATCTTGACGAGGTCGCCCTCGCGATAGCCGATCTGGTGATAGTCGAAACTGGCATAGCCCTTCGACAGCGATTTCAGCCGGTCGTAGAAATCGAACACGACTTCGTTGAGCGGCAGCTCATAGGTCGCCTGCGCACGGCCGCCGACATAGGTCAGGTTCTTCTGGATGCCGCGCCGATCCTGGCACAGCTTCAGGATGCTGCCCAGATATTCGTCGGGGACATAGATGGTCGCCTCGATCCACGGCTCGCTGATCGACTCGATCTTGTTGGGATCGGGCATGTCGGCCGGGTTGTGCAGGTCGATCTGGCCGCCGCCATGGGTCAGCTCGATCTGGTACACCACCGACGGCGCAGTGGTGATGAGGTCGAGGTCGTACTCGCGGGTCAGACGCTCCTGGATGATCTCCAGATGCAGCAGCCCCAGGAAGCCGCAACGGAAACCGAAGCCCAGTGCCGCCGAGGTTTCCATCTCGAAGCTGAACGAGGCGTCGTTCAGCCGCAGCTTGCTGATCGACTCGCGCAGCTTCTCGAAGTCGTTGGCGTCGACCGGGAACAGGCCGCAGAACACGACCGGCTGGACTTCCTTGAAGCCCGGCAGCGCCTGCTCGGTCGGCTTCTTGGCGTCGGTCAGCGTGTCGCCGACGCGCGCCTGCGCCACATCCTTGATCTGCGCGGTGATGAAGCCGATCTCGCCCACGCCCAGCTCGGTCAGCTGCTCGATCTTGGGGCGGAAACAGCCGACGCGGTCGATCAGATGGGTCGTGCCCGCCTGCATGAACTTGATCTGCTGCCCCTTTTTCAGGGTGCCTTCCATCACGCGGACCAAGATGACGACGCCCAGATAGGGGTCGTACCAGCTGTCGACCAGCATCGCCTTCAGCGGCGCGGTCGCATCGCCCTTGGGCGCGGGGATGTTCTTGACGATCGCTTCCAGGATGTCGCCGATGCCGATACCCGACTTGGCGCTGGCCAGCACCGCGCCCGAGGCGTCGATGCCAATCACGTCCTCAATCTCGGCGCGAACCTTTTCGGGCTCGGCGGCGGGGAGATCGATCTTGTTGATGACCGGCACGATCTCATGGTCATGCTCGATCGACTGATAGACGTTGGCCAGCGTCTGCGCCTCGACGCCCTGCGCGGCATCGACGACCAGGAGTGCGCCTTCGCACGCCGCCAGCGACCGGCTGACTTCGTAGGCGAAGTCGACATGGCCCGGCGTGTCCATCAGGTTCAGCGTATACGTCTCGCCGTCCTGCGCCTTGTACGCCAGGCGCACCGTCTGCGCCTTGATGGTGATGCCGCGTTCCTTCTCGATCTCCATATTGTCGAGAACCTGTTCGCTCATCTCACGGTCGGTCAGGCCGCCGGTAAACTGGATCAGGCGATCGGCGAGCGTCGACTTGCCATGGTCGATATGCGCGATGATGGAGAAGTTGCGGATCTTGTCGAGCGGCGTGGACACGGGGGGAATGGTTTCCTGAAAAGCTATTGCATCCGCCGTTAGCAAAGATGTGCGCGGATGCCAAAGCTATCGATCGCGGCCAGCGCATTTGCATAACGGCTCTCGCCCTGCCCTTCGACCAGGGCATAGCGCACGTCGCGCCGATCCAGCTCGTCCCGCGACCATTCGAAGAAGCGTTGCCGCTCGGCGAGTGTGCCGAACAGGCGGGTGCCATCCTCGACCCAGGGCAGGTCGGGGGCGAAGAGCAGGTAGAAGTCCGACAGGCGGTTCCATTCGGCGAACCAGGGATCACGCCGACCGAACAGCATGTCCGCCCAGACCGCGGTCATCAACGGATCGGTGTCGGTGACGACCGGCCAGGGGCCGCGCGCCATGGCCTCGGCGAGCATTGCGTCATGCCCCCGCGCGATCGCCAGCAGATCGGCCATGGTGAAGTCGGTGCCATGCGCCTCGGCATAGTCGCGGCCATATTCCGGGAGATATTGTCCGCCCAGGGCCTTGGCCAGACGCGGCCCGACGGTCGACTTGCCGGTGCTCTCGGGGCCGTGAAGACAGATGCTCCTCACGCGCGTCCTCGCCATTCGCGATAGCCCCACAGCGACAGTCCCAGAAAGATGACATAGAGAAAAGCGGTCAGCGTCAGGCCCTTCACCGCGTAAAGCGCGATGGAAGAGATATCCACCGCGATCCAGAGCAACCAATTCTCCAGCCGTCGCCTTGCCAGCAAAATCTGCGCCGCAACGCTGACGACGGCATTGGCGGCGTCCCAATAGGGCATGGCCGCGTCGGTCCAGTGCGCCATCGCGCGCCCCCATGGAGCGGCCGCCACGGCGATTCCAGCCAGCCAGTAGCAACGGGCTCGGATCGTGAGTATCGCCACCGCCACCTCGCCTTCGCGTGCGACGCTGCGCCGCCAGACGATCCAGCCATAGAGGTTGAGGATGAAGAAAAAGAGCTGCAACGCCGCGTCGCTGTATAGCCGCTCACGCCAGAACAGCAGGGCGTAGAGCGACACCATCACCAGCGCGACCGGATAGTTCCACAGGCTGCGCCGCACGACCAGCGTGACATTTGCGACACCGAGGACAAAGGCGATGGATTCGAGCCAGGTCATGCTACCCGGTCAGGCTACATCGCCCGTTCGGTGCTGTTCGCTATCGGTGAGGCAGGCCGCATCATCAGCGGCGAAAATGGTCGGGGAGAGAGGATTCGAACCTCCGGCCCCTGCCTCCCGAAGGCAGTGCTCTACCAGGCTGAGCTACTCCCCGACTAGAGAGTACGGATCGGTTTTCAGAGCCTTTCGGGAAGGCCGATCCGTGCTGGAGGCGCGCCAATAGCCAGCGGTTTGAAAGCGCGCAAGCGGTTTTTTATCCGTCGGCGAAATTATGACAGACTTCGCCCCATCCGCCCCGCCAGATCGACGATATACTGCCACGCCACGCGGCCCGAACGGCTGCCCCGACGGGTCGCCCAGTTCACCGCCTCGTCCCCGTCGAACGGCAGGTCATGCCGCGCTGCATAGGCGCGCACGATCGCCAGATATCCGTCCTGATCGAGCGTGTGGAATCCCAGGCTGAGACCGAACCGATCGGAAAGCGCAAGCTGGTCGTCGACGACATCGCGGGGATTGATCGCGCTGTCCTGTTCGCTCAGGTCGCGCGGCAAAAGATGGCGGCGATTGGCGGTGACGAGCAGCCGGACATGGGCTGGCCGCGCCTCCGCGCCGCCGTCGAGCAGCGAGCGGAGCTTGCGCCCCTCCCCCGCTTCGTCGAACCCGAGATCGTCGATGAACACGGCAAAGGCGCGGTCGACACCCTCCAACATGGCGAACAATTCCGGCAGGCTGTCGAGCGTATCGACCGACACTAGCGCCAGCCGCCCCGGCCGATCAGCCTGGACGGTGGCAACGCCCGCCTTGACCAGCGCCGACTTGCCTGTGCCCCGCGCGCCCCAGAGCAGCACGTCCTGCGCCGCATGACCGTCCGCCAGCCGGAACAGATTGGCAAGCAACGCCTCGCGCTGCCGATCCAGCCCCTGCAACAAGCCGAGCGGCATCGGCGAGAACCCACGCGCGGCATCGAGCGCCCCGCCCCGCCACCGATAGGCCGGATGGGCGAGCGGATCGGCCGAGGGGGCGGGCGGCGGCGCGAGACGCTCCAGCGCCGCGGCGATACGCTCCAAAGCGGAATGGGCAAGATCGGTCATGGCTGCGCTGGTACGGCACCGCCCCCCGCCTGCCAAGCGAGCAGCTTCAGAGCGCGGCGCGGTGGGCGAGGATCGTGGGATCACCCGGTGCGAGGGCCAGCGCCTTGTCGAACAACTGCCGCGCGGCGTCCGGCGCACCGTCCGCCGCCAGCGCCTGCCCATAGGCGTCCGCGACCGCCGCATTCATCGGCGCCAGTCGATAGGCCGCCGCCGCATAGCGCCGCGCCACCACGCCGTCCCCCGCCCCGACATACGCGACGGCCAGATCGTGCAGCAGCGCGATATCGCGCAACCCGAGTTGAGCGCGGAGCCCCTCCAGCGTTTCGATGGCGTCGTCCCATCGACCGGCGGCCATCTGCCACTGAGCGAGCAGGCGACGGGCGGGCACGCTTTGCGGGTTCTGGGAAAGATACAGCCCCAGGCTGACCGCCGCGTCCCGCGCACGCCCCGTCCGCTGATAGCTGTCGACCAGTCGCAACATGGTCGGCTCGTCGAAGGTCAGGTCCGCCGCCTTGGCATAAGGCCTCAAGGCCTCGGCATTTCGCCCCGCAGTGGCAAGTATATCGCCGTAAGCCAGCTGCGCGGCCGGGGCGCCGGGACTTGCGGCGACCAGCGACTGGGCGACCCGGATCGCACCGGCGCGGTCGCCCTGGCTCGCCAGCCCCCGGATCAGGCCCAGCGCATAGGTGGGATCGGTCGGGGCATCCTTCGCTCCGATCTTCAGATCGATGACGGCCCGATCGGATCGGAAGATGGCGGCATCGCCTCTCCGGGCCAGCGCAGCGCGGTCGCTCAACGCGGCGGCGGCATCGGGATCGGCCACGATCCCGAGCCGGATGGCGTAGCCAGCCGCATCCGTCCGCGCCAGGATCGGACGCAGCGTCGCGAGCGCGGCGGGCCTATCGCCCGCGCCGATCTGTGCCGCGGCGAGCAACTGGCGCGCCACGACGTTCATCGGCTGCATGGTGACCAGTCGAGTCCAGGCACGCACCGCCCGCTGTGGCCGCCCCTGCGCATAGGCGACCGCCCCCTCCAGCATCGCCACGCCGGGCCGCATTCGCAGCGTGCCGCCGGTCAGCTGCAGGAGCTGCTGCGCCAGGGCGTAACGTCCTGCCCGGGCCGCGATGACCGCCTGGAGATAAAAGGCTTCGGGATTGCCCGGTTGCGACACCAGGGCCGAACGCGTCGCGGCCAGCGCCTCGCTCGCCCGACCCAGGTCGCCAAGCGTCGCGGCATATTGAAGCAGTGCCCGCAGGTGATAGGCATCTTGCGCCAGCGCCGCCTGGAACCAGGGCAGTCCGGCGGCCAACCCGTAACGGGCGCGCAGCACTTCGCCCTGCAGGGTCAGCGCATCGGGGTCGGCGGGCGCCAACCCGGCCGCGCGTGCCGCTGCCAGCGACGCCCCCTCCATGTCGCCCGCACCGAACCGGCTCCGTCCGAGGTCGGTCCAGATGCGCGCATCCTTGGGATTGAGGTCGGCCAGCCTCTGCAGCTCCTGCCGCAAAGCCGCGCCACCAAAGCCGCTGTCGTCCTCTGCTGCCTCTACCTGCGCCGCGATCCGCGCCATGGCGGCGTCGCGTTCGGCCGGCATCCGGTCGACCGCATCCTGTGCACCCGCCAGATCGCCCTGGATCAGCCGCGCCTCGGCCCTGGCCGCCAGCGTCTCGTTCAGCGGCACGCCGTCGGCCAAGGCCCGGTCGAGGGCCGCATCGGCCGTCACCCCTTCGCCGAGCAACAGGCTGGTCCGCGCCAGCATCATCTGCGCCGTCCGCGACCGGGGTGCTGCGTCCGCCGCCTGCCGCGCCTGATCGTGCGCCGAATGATAATTGCCTGCTTCCAGTGCCGCAGTCGCACGTCGCAGTGCCTGAGTGGGATCGACCAGAGGCTTTCCGCCGCGAGCCAATGCCAGCAGCCCCGCCATCGCCAGCGCGACGACGAACAGGACGGCCAGGATTCGGATACGCCGCTGGATCGATCGCCGCTTCCAGATACGCCGTTTGCGTCGCATCATCGGATAGGGCTGCGACCGTCGCCGGTCGCGCCCCTTCGCTATCACCGCCTCGTCGGTCGCCACGATCAGCGTGCGCCCGAAGGCCAGAGAATGACCCGTAGTGTCTGGAGCAGGATCAACGCGTCGAGAAAGGGCGAATAATTCTTGGCATAATACAGGTCATATTCCAGCTTGTGCCGGGCATCCTCGATCGACGCGCCATAGGGATAGTTGAGCTGCGCCCAGCCCGTGATCCCCGGCTTCACCATGTGCCGCTCGGCATAGAACGGGATTTGTCGTTCGAGCTGCTCGACGAATTGCGGCCGCTCGGGACGCGGGCCGACAAAGCTCATCTCTCCGGTCAGCACCGACCAGATTTGCGGCAGCTCGTCGATCCGCACCTTGCGGATGAAACGCCCCACCCGCGTGATGCGCGGATCGTCCTTCTCTGCCCAGACCGCCTGCCCTGCCACTTCGGCATCCTGCCGCATCGAGCGGAGTTTGGGAATGTCGAAAGGCTGGTTGAACAGGCCGACGCGCCGCTGGCGATAGAAGGCGGGTCCGCGCGACTCGAGTCGGATCAGGAGGGCGGTCGCCACGATCACCGGCACCGCCACGACCAGCAGGATCAGGCTGACCGAAATGTCGAAGGCGCGCTTGGCCATGGCCGACCACATACGGCCCGACGCGAAACCCTCGGAAAAGATCAGCCAGCTATGGCTGACGGACGCCAGATCGATACGCCCCGTCTGTTGCTCCAAAAAGCTAGATATTTCAGAGACATGCACGCCGGTCGTGCGAACGCGCAGAAGGTCCTGATAGGGGAGCGAGCCGCGTCGTTCCTGAAGTGCCAGCACCACCTCGCCCGCCTCGCGCTCCAGCACGAAGCCTGACAGGCTGGGGATCGCGGATCGCGGAACGGCGCCGGGAATTGCGGTTTCGTCCCCGCTCATGGCGATCGCCCCCGCGACCACGAAATTGCTCCCCGGCCTGGCCGCCAGCGCGGCTATCTGCGCGGCACGCTCGCCCGCGCCCATCAGGACGATGCGGCGCTTGAACCGATCACCGCCCAGGAAACGACCGAGCAGCCCGCGCACTACGACCAGCAACACGACCGCGATGACCATCGAGAAGAACAGGCTCGACCGCCAATAGGACAGGTTGGGAAAGAAGAAGAAGATCAGCGACAGGAATATCACGCCCAGCGAGATCGCGACCATCAGGCGCGCCGCGGCAAAACGAAGCGACAGGAAAGAAGCGGCGGCATAGGCGCCCACCGCCAGCAACGAAATCTGAAGCGGGATCGCAAAGCTCAGCACCTGCGGCAGCCGCTCGAAAAACGAGCCTGCCGGATAACCGATCTGGTACGCGCGCAGCACCCAGCCCAGCTCGGCCGCGACCATCAGCAGCAGGAAATCGACCAGCCCGAGCAACAGCGCCGCATGGGGGACATAATGTTTGAACAGGCGGATCATCTACCGGATCGACATCCCCAACGCACACGCAACCCCGCTTTCGATGGCTGCTTGTCCCAATTTTTGCAGACAATGACAAACGAAGCGTGAAGATATGCGTTGTGGGTGCGTTACAACCGTCCTGGCCACCGACATATCTCTCGGTGGCTCGGACAATCAGAAGGGGCATTCATGCATAATCCGATCGTGCCGGTCATCCTGTCCGGTGGCTCCGGCACGCGTCTCTGGCCGATGTCGAAGCCGGAGATGCCCAAGCAGCTGTTGCCGCTGACCTCCGACGAGACGATGCTGCAGTTGACCGCGCAGCGGACCAAATCCAACGATTTCGCCGCGCCGATCGTCGTCGCCGGACAGCGCCATGCCGACTTGGTCGAAAGCCAGTTGACGGAGGCGGGCACGCCGCCCCAGGCGCTGGTACTGGAGCCGGTGGCGCGCAACACCGCCCCCGCCATCGCGCTCGCTGCGCTGGCCGCCAAGCCCGAAGACGTGCTGCTGGTCATGCCGTCGGATCATGTCATCGCCGATCTCGATGCATTCCACGCCGCGATCCGCGCGGCGCTGCCGATGGTGTCGCAGGGCTGGCTCGCGACCTTCGGCATCACGGCCGACAAGCCGGAAACAGGCTATGGCTGGATCCAGGTCGGGCGCGAGATCGCACCGGGCGTGCATCAGGTCGCTCGATTCGTCGAAAAGCCCAGGCTGGAACGCGCGGAAGCCATGCTGGCGCGCGGCGACTATGCCTGGAACGGCGGTATCTTCCTGTTCCGCGCCGATCGCTTCCTCGAAGAGCTGGGCCAGCACGCCCCCGAAATGCTGGTCGCCGCAGAAAAGGCGATGCGCGCGGCCAAGCATGACGGCAAGCGTATCTCCCCGGATGAAGCGGAGTTCTCGGCCTGCCCGTCGGACTCGATCGACTATGCGGTGATGGAGCGCGCCGACCGGGTCGCGGTCGTCCCCGTCGCCATGGGGTGGAACGATGTCGGCAGCTGGGACGCGCTGCATTCGATCAGCGAGTTGGACGGCTTCGGCAATGCGCATCGCGGCGAGGTGCTGGCGATCGACACGAAGAACTGCCTGATCCGCACCGACCGGGTCCGGGTGGCGGCCGTCGACGTGCAGGACCTGATCGTCGTGGCGAGCGGGGACGATATCCTGATCCTGCCGCGCGGTCGCAGCCAGGACGTCAAGAAGCTGATCGAGGCGATGAAGCGCTGATCCCAACGACCGGGTCGCATCTCAACGCGGCCCGGTTATCCGGTGATGGACAGGATCTCGTCGATCGTCGTTGCGGTGACGCCGCGCCTGGCCAATCGATCGAAAACTGCATCCCACCACCGATCGAACATCGCCCGGTCACGCGCATCGCGGACATAGGACGTATGGCCCGGCTCCAGCGTCGGAGAGTGGAAAGAAAAGGTCAGCAGACGCACACCATCGGCCAGCGCCCGATCGATCGCCGCCAGCGCATCGCCTATGCCCACCCCTTCGGGCGTCAAGGGAATACGGTTCAGCAGCCCCGCCCGCGCCAGGACCCCACGCCCACGCGGCCAGTGCCCGGCGCGGCGATACAGGTCCGCGCCTCCCCATCGCAACAAGCCCGTGTAGACGCTGGTCAGGGGCAGCTCGACCATGCCGTCTCGGCGAAAGCCATGGGCGTCGATGGCACTGAAATCCATGCCGCCTGTCGCACCATAATCGTGCAGCGCGCGCATCGAACTGTCGATCCGGTAGCCTCGTGAGGCCAGCAACGACAGTGACGACGGCCCCAACCCATAGCGCCCCGACCGAAAGACGCGAGGCCGTATACCGAACGAAGCGGTGAGCGCATCGGTCAATGTGTCGAGCTTGGCGGCTTCCAATGGGCCCGGCAGGTTGCCCGCATGACTGGTAAAGGGATCGACGACCTCCTCATAAGGCGGTGTCACCCAGCTATGCAGCTGCGCGCCGATCTCGGAGCGGCCATCCGCCAGGCAGTCGGACAGAATGTCCACCGCCGCCGGGTCCACCGCGACCGGATAGTCGACCATGCAGTTGAGCCCGACCCCGGCCTCCGCGAATCGTCGATGCGCGGGTGCGAAGGCGCGCATCGCCTTGGTCGACCGATGGCGGCGGTCGAGCGGCGCGCTCCAGTCGAACTCCTCCTCGACATCGACGGTCACGAGGAAACGTCGCCCGAACGTCTCGGGCCAAATGACGCGCTCGGCGGCCTTAGCCGCCTCATGACGCCGGGGGCGAGCGGCGCTCGGCACGGTCAGGCGATCGATGCCTGTCCCGCGCGCTCGTCCCGGCCGATCGGAAGCGCCAGCACGACACGATGCAGGCCGATGGTCAGCCCACCGCCCATCTCAGCGCCGAGCTTGTCGATCAGACGCAATGAGAACCCGGTGCCGAGCAAGGGTGCGCCGTCACGCTGTTCCTCATCCCCCGCTTCGCTCAACAGCCCGGCATCCGCCTCGACGGTCAGCGACAGGGGGCGATCGATGCGCAGCGCCGCCATGCCCTGATCGGCAGACAATTGTGCCGACAGCCGCTCGCCCACCACGCAGTTGGACAAGAGCACGGAGAAAAGCCGGGTCAGCAGCCGCTCGCTCGCGCGGTCGTCGGCCAACGCGCATAAGGGTGCCGAGGACATGTCGAAGCGGATTTCGGCGCGCCGCAATTCGGCCAGCGGACGCAGATCGGCCAACACCCGCTGGATCAGCGGGACGAGCGGAACAATGCTCGGCCGCAGCTCCAGCACATGCCCCTCGATCCGGGCTGCGGTGTCGAGGTCCTCGACCGAGGCAAGCAGATCGGCCGCCATCGCCCGGATGGCACTGGCGCGGTCGCGATAGACCGGCGCGACGGGGCCAAGCAGTTCACTTTCGATCAGCTCGGCGAAACCCGCCACCGCGTTCGCCGGAGTCCGCAGTTCATGGACCAGCTGGCGCAGCGAATCGGACGAGGAAGTTTCGGGAGGGGCTTCGACCACATTGGCCATCTCGTCCCGGCGCGGGCGACGACCGCTGCCACGATACCCCGCGTAACGGCCGGATACAGGGTCGAAAAAGGGCATGGCCGATACCCGCCACGATCCCGCCGCCGCCGAGCTGCCGCCGATTTCGAGCCGCGCATCGCGAAATCCGGAGCGGCGGCGAAAGGCCCCCATCGCCACGCCGTCGAATTGCGCCAGCCCCTGCATCGCGGTTTCCGCAATGCTGACGCCGACCAGCGGACCACGCGTGACGCCCTCGACGCCCAGGATCAGGCCATTGGCATCGGTTTCGAAGTCGAAATGCACGGGCCCGGCGTCGCGCTGCGGCACGCCGGTCGTTTCCTCACGCCGTTGATTGAAGGCGTCGATCCGCGCGACGAGATCGGCGATCTCATATCGTGGCGGGGCAGCGGTCGGCGGGGCATGACGCATCGCCTCCGCCATGAAGGGCAGGCTGCGGGCGACCTGCCCCAGAGCGACGAAAGGCGTCGCGGCCTGGGTCGGCACCGGGTCCAGAAGGATGGACACGGGCTCGGCTTCGGCCACGGGCTCGGCCGTTATCGGCTTGGGCGTTACGCCTGGCTTGGGCGTTACGCGTGGCTCGGGCTGCTCCGGGACGCGCGCGGCGGGCTCGGTCACAGGCTCCGGCGCGGCCTCGATCGGCAATGCGGCAGACATGGTCGCATCGGCCGGGCCGCTCATGTTCGGAAGCACGAAATCGACCGAACCGAAACTTTCCAGGCCGCGCATCACGGTCTCGGACAAGTTCCGCCGGTGCCGGAGGATCGAGCGGGTGCGCGGGGTCAGGTTGGGCAGAATCCCCAGCCAGTCATCGTCCGCCAGTTCGACGTTGCGCAGCACCATCGCGGCGACCGCCATCGTATCCTGTGCAAAAAAGCCGACCAGTGCGGCGGGCGGGTGGCCGCTGCTCAGGATGCGCGCGCTGGCGACGCGAACGCCCTCGGCCACCGCATCACGCAGTTCGGCAAGCCGCACGAGCATCGGCGGATCGGCAGGCACACGGCCACGGCTTATCAAGTCGATCAGCTGCCGCCAGGCAGTCTGCGCGCCGAAAGGCGTCGCAGTGTCGGCCGATAAAATCGTCGCCAGACTATCGTCGAACCGCACTGAGCTCCCTTCACGCATGGCCGATCGGCCCTAACGTCCTTGTCTTAACGTCCTTATCCTTCCAACTGGTAACCTGCAAATATCCTTATCGGTGCCGTTGCAATGCCCGAGAATTACGGTAGTGCGTAATTTTCTTATAGTACGCCGTCAAAGAGCATAGGGATTCGGCATTTTATGTGGAGTATCGTGTAATGGCGCTCGATCGCATCGATCGGCAGATCCTGGCGCTGTTGCAGGCCGATGGCCGTATGACCAATGTCGAACTGGCCGAACGAGTCGGTTTGACCGCCCCGCCCTGCCTGCGCCGCGTCCGCGCGCTGGAGGAAGCCGGGGCCATTCGCGGCTATCATGCCGACCTCGATGCCGCGCGTCTGGGCTTTCCGATCACCGTCTTCGCCATGGTGTCGCTGCGCAGCCAGGCCGAGCATGACCTGGCCGCCTTCGAGGCGCATGTCGCAGGCATCCCCGAGGTGCGCGAGTGCCACATGCTGAACGGCGAGATCGATTTCATCCTGAAGATCGTCGCGTCGGACCTCAAGAGCTTCCAGGAAATCCTGACCGGCCACCTGACGCCCGCGCCCAATGTCGCCAGCGTCAAGACGTCGCTGACCATCCGAACGGCCAAACAGGTTTCTGGGATTCCGATCCAAGCGGATTGATCCGGTTTCGGTTGCAAAAAAGGGCCGGTTCTCCGTTCGGGAGCACCGGCCCTTTTTGGCTGGCGATTGGTGCGTAGTCTTCGACTTCGCTCAGGCTGAACGGAGGAAAGGATTGTTGTAAGGCGCGAGCCAAGCCCAACGACCTAGCAGCCGTTCATGCTCAGCGAAGTCGAAGCACACACCCAGCGCTCCGCCAAGAATGAAAAAGGCCCGCATCGTCGCCGACGCGGGCCTCCATCCTTTACGCCTGGGTGGCGAGCCAGGTGTTCCAGAAGCTCGCCAGATCGGCGCGCGGAGCGCCCTTGACGGCGTCGAACGCGGCCTTCGCGCCCGCCTTGTCGCCACTGGCGGCCAGTGCGATGCCGAGGCGGGTGTTCACCTCATTGGCATCGACGCCGCCCTTCTGAAGCGCCAGGCGATACAGCTCGGCCGCCTTGGCGTAATTGCCCTGACCATAATAGGCCTCGCCGGTCAGCGCGGCGAGCTTGCCGTCATTGGCCGACTTGGCGCGCGCCTCGGTCGGGGCGAGCGAGCCTTCCTGGCGGCTCTTGGCTTCCGCCGCCGTCAGCATCGCCTTGGCCGTGGCGTTGCCAGCCGGGATCTTGCCGGTTGCCATGCCTTCCTTCAACACGGTCGCCGCCTCGGCGGGCAGGCCCTTGTCCGTCGCGTACTGGGCATATTCCATATAGTCGTTCTGGTCGGCCAGCGACTTGGACGCACGCATCAGGCGGAACAGGTCGAGCTTCTGGTTCTTGTCCAGCGTCGCCAGCGAACCCGGCTGCAGACCGTAGATGACCAGCGCGTTGCGCCAGTTCTGCGGGGTCGGATAGGCCGCGATCCACTTGCGCATCCAGCTCAGCGTCTCAGGAACCTGCTTCGCCTTGTTGGCACGACCGATGGCGAACTTGTAATAGTCCTCCGGCGCCTTCTGGCCCGAGGCGTTCATATGGTCGATCACCGACGACAGCTCGGCATTGCCGCCCGCCACGTCGCCCGTCTCGAACTTCGCCTTGACGATCAGCATCGGCAGGTTGGGGTCGTTATAGCCCAGCTGCTTGGCCTGCTGGAAATATTGCAGCGCGATCGGATACTGCTTGCCGTTATAGGCCAGCGCACCGCGACGATAGACATAGCGCGGCTTGTCGGCGGCCGGGGTCGACGGGCTGTTGATGAGCGCGTCGAGCGGCTTGGCGAGCACCGCCTCGTCGATCGGGGCGTTCGGGTTGGCCTGCTGGGCCGCGAACAGCTTGCCCGATTCGAGCTCGTAGCGCATCGCCGCGGCGATGTACTTGTCGTCCTCGGTCTTGGCGGCAGCCTCGACGGCGGCGACCAGCGGCTCGGCGGCAGCATAATTCTTCTGCTGCAGCACCGGCTGCGCGGCCTGGGCCGCCTTCAGCGCCTCGGGGCTCAGCTTCAGGCCACCGGCCGCTTCTTCCTTCTTCTTCTGCGCAGACAGCGGCGCGGTCAGCACGACGCTGCCCATGCCCGTCGCGAGCGCGGCCGCCAGCGCGAGCTTCGGTAGGATTTTCATGCGAATTCTCTCCAAGAATACAGCCGGTCGGTCCGGGATCGTCGATGGCAGGCTTGATAGGGGCAGCACGCGTCCCGTTCAAGCAAGGCGATTGAATGGATACCCCTCCTATCCATCCCGCGCTGAACGCGGATTGAACACGAACGCTCCCGGCGCTAGCGCGCCCGATCATGATCGCCGTCATCTCCCCCGCCAAGACGCTCGACTATCAGAGCCCCGTTCCCGACCTCGCACCCACCGCGCCGCATTTCGCGCAAGAAGCCGAGACGCTGGCCAAGGCTGCGTCCGGGCTGGGCGAAGAGAAGCTGGCCTCGCTGATGCGGATTTCGCCCGCGCTGGCACAATTGAATGCCGAACGCTTCCGGGATTTCGCCACCGCGCCGGAGCGCCCGGCGATGTTCGCCTTCGCAGGCGACGTGTATACCGGGCTGGAGGCCAAGTCGCTCGACGTGCCCGCCGTGCTGTTCGCGCAAGACCATCTGCGGATGCTGTCGGGGCTCTACGGCCTGCTCCGCCCGCTCGATGCGATGCGCCCCTATCGGCTGGAGATGGGCACGCGCTGGGCGCCCCCCAGGAGCGGATCGGGCGGCGGCAAACTGACCGACTGGTGGGGCGACCGCATCGCCACGCGCCTGACCCAGGAGGTCGAGGCAGAGGGCTCGGGCACCATCCTGAACCTCGCCAGCCAGGAATATTGGCATGCGGTCGACGGCAAGCTGCCCGCCGCCATTCGCGTCATCGCGGTCGATTTCCGCGAAGGCGACCGCTTCGTCAGCTTCCATGCCAAGAAGGCGCGCGGCGCCATGGCGCGCTGGATGATCGAACATCACGTCACCGACACCGACGCCATGCGCGGCTTCGATAGCGACGGTTATGCGTTCGACGCCGAGGCAAGCACGCCGACGCTATGGAGATTCGTGCGATGAGCGAATGGAAACGGGCAATCGTCATCGGCGCCTCGGGCGGGATCGGCCGGGCGATCGCCGATGCGCTGGAGGAAGAGGGGGTCTCCGTCACCCGCCTCGCCCGGTCGATGCCAGGTGACGGCCATATCGACCTGGAAGACGAAGCCAGCATCGCCGCCGCGGCCGAACGGATCGCGAAGGGCCCCGCCCCCGATCTGTTGATCGTCGCCACCGGCCTGCTCCATGACGGAGAGCACGGGCCTGAAAAGGCGCTCGACCAGCTTTCGCCCGAATGGCTGGCGCGCAACTTCGCGGTGAATGCGATCGGCCCGGCATTGGTCGCCAAGCACCTGCTGCCGCTGATGCCGCGTACCGGCAAGACGCTGTTCGCGGCCCTCTCCGCGCGGATCGGCTCGATCTCCGACAATCGCATGGGCGGCTGGTATGGCTATCGCGCGTCCAAGGCGGCGCTCAACCAGTTCGTCCGCACGCTGGCGATCGAGCACAAGCGTCGCAACGACCGCTCGATCATCGTCGCGTTGCACCCCGGCACGGTCGACACCCCGCTGTCCAGGCCGTTCCAGGGCAATGTCCGCCCCGGCGGGCTATTCGCCCCCGACCGCGCGGCGGTGCAGTTGCTCGACGTGATCGACGGGCTGAAGGCGCCCGACAGCGGCAAGCTGTTCGACTGGGGGGGCAAGGAGGTTCAGCCCTGACGATCCTCCCCGGTACGGGGAGGTGGCAGGCCGGAGGCCTGACGGAGGGGGGGCTTCCTCATTGGACGCCCCCAGTGGCACGCCCCCTCCACCATGCTTCGCATGGTCCCCCGCCCCGTACCGGGGAGGATCACAAAGCCCTGATTATCATTTGGATTACAACATCGTAACATCCGAGACATTCAACCGAAACCACTGAAATCCCATAAGACCCTTGCTGGTCGTCGTTTACTCCCGTCGGCGGCCAGCGCCTCCGAAGTCCCGCGAACTTGCTGCCGAGGGGGGAGCACATTCCGCCGGGCCCATCCCCGCCGCCGCCCTTCCCGCGCCGCCACCGTCCTTCCCGAACGACCGCTCGCGAATGGGTTCCGCGGGGGTGGTCAGGCGCTTTCCGCTGGGCTAGGAACGACAATTCCCATCTGACCACCAAGCCGGAAAGCAACAGACTTTGGCCGACGAGACGACCCTCGCGGAACCTTCCGATATTTCGACGATCTCCATCGTCGACGAGATGAAGTCGAGCTATCTCGACTATGCGATGAGCGTGATCGTGGCGCGTGCGCTGCCCGACGTGCGTGACGGCCTGAAGCCCGTCCATCGCCGTATCCTCTATTCGGCCGCCGAAAGCGGCTTCGTCGCGGGCAAGCCGTACCGCAAGTCGGCGCGCATCGTCGGTGACGTGATGGGTAAATACCACCCGCACGGCGACAGCGCGATCTACGATGCGCTGGCCCGCATGGCGCAGGACTGGTCGATGCGCGTGCCGCTGATCGACGGTCAGGGCAATTTCGGCTCGATGGACCCCGATCCGCCTGCCGCGATGCGTTACACCGAAGCGCGTCTGGCCAAGGTCGCCAATTCGCTGCTCGACGATCTCGACAAGGACACGGTCGACTTCCAGCCCAATTATGACGGCTCGGAGCGCGAACCCTCGGTCCTGCCCGCCCAGTATCCGAACCTGCTGGTCAATGGTGCCGGCGGTATCGCGGTCGGCATGGCGACCAACATCCCGCCGCACAATCTGGGCGAGGTGGTCAACGCCTGTCTCGCCTATATGGAAAACGGCGCGATCACGGTCGAGGAACTGAACGAGATCGTCCCCGCCCCCGACTTCCCGACGGGTGCGCTGATCCTGGGCCGCTCGGGCGCCCGTTCGGCATACCAGACCGGGCGCGGCTCGATCATCGTGCGCTCGCGTCACGAGATCGAGGAGATGCGCGGCGATCGCCGGGCCATCGTCCTCACCGAAATCCCCTATCAGCAGGGCAAGAACGCGCTCGTTGAAAAGATCGCCGAGGCCGCCAAGGAAAAGCGGATCGAGGGGATCAGCGACATTCGCGACGAGTCGAACCGCGAAGGCGTTCGCATCGTCATCGACCTGAAGCGCGACGCGACCCCCGAGGTCGTGCTCAACCAGCTCTGGCGGCACACCCCCGCCCAGACCAGCTTCCCGGCCAACATGCTCGCCATTCGCGGCGGGCGGCCCGAGCTGCTGAACCTGCGCGACATCATCCAGGCGTTCGTCCAGTTCCGCGAGCAGGTCATCACCCGCCGCTCGAAGTTCGAGCTGGCCAAGGCGCGCGAGCGGGCGCACATCTTGCTGGGCCTCGTCATCGCGGTGACGAACCTGGACGAAGTGGTGCGGATCATCCGCGGCTCCGCCTCGCCGGTCGCCGCGCGCGAGGCTTTGCTCGCCCGCGAATGGCCGATCGCCGAGATCGCTGGCTATATCCGTCTGGTCGAGGCGGTCGAGAGCGAAGGCTTCGGCGACACCTATCGCCTGTCGGAGACCCAGGTTCGCGCCATCCTCGACCTGCGCCTGCACCGCCTGACCGCACTGGGCCGCGACGAGATCGGCGACGAGCTGAAGGGTCTGGCGGACTCGATCACCGAGCTGCTGGAAATCCTCGCCAACCGCGTGAAGCTGTACGAAGTGATGCGCGGCGAGCTGGTGGCGATCCGCGACCAGTTTGCGACTCCGCGCCGCTCGGAAATCGCCGCCGCCGCCGATGGCATCGACGACGAGGACCTGATCGAGCGCGAGGACATGGTCGTCACCGTGACCATGCAGGGCTATATCAAACGTACCCCGCTCGATGCCTTCCGCGCCCAAAATCGCGGCGGCAAGGGCCGCTCGGGCATGGCGACCAAGGACGAGGACGTCGTTACCGAGCTGTTCGTGACCAGCACGCACACGCCGGTCCTGTTCTTCTCGAACCATGGCAAGGTCTATCGCTACAAGGTGTGGCGCCTGCCCGAGGGCGGGCCTGCCACGCGCGGGCGGCCGATGGTCAACCTGCTGCCGCTGGCACCGGGCGAGGTCATCTCGACCGTGCTGCCGCTGCCCGAGGACGAGGCGGAGTGGGGCAAGCTCCACGTCATGTTCGCCACAGCCAAGGGTGCCGTGCGCCGCAACTCGATGGATGCGTTCACCAACGTGCCCTCGAACGGCAAGATCGCGATGCGCTTCGACGACGAGAGCGAGGATCGCCTGATCGGCGTCGCGCTGCTCGGGGCCGAGGACGACGTGCTGCTCGCCACCCGTTGCGGCCGGGCGATCCGCTTTGCCGCCGACGACGTGCGCGAGTTCCAGAGCCGCACCTCGACCGGCGTGCGTGGCATCACGCTGAAGGACGGGGACGAGGTCATCTCGCTGTCGGTCCTGCACCGGGTCGGCACCACCCAGGAAGAGCGCGAGGCGTATCTGCGCTTCGCCCCCTGGAAGGGTGAGAAGGAAGGCGAGCCCGAGCTGTCGGTCGAGCGGTATGACGAGCTGCGCAACTGCGAGCAGTTCATCCTGACCGTCTGCGCCAATGGCTATGGCAAGCTGTCCTCGGCATACGAATATCGCCGCACGGGTCGCGGTGGTCAGGGCATCACCAACATCGACAATATCGCCCGCAACGGCGATGTCGTCGCCAGCTTCCCGGCGGCCAAGGGGCATCAGCTGATGCTGGTGACCGACCAGGCCAAGCTGATCCGCATGTCGCTGGCGTCGCTCCGGGTGATCGGGCGTGGCTCGGCTGGTCTGCGGCTCTTCAACGTCGCGCCGGGCGAGCATGTCGTCTCGGCCGCGCGCATCGAAGAGACCGAGGAGGATGCCGAGATGAACCTGGCCGACGGCAACCCCGAGATCGCGCCCGAGCCGGATGCGATCGTCGGCGAGAATCTGGCGGCCGGGCCGGAGGATGGCGAATGAGCCATCCCGCCACCGCCTATAAGGTGCTGACCACCGATCAGATGGCCGTGCTGGAGCAGGAGGGCGTTTTCACGGGCGCTCCGGTGGATATCGCCGATGGCTATATCCACCTCTCCACGGCCGCCCAGCTGACCGAGACGGTCGACAAGCATTTCGCCGGACAGAGCGACCTGCACGTCGCGGCGGTCGACCTGGAGGCGATGGGCGAAGCAGTGAAGTGGGAAGAGAGCCGGGGCGGCCAGCTCTTCCCGCATATCTATGCCGATCTGCCGCTATCGGCGGTCATCGCCTATGGCCCGATGAAGCGGGACGAGGACGGCAAGGTTCGTTTGCCGGTGGCGGGCTAAGCTCCCACCGGCCGCGGCCGTTTCCGTTTCGTCTTTGAAACGTCACAAATCCATCACATCGCGTTTACCGTTCTGTCGTAACGCCAGCAACGATGAAGCCGCCCGTCTTTTCCTGTTGGTCCGCCGGTGCGGAAAGCCCGGTCATCGCGGCGCATGCTTCACTGGTCGACGCGATCGCGCTGTTCCGGCAATATCCCGACATGCGGCTGCTGCCGGTGCTTGATGGCGACAGGAAACCGATCGGCGCGATTATCGAACGCGATGTGAAGGGCTTGCTCTACAATCCCTTTGGTCATGCGCTGCTCCACAATCCCGATTTCGGCGCCAGCCTGACCGCCTATGTCCGCCCGCACCCCAGTTGCGAGGAGGACGCGCCGCTGGCAGAAAAACTGGCGCTACACGCCGATTGGGGAGCGCCCGACGCGCTGATCCTGACCCGCAAGGGTGTCTTCGCCGGAATGCTCGACGCGGCCCGGATCGCCCGGCTGGCCGCCGATGCGCAGATGGCGCTGGCGCAGGAACGCATGACGCGGGCGCGGCGGATCGATGAGGCCGCGCGGGCCTTCACCGCAGACATCGCCACCCTGTCGGAGGACCTGCTCCGTGCCACCGCCGATATAGCCAGCATGGCCAGCGACCTCGCGCGTTACGCCGGGGAGACGCAGGGCGGCGCGGATCGCATGACCGAGGCAATGGCCGATACCGGCATGGCGCTCAGCGACATCGCCACGCGGGGCCATGGCCTCGCCGACGCCTTTGCCGCGATCACCCGCGACATGGACCAGTCGCGCGCCATTCGCGAGATCGTCCGCCACCGCATCGCCGCGACCGACCAGCGGGCGGGTGCGTTGGCGGCCAGCGCCACGACGATCGACACGCTGCTGGCCCTGATCGAAACCGTCGCGGCGCGAACCAATCTGCTCGCGCTCAACGCCGCGATCGAGGCGGCACGCGCGGGCGAGGCCGGTCGGGGCTTCGCCGTCGTCGCGCATGAGGTCAAGGCGCTGGCCGGTCAGACCCGCGAAGCCGCACGCGACGCCGCGCGCAATATCGGCGAGGTCACCGCCAACCTCCACGCGCTGGTCGCCGAACAGGCGCAGCTCAATCGCGCGGTCGATACGATCGGCACCATCTCGCAATCGATCGACGAGGCGGTGGCGGCACAGGGCTTCGCCACGACCGGCATCGCCGCCAGCGTCGACCAGTCGGTCGCCTCCGCCCACCGCGTCGGCCAGCAGGTCCAGCAGTTGCAACAGGATGCCAGCCGGGTCGACCAGGATGCCGGGTCGCTACTGACCCTGGCGAAGGCGCTGGAGAAGAATATCGGTACGCTACGAGACCGCACCGACGCCTTTATCGCGTCGGTCCTCTGACAGGTCAGACGTAGAGATCGACGACCGTCATCCCCTGCCCCACCGCCTCCAGCAGCAAGGTACGGTGGCAATGACATGGGTCGCGCTCAAAACATAACAAAGCGCTGGGCTTCTCCTCCGCCAGATCGAGCATCCGCGCGGCCGCCGCCTGCGCCTCGGGCAGGGCAAGCTGGTCGTCATAGACCTCACGCAGTGTGCCGACATCGCCCTTCTTCGCCGCGTCGCGCCCCCGCTTGGGCGTGCCCAGGTCCTTCAGATGCACATAGTCGATCCCGACCTCCTTCAACGCGGCAGCGAGCGGTGATTTGGAGAAACCCGGTCGCCGCGACAGAGGCAACGCGCGGACGTCGATCAAGCGCTTGACCCCGGCCGTTTTCAGCGTCGCGAGGAAGCCATCGACGGTCGCCCCCTCATAACCGATGGTGAAGATGGTCGTCATGTCACCGACTTGGGGAGCCGGGCCTCACGCGCCAAGTCCTTCCAACCGGGGCCGTCCGGGTTTAAGGCGTCGCGATGACCTATGACATTCATGTGATCGGCGGCGGGCTGGCGGGCTCGGAAGCCGCGTGGCAGCTGGCCGAGGCGGGGCTGAAGGTGCGCCTGTCCGAAATGCGCGGCGGCGCGGACACCACGCCTGCCCATCATGGCGGCGATCTGGCAGAGCTGGTCTGCTCCAACTCCTTCCGCTCGGATGACGCGACCTCCAACGCGGTCGGCCTGCTGCATCAGGAGATGCGCGCACTCGGCTCGATCATCATGGCCAAGGGCGACACCCATGCGGTGCCCGCCGGGTCTGCGCTGGCGGTCGACCGTGACGGCTTTTCGGGCGGGGTGACGGCGGCGCTCGAGGCGCATCCCAACATCACCATCGTCCGCGAGCGGATCGATGCCTTGCCGGACGGTCCTGCGATCATCGCCACCGGCCCGCTGACCGCGCCATCGTTGGCGGGTGGCATCGGCGAGGCGACCGGCGCGGAGGCGCTGGCGTTCTTCGACGCGATCGCCCCCATCGTCCACCGGGAGTCGATCGACATGGACGTCGCCTGGTTCCAGAGCCGCTGGAACAAGGGCACGGGCAAGGATTACATCAACTGCCCGATGGACAAGGAGCAATATTACGCCTTCCATCAGGCGCTGCTCGACGGCGAGAAGACCGAGTTCCGCGAGTGGGAAAAGGACACGCCCTATTTCGATGGCTGTATGCCGGTCGAGGTGATGGCCGAGCGCGGGGTCGATACGCTGCGCTTCGGACCGATGAAGGGTGTCGGCCTCGACGATCCGCGCACCGGGCGCTGGCCCTATGCCGTCGTCCAGCTGCGGCAGGACAATGCGGCGGGGACGCTATGGAACATCGTCGGCTTCCAGACCAAGCTGAAATATGCGGAGCAGATCCGCATCTTCCGCACCATTCCGGGGTTGGAAAAGGCCGAGTTCGCGCGGCTGGGCGGGCTGCACCGCAACACCTTCATCCGCTCGCCCGAACTGCTTGACGCGACGCTGCGGCTGAAGTCGCGGCCGAACCTGCGCTTCGCCGGGCAGATTACGGGGTGCGAAGGCTATATCGAGAGTGCGGCGATCGGCCTGCTCGCCGGACGTTTCGCGGCGGCCGAGCTGACGGGGCGGACCATCGCACCGCCGCCGGTCGAGACGGCGCTGGGTGCACTGCTAGGGCATATCACCGGCCTCGCCGAGGCCGAGACTTATCAACCGATGAACGTCAATTTCGGCCTGTTCCCGCCCATTCCCGGCCGCACTAAGAAGGCCGATCGCAAGAAGATGTATACCGACCGCGCGCGCGAGGCGCTGCCCGACTGGCTCAACTCTCTTCCGCCGGGGCCGCCTCCGGTGCCTCAGCCGGTGCCGTTCGTACCGGAGGACAGTTCGCCCGCCCAGCCGGTCGACGCTTGACGGCGGTCGTGGCGAATTCGGCGGCGTTCATCGCGCCGGATTTGTCGCGGTCGGCGGTGGCGAATTTGGTCGTGGCCTTGATCGCCCACTCGTCGAAGCTCAGCTTGCCGTCGCCATCCCGGTCGAGCTTGGCGTAAGCCTTGCGCCGCGCGGCGAGATATTCCTCGCGGGTGATCGTGCCGTCGCGGTCCTTGTCGTAACGGTCGAAGCGTTTTTGCTCGCGGGTCTTGGCGGACGCTTCGGGGAGTGGCGTGTCATTGGTCGTGGCGGTCTGCGGTGAAACCGCCGTTGCCGCACTCGCGGCGGGGAGCGGGGACGGTGTGTCGGGGCGGCTGCCCCATAGGAACAGCCCTGCCCCCACCAGCACAAGCGTGCCCACACCTCCCGCCAGATAGCGCCACATTCGTCCGTCTCCCCCGTTCGACGGACCTATGGTTAACCGGGGTCAGGCATGGCCGACAAGGCGATTCCCTTGGCCTTCGACTTCGCTCAGGCTGAACGGGGGTTGGGGGGAGTTTCCTCCTCCACTTGTATCCACCCCAGCGAAGGCCGGGAGCCAGTCACTATGGGCCCTCGTCGGCGCCGGACGATCAGGCAATCAGCGGTACCGCAACTGGACCGGGGTGGATGCGGTGGACGATGCTCAGCGCCCCGTCAGGCCATGCCAAGCCAGTCGCGCGGCGCGGAGGGGATGGCCCGGCAAGCGTTCCGGGTGGCGCAGACTTTCGCGCACCAGAACCGCAAGACCGCTCAAACCACGAGCAGGCTTCGGCGAATTCCCCGTCAGCAGCGCGTCCAATTCTGACAAGGCCTCCCCTGCGATTTCAGCGCGGACGGCATCGTCGGAGACATGCTGCGCCAGATCGGCCTTGGCCCAAGCGGCCCCCAATGGCGCCACCCCTGCTTGCCCCAGCAGTCGCCCAATGGACGCAAACAACACCCCGCCCCGCGCCTCGGCATGGCGCCCGACGCGCGCGTCATCCAGGGGTTCGCCGTCATCGAGAAGCGCTTCCCACCCCTCGATCATCGGCGCGAGGTCGGCCCCCTTCACCCCCATTGGCAACACCGATACCGCAAGTCGCTGCAACACCGGATGCGCCGGGGCGGGCGCATGGTCGAGCTTTTCCAGCGCCTCATACCACCAAGTCAACCGCATCTGGCCGATCATCGGCTCGGTCGTGCTTTGCAGGATCGAGGCAAGCTGGTGGTCCAGATCGAGCAGCGCCGCAAAACCGTCCCGGCTCGCCTCCGGCGCATAGCCCACCGCCAGCGCCTGTTCGCGCATCACCGCGTCGATGGCGGGCGAGGGTGTGGCGGCGGCGGGGCTATCGGTCATCCCCTGCCCTTCGCACAGGAAACGTCCATGAAAAAGGGCCTCCCGGTTTCCCGGAAGGCCCCTTTCAAACCAGAGGGTTACCCCATGACTTAGCCGCGATAGGTCACCTTCTTGACGGCGGCGACGACCTTGTTCGCGTCGACCAGCGCCAGCTTTTCGAGGTTCGCGGCGTAAGGCAGCGGCACGTCCTCGTTGGTCACGCGCAACACCGGCGCGTCGAGATCATCGAAGCCCTCTTCCATCACGACGGCCGCGATTTCCGAGGCGATCGAGCAGGTCGGCCAGCCTTCCTCAACCACGACCAGACGGTTGGTCTTGGCGAGCGACTTCAGCACCGTCTTAGTGTCGAGCGGACGCAGCGTGCGCAGGTCGATGACCTCGGCGTCGATACCCTCGGCCGCCAGCTTTTCGGCGGCTTCGAGCGAGACGCCCACGCCGATCGAGTAGGAGACGAGCGTGACGTCCTTGCCCTCGCGCATGATCCGCGCCTTGCCGATCGGCAGGACGAAATCGTCGAGCTTGGGCACATCGAACGAGCGGCCGTACATCAACTCGTTCTCGAGGAACACGACCGGGTCTTCCGAACGGATCGCCGCCTTCAGCAGGCCCTTGGCATCGGCCGCGTCATAGGGCGCGATTACGATCAGGCCGGGGACCGAGGCGTACCACGGGCCATAGTTCTGCGAGTGCTGCGCGCCGACGCGGCTGGCGGCACCGTTGGGACCACGAAACACGATCGGGCAGCGCATCTGGCCACCGGACATATAGTTGGTCTTGGCGGCCGAGTTGATGATGTGGTCGATCGCCTGCATGGCGAAGTTGAACGTCATGAACTCGATGATCGGGCGCAGACCGCCCATGGCGGCACCCGTGCCGACACCGGCAAAGCCATATTCGGTGATCGGCGTATCGATCACGCGGCGATCGCCGAACTCGTCCAGCAGCCCCTGCGTGACCTTGTATGCGCCCTGATACTGGGCGACTTCCTCGCCCATCACGAAGACGCGGTCGTCGGCGCGCATTTCCTCGGCCATCGCATCGCGCAACGCTTCGCGGACGGTGAGCTTCACCATCTCGGTGCCTTCCGGGATTTCCGGCGAGGCGGGCGCTTCCTGCTCGGCGGCGGCGACCAGCTTCTGCGTGCCGCTTTCCTGCTCGGCCGCAGCCGCGCCTTCGGGCATCGGCGGCGCGTTCTGGTCGGTCGCCTCGTTCTTCGGCGCGGCATTGGCCGCATCGCCCGAACGCGAACCCGACGCGGCGGCGGACGCGACGTCCTCGCCCTCTTCGGCGAGCAGCGCGATGGCGGTGCCGACCTTCACATTGTCGGTGCCCTCGGCAACGATGATCTTGGCGATCACGCCCTCATCGACGGCCTCGAATTCCATCGTCGCCTTGTCGGTCTCGATCTCGGCCATGATGTCCCCGGACTTGACCGTATCGCCTTCCTTCACGAGCCACTTGGCGAGCGTGCCCTCTTCCATGGTCGGGGAAAGGGCCGGCATCTTGATCTCGATCGCCATCTTAGTAACGCTCCACCAGCACTTCAGTGTAGAGTTCAGCCGCATCGGGCTCGGGGGTCTGCTCGGCGAAGTCGGCCGCCTCGTTCACCGTCTTACGGATATCCTGCTCCAGGACCTTCAGATCGGCCTCGGTGACGCCCTGCGCTTCCAGCAGCTTCTTGACGTGGTCGATCGGGTCCGACTTGTCGCGCACGCCCTGCACTTCCTCGCGGCTGCGATACTTGGCGGGGTCGGACATGGAGTGACCGCGATAGCGATAGGTCTTCATCTCGAGGATGACCGGGCCCTTGCCCGCACGGACCCAGGCCAACGCCTCTTCGGCCGCGCCGCGGCAGGCCAGCACGTCCATGCCGTCGACCTGGATGCCGGGGATGCGGAAGCTCTCGCCACGGCGATACAGCTGGTCCTCGGACGAGGCGCGGTTCACGGCCGTGCCCATGGCATACTGGTTGTTCTCGATCACGAAGATGATCGGGAGCTTCCACAGCTCGGCCATGTTGAAGCTCTCGTACACCTGGCCCTGATTGGCCGCACCATCGCCGAAATAGGCGAGGCAGACGCCGCCGTCATTGCTGTACTTGTGCCCGAACGCCAGGCCGGTGCCCAGCGAGACCTGCGCACCCACGATGCCGTGGCCGCCATAGAATTTATGCTCGGTCGAGAACATGTGCATCGACCCGCCCTTGCCCTTGGAGATGCCGGCGGCACGCCCCGTAAGCTCGGCCATGATGACCTTGGGATCGATGCCATAGGCCAGCATGTGACCATGGTCGCGATAGCCGGTGATGACCGAGTCCTTGTCGCCGTCCAGCGCCGACTGCAGACCCACCGCCACGGCCTCCTGGCCGATATAGAGGTGGCAAAAACCGCCGATCAGGCCGAGGCCATAGAGCTGGCCCGCCTTTTCTTCGAAGCGGCGGATCAGGAGCATCTGCTTGTAGAAATCCAGCAGCTGTTCCTTGGTAGCCTGGAACGGTTGCGGTTCGGCGGGACGCTCCCGATTGGGAATGGGGGGCTCGCTGGTACGGCTTGGAGCTTTTGCCACAGTCGGGAACACCTTTGTTTCCGTTAGGGAAGGATGGGAGCCTATTGGCGTGCTTTGTCGGGAAACTCAATTCCCCGTTACAATTCCTAACAGGACAGTTGGAATTTGCGGGCTGATAGCTCAGCCTCGGTTGCCTTGCGGACAAGCAGATGCCTACAACGCACACCGACCATGGATAAACCCGTACACCCGTTCCGTATCGCCAATTTCCGCAGCTACTGGCTGTCGCGGTTCAGCGGCACGATCGCCGTTTCCGCCATGTCGATCGTCATCGGCTGGCAGGTATATAATCTGGCCCGCAAGACGATGGACGTCCGGCAGGCCGCGTTCATGCTGGGCATGATCGGCTTTGCGCAGTTCGTACCTCTGTTCCTGCTGACCCCGATCAC
This sequence comes from Candidatus Sphingomonas excrementigallinarum, assembly GCA_019112965.1. Taxonomy (GTDB): domain Bacteria; phylum Pseudomonadota; class Alphaproteobacteria; order Sphingomonadales; family Sphingomonadaceae; genus Sphingomonas; species Sphingomonas excrementigallinarum. The sequence continues at coordinate 9,692 of DXIH01000152.1, read as the reverse complement.
CGGGCTGGTCGCCGACAGTGTCGACCGGCGCTGGATCGTACGGGCGACGACGGGGTTGCTGGTCCTGACGGCCGCGTCGCTGTGGTTCCTGACCTGGTCCGGCCATCTGACGCTGGGGGCGCTGTTCACCGCCGCGGTCGCTTTCGGCATTGCGCGTGCCTTTTCGGGACCGGCCTATTCCTCGCTCGCCCCCAATCTGGTGCCGCGGGAAAGCCTGCCCACCGCCATCGCGGTCAGCTCGATCGCGTGGCAGGTCGGCACCATCGCCGGGCCCAGCGTCGGCGGGCTGCTCTATGCGGTCCATCCCGAATTCGCGTATGGCGTCGCGACGCTGCTGTTCGCGGTCGCGCTCGTCTGCATTTTCACCATCGGCCCGGTGCCGCAGCCGCCCGTCCAGACCGACCACCGGCCGCTCGCCCGAATCGTTGAGGGGTTCAGCTATGTCCGCCGCAACCGGCTGGTGCAGGCGGCGATCACGCTCGACCTGTTCGCGGTGCTGCTGGCGGGCGCGACGTCGCTGCTGCCGGTCTATGCGCGCGACATCCTGCATGTCGGGTCGCAGGGGCTGGGCGTGCTGGCGGCGGGCATGGGGATCGGCGCGGCGTCGACCGCCATTTGGTTCTCGTTCAAGCCGATGAAGACCAATGTCGGCGTGAAGATGCTGGCCGCGGTCGTCGTGTTCGGCCTGTCGATCCTGACCTTCGGCATCGCCAGCCACATCACCGGCGCGCTGGGCCTGACCGGCAGCACGCTGGCGCTGGGCGGCGCGACCGTCTTCGTCCATCCCGCCTTCATCCTCAGCCTGATCGCGTTGATCTGCGCGGGCGGCGCGGACATGGTGTCGGTCTATGTCCGCCAGTCGCTGATCCAGCTTCACACCCCCGACGCGATGCGCGGCCGGGTCAGCGCGGTGTCGCAGCTGACCATTTCCGCCTCCAACGAGCTGGGCGAGTTCGAGAGCGGGGTCATGGCCTCGATCCTCGGCCCGGTCGGCGCGGTCGTGTTCGGCGGGCTGGGTGCGATCGGCGTCACCCTGCTCTGGGCGCGGCTGTTCCCGGAACTAGGCGCCGCGCGAACCTTTGATCCGCCGGAATCCCTTGCAACCGAACCAACCCACGGAGACGCCAAGCCATGAAGGCCAACACCATCCTGGAGACGATCGGCAACACGCCGCATGTGAAGATCCAGCGGCTGTTCCCCGGATCGGAGGTCTGGATCAAGTCCGAACGCTCCAACCCCGGCGGGTCGATCAAGGACCGCATCGCGCTCGCCATGATCGAGGCCGCCGAGGCCAAGGGCGAGCTGAAGCCCGGCGGCACCATCGTCGAGCCGACCAGCGGCAACACCGGCGTCGGCCTGGCGATGGTCGCGGCGGTGAAGGGTTACAAGCTGATCCTGGTCATGCCCGAGTCCATGTCGATCGAGCGCCGCCGCCTGATGCTGGCTTACGGTGCGACCTTCGACCTGACCCCGCGCGAAAAGGGCATGAAGGGCGCGATCGAACGCGCGCTGGAGATCGTGCGCCAAACGCCCGGCGCCTGGATGCCGCAGCAGTTCGAGAACCCGGCGAATATCGACGTGCATGTCCGCACCACGGCGCAGGAAATCCTGAACGACTTCCGCGATTCGCCGATCGACGTCATCATCACCGGCGTCGGCACCGGCGGCCATATCAGCGGCGTCGCCGAAACGCTGAAGAAGGAATGGCCGAACCTCAAGGTCTATGCGGTCGAACCCGCCGCCTCGCCGGTCATCCAGGGCGGCCAGCCGGGCCCGCACCCGATCCAGGGCATCGGCGCGGGCTTCATTCCCGCCAACCTCCACACCCAGGCGATCGACGGGGTGATCGAGGTCGATGCCAATGTCGCCAAGGACATGGCCCGCCGCTCGGCACGCGAAGAAGGGCTGCTGGTCGGTATCTCGTCGGGCGCGACGCTGGCCGCAATCCTGCAGAAGCTGCCCGACCTGCCCGATGGCACGCGCGTGCTCGGCTTCAACTATGACACGGGCGAGCGTTATCTGTCGGTGCCGGACTTCCTGCCCGAACAGTGAGCGACCTGTCCCGGCCGCGCGGCGTTGTTCGTCATCGCCGGTACGGCCAGCGTCGTACCGGCTTTGCTTGTGGCGAACGCACCCGACATTCCCAGGACATCGCACAGGTCGCCCCAGCGGACAGGCCAGGTGCCGCGCGTGGTTTCACCCACCGAAGTACCCCCGGTCGAGCCGGTGTCGTTCATCGACATGACGCCCGATGAGGCGCGGACCTACAACCAGAGGATCCCCTTTTCGACCGATCCCAACCCGGCGGCGCGTCCCTTCGTCTATCGCGGATCGGCGGAAGACAAGGCGCGGGCGCTCGACTGTCTCGCGGCGGGTGTGCTGTACGAGGCGGGCGACGACGCCAAGGGCGAACAGGCCGTGGCGCAGGTCGTGCTCAACCGGCTTCGCCATCCCGCCTTCCCCAAGACGGTGTGCGGCGTGGTGTTCGAGGGGCAGGAGCGCAGCACCGGCTGCCAGTTCACCTTCAGCTGCGACGGGGCGCTGACCAAGTGGCAACCGCCAGAGGCCGCCTGGACCCGCGCCCGTGAGATCGCCGCGATGGCGCTGAACGGCAAGGTCTTCCGCCCCGTCGGCCATTCAACCCATTATCATACCGATTGGGTCGTCCCCTATTGGCAGGCGAGCCTGGACAAGGTCGCGGCGGTGGGCAGCCACCTGTTCTTCCGCTGGTCGGGCTGGTGGGGCACGCCGCCCGCCTTCAACCGGCATCTGGTGGCGGGCGAGCCCGTCGTCCCGGCGCTGGCGCCCTTCTCGCCCGCACACCGGGCGGCGACGGATGCCAGCGACGATGCCGGCGCTGCGCTGGCCGAAGGGGCGGTCGCCACGGGCAGCATGGCGCCGCTCGCGAGCGAGCCCGACACCTTCCTCATCACCCTGCCCGCCGGACTGGCGCCGGAAGGCTTCCCGGCCTTTGCGCTGACGCTGTGCGGGTCGCGCAAGCATTGCACGGTCATGGCATGGCGCGATGCCGCAGCCACGGCATTCTCGGTTCCGCTAAGCCAGGTCCAGATGGAGACGATGGCGTTCAGCTATTTCCGCGATCCCGCGATCGGGCTGGAGCGGACCTTGTGGAATTGCGGAATGTATCCGGCATTCAAGGGTGCGCGCTGCATGAAGCGTATGTCGACGACCATCCTCCCGCTGGCCTCCCCCACGCCGCAGCCCAGCCCGACGCCGACACCTTCCGGCGAGTTGACCGGCGTCCGCCGTGCCAGCGCGGCCCCGACCGAAGTGAAACCCGCCATTCCTCCCCTATAAGAGCAGGAATATCGTCGGTTACTCCCGGTGCGATTCGACCAGCGCCACGAAGTCGATCAGCTCCGCGATCGCCGCATCGATATCGCGCTTCTGCGCCTGAAGCGCCTCGATCTTGGCGGTGCACCGCTCCAGCGTCACCTCTCGCTGAAGGCGGCGACCATCACCCAGATCGTAGAGATCGATCATCTCGCGAATATCGGCGAGGCTGAACCCGACCCGCTTGCCACGCAGTATCCAGGCGAGCCGTGCGCGGTCCCGCTGAGAATAGATGCGTTGGGTCCCCCGCCGCTGGGGCGAGATCAGCCCTTCATCCTCGTAGAAGCGCAGCGCGCGGGCGGTGACGCCGAACTCGGCGCAGAGCTGGGTGATCGAATAATCGTCGCGATCGGCACTGGGCAGCGGTTCGGCGGAGGCGGCGACCTGGGTCATGGCTGGGGAGGCTAAATGCCCTTTACGTGAACGTCAATCAGCGCAAAGCGTGGTGCCGTTCACACTGCGCAGCGCCCGCGCCTCGGCCACCGAAGCGCTGATCCGCTCGACGTTCAGCGCCGACATCGTGGCCCGGCCTGTGCAGAAGGCGTTGCAGGTGGACGGCAGCATCGCCGGGAACTGGATGGAGTCGCCATCGAACCGTGCGGTGAAGCGGCACGCCCCCAGCGTCAGCCTCAGCGCCGCGCCCGAGCGTTCCATGGTGCCGATGGCGGTGCAGCCCTGCCCCTCACCATAATCCAGCATCACGCCGACCCGGCGGGCCGGGCCACGTCCAGCGGGCAGGATGCACATGCGATCGGTATCGCGCGACCAGATGCCATCCAGCGGCGCGGCGGCTGGATCGGCGACCAGCCCGGCGGCGATGCTCGCCGCCTCCAACTTCTCGCCCGCCTGACCGTCCCCGCCCTCGCCGTTCCGACCGCAGGCGGTCAGCAGGATCAGGGTCGCCAGCACGATCCTGCGCCGGATCACGCGACCGGCGCCAGTCCGTCGCCTTCGATCCGCCGATAAAAGCAACTGCGCGCACCCGTGTGGCAAGCCGGGCCCGCCGGATCACAGATCAGCCAGATCGCGTCCTGATCGCAGTCTATCCGCATCTCGACCACGCGCAGCACATTGTTCGAGCTTTCGCCCTTCTTCCAGAGCCGCCCACGACTGCGCGACCAGAAATGCGCGTCGCCGGTCGTCCGCGTGGCCTCCAGCGCCTCGGCGTTCATGTGCGCCACCATCAGCAATTCACCGCTGGCGCGATCGGTCACGATCGCGGTCAGCAAGCCCTGGGCATCGAATTTGGGATCGAGCGTCAGCCCGGTATCACGGTGGTCGGCCATAGGTCGCGATTAGAGCGGAATGGGGCGGAAGTCATCCATCGCGAGCGTTGCCTGTCCCTCCACTATCCTGCGGATGCCCCCCCCCTCCCCAGGCAAGCCTGGGGAGGATTAGGCCTCCTCTTAAAATTCCTCCCCAAGCTCGCTTGGGGAGGGGGACCGCCGCGAAGCGGTGGTGGAGGGGCAAGCCCCTATCACCCGTGCCCCCGAATCGCCTCGACCAACTCCGCCTTGTTCATCTTCGACCGCCCCTCGATGCCGATCTTGCGCGCCTCGGCCATCAGATCGACCTTGGTTCGATCCTCCAGGCGGGTGGACCTATGGTCCAGGCTGCCGTTCGCCTTGGCGTTGGCGATGCGTGCGGCTTTTTCCTTGGACTGGCCCTGCTTGCGCAGTTCCTCATACAGGGCGTCATCCTTGATCTGCGCGCCGTGATCGCGGGCCATGTGGCATCTCCTGATTTCGGGCCCGAAACGCCGGTCTGGCGAAAATGATCCCGGCAACGATGACAAACAGGCGACAAACGTGGCCGACGTTCCTATATGCGCCCCGTCTGCCCCTTAGTTGCGAACGTTGCGAGCGCCTCTCTTATGCTGACCACCAACCCCTTCGACGACGACAAACTCCGCGAGGAATGCGGCATTTTCGGTGTGTCCGGCGCCGGCGGCGCGGCCGCGCTGACCGCGCTCGGCCTGCATGCGCTCCAGCATCGCGGACAGGAAGCGGCGGGGATCACCAGCTTCGACGGCACGCTGTTCCACACCCACCGCGCCATGGGCCATGTCGCGGGCAATTTCGACCGCGACGACGTGATCCGCGGCCTGCCCGGCGACGTCGCCTGCGGCCATGTCCGCTATTCGACCACGGGCGAAACCGCGCTGCGCAACGTTCAGCCGCTCTATGCCGACCTGTCGACCGGCGGCTTCGCCATCGCGCACAACGGCAATATCTCCAACGCGATGAAGCTGCGTCGCGAGCTCGTCCGGCGCGGTTCGATCTTCCAGTCGACCAGCGATACCGAGACGATCATCCATCTGGTCGCGACCTCCAACTACCGCACCCTGCTCGACCGTTTCATCGACGCACTGAAGCAGGTCGAGGGCGCCTATTCGCTGATCGTGATGACGCCCGAGGGCATGATCGCCTGCCGCGACCCGCTGGGCATCCGGCCGCTGGTCATGGGCCGCCTGGACGGCGCGGTGATCTTCGCGTCGGAGACGGTGGCCCTCGACGTGTGCGGCGCGACCTTCGAGCGCGCGGTCGAGCCGGGCGAACTGGTCATCGTGCAGGGCACTGAAATCCGCTCGATCCGCCCCTTCCAGGCGGTCGATGCGCGGCCCTGCATTTTCGAGTGGGTGTATTTCAGCCGGCCCGATTCGATCGCGGGCGACCAGTCGGTCTATTCGGTCCGCAAGGAGATCGGCGCACAGCTTGCGATCGAGACGCCGGTCGACGCCGATCTGGTGATCCCGGTGCCCGATTCGGGCGTGCCCGCGGCGATCGGCTATGCCCAGCAGTCCGGCATCCCGTTCGAGCTCGGCATCATCCGCTCGCATTATGTCGGTCGCACCTTCATCCAGCCGGGCGACAAGGTCCGCCATCTGGGCGTCAAGCTGAAGCATAATGCGAACCGCGCGCTCATCGAGGGCAAGCGGATCATTCTGGTCGACGATTCGATCGTGCGTGGCACCACCAGCCTGAAGATCGTGCAGATGATGCGCGAAGCGGGCGCGGCAGAGGTGCACATGCGCATTGCCTCGCCGCCTACGCGCCACTCCTGCTTCTACGGCGTCGACACGCCCGAGCGCGCCAAGCTGCTTGCGGCCAAGCTGGACCTGGGCGGCATGACCGACTTCATTCATGCCGACAGCCTGTCCTTCGTGTCGATCGAGGGCCTGTACAAGGCGCTTAATGCGGCGCGCGGCGACAAGCCAAGCTATTGCGACGCCTGCTTCACCGGCGACTATCCAACGACGCTGACCGACCATGACGAAACCGCCTCGGTCGACCAGTTCGCGATGCTGGCCGAGCGGGTCGCCTGATGGCGGGTCCGCTCGACGGCAAGCTGGCGCTGGTCACGGGTGCCAGCCGGGGCATCGGCGCGGCGACGGCCATTGCTCTGGGCGCGGCGGGTGCGCATGTCGTCCTGACCGCGCGCAGCCCCAAGGGGTTGGAGGAGGTCGAGGAAACGATCTTCAACGCCGGGGGATCGGCAACCATCGCGCCGCTCGACCTGACCGAGAATGAGTCGATCGGACGCCTTGCAGGGGCGATCGGCGAGCGCTGGCAGGCGCTGGACGTGCTGGTGCTGAACGCCGGGATGCTGGGCTCGCTGGCCGCCGTGCCCGCGATCGACGCCAAGGAGTTCGCCCGCGTCCTGACCCTCAACGTCAGCGCGCAGGCCGCAATGATCGCCGCCTTCGACCCGATGCTGCGGCGTTCGGGTGGCGCGCGGGTGATCGGCGTAACCTCGTCCGTCGGGCGCAAGCCGCGCGCATATTGGGGTGCTTACGGCGCATCCAAGGCGGCATTCGAGACACTGATTGGCGCCTATGGCGACGAGACGGCGGAGATCAGCAAGATCCGCACCGCCATCGTCGATCCCGGCGCGACCCGCACGCAGATGCGGGCCAAGGCCTATCCGGGTGAGGATCCGGCTTCGGTCAAGTCACCCGAAAGGGTGGCGGAACGGATCGCCGCGCTGGCGATCGAGGGTTTTGCGCCCGGGCATTTCGAACGGGTGGGTTTGTAAGGGCGGCTTGGTTATCGGTGGGGCGTGGCCTTCGACTTCGCTCAGCCTGAACGGCTGTTCTCATTTGCCGCCACGCCCCACAGCCGTTCAGCCTGAGCGAAGTCGAAGGCCAAGGGAAGACATCACCGCAAGGTCGCGATGATCCCCGCCATCTCGAACACGGTCCCCTGCGCATCGAGCGACAACCCGCGCGCTGCACCGGCCAGATCCTGCGCGGCGGCATAGGCGTCCAGCGCCACTTTTAATCCCGGCCCCGACCGCCCACGCGCGCGGCCTGCGATAAAGGCGGGCACCCGGTCCAGGAACGCTTCGTACCGCGCCTGCGAAGCCTTGCCCGCCAGCGACTTGGCCAGCTTCACCCGCTCGGCATTGCCGGGGTCGCCGGTCTCCGCGATCCGCGCGATGGCACTGTCCAATCCGGCGATGTTGAGCCCGGCAAAGCGCAAGGCCCGGCCCGGCGCGCCGTCCGCCACTGCGACCAGCGAGGCGATTTCGTCCTCGTCCGCTTCGGGCAGTTGCTGGCGCAGCACGCGCGCGACGTCGCCGTCGGAGAGCCTTTCGAACCGCAACAACCGGCACCGCGACCGGATCGTCGGCAGCAATCGTCCCGGAGCATGGCTGACCAGCAGGAAGATCGTGCCCGCGGGCGGCTCCTCCAGATTCTTCAGCAACGCGTTGGCGCCGCCGCGTTCCAGATCATCGATCGCGTCGATCAATACGACTCGCGCCGGGCCCATGGCCGGCGCGGTGGCGAACATCGGCTGCAGGGTGCGGACCTGCGCGATGGTAATTGACCGCGCGAGGTCCTGATCGGGCTTTTCCGCATCCTTGGGCAGGCGCGCCATCACCCGGAAATCGGGATGCGACCCCGCCGTCATCAGCTTTGCCGTCGGATGATCCTCCGGCACCGCCAGCCCGGGCGGAAGGGCCCCTGCCCCGCTCGCCCGCGCCAGCAGCCGCGTGGCCGCCGCGCGCGCGAAGCTGGCCTTGCCCACGCCCTCCGGCCCGGCGATCAGCCAGGCATGGTGCAGCTTGGCTCCACCCAGCGCGGCGGCGAAGGCAGCCTGGCCCGCATCATTGCCGACCGGCAGCATCGTCAGGAGATCAACCGAAGAACGAGGTCAGTCCGGCCCAGGCGCGGCCGAAAAAGCCCGCTTCGGCGACATCCTTGTCCGCGACCAGCGGCAGGCGCTGCGCGGGCATATCGGGCGAGCTGACGACCAGATCGGCGATATGCTGGCCCGCCTTGATCGGGGCCTTGATCGGGCCCTGATAGACGACCTTGGCACTGATCGCGGGGTCCAGACCTGCAGGCAGCGTCACGGTCAGCTGGCGCGGCGCGATCAGGCCGACCTTGCTCGACGATCCCATCTGGACCTCGGCATCGGCGACCTTCTTGCCCTTGGCGACGACCGGCTTGGCCTGCCACGCGCGGAAGCCCCAGTTCATGAACTTCACCGATTCCTCGGCCCGCGCGCCGAAGCTGTTCAGCCCGGCCACAACCATGACCAGACGGCGGCCATTCTGCTCGGCAGAGCCGGTGAAGCCATAGCCCGCTTCCTCGGTATGGCCGGTCTTCAGACCATCGGCACCCGCGACGCGACCCAGCAACGGGTCACGGTTCGCCTGGGTGATGGCGTTGCCGCCCATCGTCTTGCCCCAGGAGAAGTCCCGGCGCGAATAGAACTGCTTGTAGAGCTGCGGGAAGTCCTGGATCGTGTGCTCGGCCAGGTCGGCGAGGTCGCGTGCGGTGACATAGGTCACGCCGCCGTCCGGCCAGCCATTGGCGGTGCCGAAATGGCTGTTGTTCAGCCCGATCTGCTTGGCGGTGCGGTTCATCCGCTCAACGAAATTCTGCTCGGTGCCCGCGATATGCTCGGCCAGCACGACGCACGCGTCGTTGCCCGAAAGGGTGACGATACCGTAGAGAAGGTTGGCGACGCTGACCTGTTCGTTCGGCGATAAGAACATGGTCGAACCCGCCTGCGGCCCGTGCCACTTCTTCCACGTCTCCGGCTGCACCGTGACCATGTCGTTCAGCTTCAGCTGCCCCTTCTTGATGAGGTCGAAGGCGACATAGACCGTCATCATCTTCGCCATCGAAGCGGGCGGCATCCGGCGGTCGGCATCCCGCTGGAACAGGATCGCGCCCGAGGACAGGTCCTTCATGAAGGCGACCGGCGCGGGCGTGTCGAACTGCGGCGCCGCCGCGATCGAGGGGGTGACCATCGCGACGAGGGCGAGCGGGGCGGCGAAGGATGCGTACAGGGTCTTCATGGGTGTTCCGTGACCAAAGGGAGCCG
>DXIH01000151.1 GCA_019112965.1 Candidatus Sphingomonas excrementigallinarum | reverse complement strand
CCCGAGACGATGATCTTGGCGCTGGTCAGCTCGGGACGCGCGCTCTCGGCCTTCTCCGCACCGACGAAGCGCGACTTGGCGGCATCGCCCGTAGAGGCGACCGCCTCGACCGTACCCGAGCCGCCCTCGGCCGCCGCCTTTTCAAAAGCGGTGGTGCGGACCGTCAGGACGAGCTTCTTGTCGCTGGTCTTGACCGTGGCGATGGCGTTGCCCGCATAGATCGGCCGGGTGAAGCTGTCCGGTCCCTCGACCGACAGGATGTCGCTGATCTGCATCACGTCGACGAGCGCGGCGACACGCGGGGCGATGTTCTTGCCCGTCGTCGTCGCCGGCGCGAGGAACGCGTCGTGATGGCCCATCAGCTCGGCGATCAGCGGTGCGACATTCTCGGCGAGCGCGTTGGCATACGCCGCGTCGTCGGCGACATGGACCTTGCCCACGCCCGCGATCTTCGCCGCCGCTTGCGCGACGCCATCGACGCCCTGCCCGGCGACGATCAGGTGCACCTCACCCAGCCTGGCCGCCGCCGTGACGGTCGCCAGCGTGGCATCCTTGACGGACCCGCCGTCATGCTCGACCCATACCAGCGTCTTCACTTGGCCACTCCCAGTGCTTTGAGTTTCTCGACCAGCTCGTCGACCGAGCCGACCTTGATGCCCGCCTGGCGCTTGCCGGGTTCGACGACATGGGTGATCGTCAGCCGGGGCGACACGTCGACGCCGTAGTCGGCGGCGGTCTTGGTCGCCATCGGCTTGGACTTGGCCTTCATGATGTTGGGCAAGCTGGCATAGCGCGGCTCGTTGAGGCGCAGGTCGGTGGTGACGATCGCGGGCAGCGTCAGCGCCACCGTCTCCAGCCCGCCATCGACCTCGCGGGTGACGTTGGCGCTGTCGCCGTCGATCTCGACCTTCGAGGCGAACGTCCCCTGCGCCCAGCCGAGCAGACCCGCCAGCATCTGGCCGGTCTGGTTGTTGTCGCCGTCGATCGCCTGCTTGCCCAGGATCACCAGGCCGGGCTGTTCTTCCTCGACCACCTTGGCCAGCAGCTTGGCGACGCCCAGCGGCTCGACCGGCTGGTCCGCGGTGATGAGGATCGCCCGGTCCGCGCCCATGGCGAGCGCGGTGCGCAGCGTGTCCGCCGCCTTGGGCTCGCCGATCGAGACGACGACGACCTCGGTCGCCGCCCCCTTTTCCTTCAGCCGGATCGCCTCTTCCACCGCGATCTCGTCGAACGGGTTCATCGACATCTTCACGTTCGCCAGATCGACGCCCGTCCCGTCCGCCTTCACGCGCGGCTTCACATTATAATCCAACACCCGCTTCACGGGCACGACGATCTTCATAACCAGTCTCTCAATCAGAAGCTGAAGCGGCCGCCGATCGACGCCACGAATGCGCGGGCATTCTGCACCTGACCGTTGGTCAGGATCGGCGTCTGCACGGCCGTGCCCGCATAAGCCGCGGTACGGCGGTCGATGGGCGCATTGGCAAAGTCGATATAGCTGCCCGCTGCATCCAGCGTGAAGCGCGGCGTCACCTTATAGGACCCGCCGATCGAATAGTTCCAACGATTGGCGTCGGGCACACGCGCATCGCGGTTGCCGTTCTGGGTCGGGGTGATACCACGCTGCGCACCGGCCCGCAGGGTCAGGCGATCCGTCGCCGCGTAATCAAAACCGCCCGCCAACGAGAAACTGTTCTTGTAGTTTTCCGGGATCGCGGTGTTCAACGGTGCGCCCAGCCGGATCGCGTCGAAATCGGCCCAGGTGAAGCGAACCGCCTGCGCATTCAACGTCAGCTTGTCGGTAGCGCGGAAGCGACCCGCGACGATGATCTGCGCAGGCGTGTAGAAGGTGGCGGTCGCCCCGTCGATCGTACGGTTCTGGCCAGCCAGCGGGCCGAGAAGACCACCGACCTCCAGGCTGCCCTTCAGGTTATGCTTGATCCGCGATTTGTAGCTGATGCCGACGGTGGCCCAGTCATTGTGCAGCTGGACGCCTGCGGTCCATCCCAGATCCCAGCCGTCGCCCTTCAGCCGCTGATACCCGTCGGGCAGCGTCGCCAGCACGTTGGGCAGCGCGTTGCCGAGTTCCGCCTTCGTATATTCGACGTTCAGCGCACCGCCGACCCGCAGCCAGTCGAGCAGCGCGATACCGACCGAGGGCTGGATATCGATCGTGCGCAGCTCCGTCTTGAGCGCGCTGTAACGGGCCCAGCTGGTCGCGTTATATTCAGTGGTGAAGCTGTAGGGCGAGGTGACCGCCAGGCCGACCGCGACCCGGTCGTTGAGCGGAATGGCGACCGCCCCGGAAGGCACGACGCCGCGATTGATCGGGTCGCTCGACACGCGGTCGCCACCGACCGGCTGGAACGTCTGCACCGGACCACCGGGCAGGGTCGGACGGCGGATCAACGTTCCATTGTCGACGACATCGCCCTTGGGGATGATCGCCGATGCGCCGAGCACCGCTTCGCCGCGCTCCATCCCTGCGATCGCCGCGGGGTTCCACCAGAGCGAGGAGGCGCCGGTATCGGCGCCCTCACCCGAAAAGGCGCGGCCCTGGCCACGGGTCGACTGTTCCTGAAGATAAAAGGCCTGGCCATGCGCCGCGCCCGCAAAGGCGAAGGAGGACGAGAGGATGGCGGTCGCCAGGAGCGGCGCCTTGAAGGACTTGGTCATGAGCATACTCCCCGGGATATTCTGATGGTTGCGCTGCGGATCAGCGGATACGGGTCCAGGTCTGGGTCTTGCACAGCGGCACGAAGACGCAACCGCGTACCTTCAGCGTGTCCGCCCCCTCGGGCGTCAGCTTGGCGCCATAGGTCTTGCCGTCCTCGGCATTGTAGATGGTCCCGCCGCTCCACGCCGCACCATCCTGCGAAAAGCCCTGAAGGATCAGCAGATTCTTGATCGGCCGGTTGCGCAGCTTGGGATCGCGGTTGTTCTTGTCGGTCAGGTTCGGGTTGGTGCGCAGCCCTTCGGACGAAAGGATACGGCCACAGACCGAGCTGCCGCATTTCTGGATTTCGACGACGCCACCGCGCGTCTGGGTCTGCCAGCGGCCGACCACCGAGTCCGCATTCACGCCAGCCGCTGCAAGGGCCATGGCCGTCAGGGTCAACAACATGCCTCTTCTCCTCTCCATGCCCATTTGCGGGCCGGAGCGCCGGTTCTGTCCGGCCGCCCCCAGATTACCCTATACGTTCATCGCATGACGCATAGGACAATGACACATCATGCGTACGATGCCGGTTGCGCGCAATCAAGCGCAACCGGCATCGCTTCGTATCAAAACGCTTCCAGCTCCAGCGCCATGGTCGAGCGCTTGCCCGACTTGATCGCCAGGAACGCCGCCGTCGCCTGGGGCAGGATGCGGTCGAAGAAGAAGCCGGCGGTGGCGAGCTTGGCCTTGTAGAAGGCCGCCTCGTCGGTCCCCTCGGCCAGCCGCTCGGTGGCGATCCGGGCCGACTTCAGGAAGCAATGGCCCATGCCGACCAGACCCAGCAGGCGCAGATAGTCGGTCGCCGCCGCGCCCGCTTCTTCGGGGTCCTTCATGCCCTTCTGAGCGATCATGCCCGTGCTGAGCTGCAACGCGCCGAACGCCTGCTGCATCCCTGCGGCCCAGCCGGTGATCGCCTTGTCCTCGTGGCGGACCAGGGCCTCGACCTGCTCCGACACCGCGTGGAAGAAGGGACGCATATAGCGGCCCATGTGCGCGGGCATCTTGCGACCGACGAGGTCGAGCGCCTGGACGCCGTTGGTGCCCTCGTAGATCTGGGCGATGCGGGCGTCGCGGACGAACTGCTCGATGCCGTGATCGCGGATATAGCCGTGGCCGCCATGGACCTGCACCGCCATGTTCGCCGCGTCGAAGGCGAGGTCGGTGAACAGCGCCTTCACGACCGGGGTCAACAGCGCGACGAAGTCCGCCGCGCGCGACTTGTCGGCGGGGTCGATGGCATTCGCCTCGGCGTCCAGCCCACGCGCCGCCCATTGGCCCAGCGCACGACAGCCTTCCGCATAGGCGCGCATGGTCATCAGCATCCGGCGCACGTCCGGGTGGACGATGATCGGATCGGCGGGCAGGTCGGGACGCGCCGCCCCGCCCAGCGCCCGGCCCTGCAGGCGGTCCTTCGCATAGGCGACGGCCGACTGGTACGCGACCTCGTTGATGCCCAGGCCCTGGATGCCGACCGAGACGCGCTCGGTATTCATCATGGTGAACATCGCGGCCAGGCCCTTGTTAAGCTCGCCCACGACCCAGCCCTTGGAGTCGTTGAACTCCAGCTGGCAGGTGGCCGACGCCTTCAGGCCCATCTTGTGCTCGATCGCCGCGACGCTGACGCCATTGGCGGGGCCGACCGAGCCGTCGTCCTTGGGCAGGTACTTCGGCACCAGGAACAGGCTGATCCCCTTCACGCCCTTGGGGGCATCGGGGGTGCGCGCGAGAACAAGATGGATCACATTGTCGGTCAGGTCATGATCGCCCGCCGAGATGAAGATCTTGCCGCCGGTCAGGCGATAGGACCCATCCTCCTGCGGCTCGGCGCGGGTGCGCAGCAGGCCCAGATCGGTGCCGCAATGCGCCTCGGTCAGGCACATGGTGCCCGACCATTCGCCCGAGATCATCTTGGGCAGATAGAAGCTCTTCAGGTCCTCCGAACCATGGCCCATCAATGCGGTGGTCGCGCCGTGGGTCAGGCCGGGATAGAGGCTGAACGACAGGTTGGTCGCGCAGATCATCTCCTCGACCAGCTTGTTCACCGCCTCCGGCAGCCCCTGCCCGCCATATTCGACCGGCGAGGCGAGCGCGGCCCAGCCGCCCTCGCAGAACTGGCTATAGGCTTGCCTAAAACCGGCGGGCGTGCGGACGACGCCGTTTTCCAGCTTGCAGCCCTCGATATCGCCGGTGGCGTTGAGCGGCAGCAGGACCTCCTGCGTGACGCGCGCCGCCTCTTCGAGGATGGCGTCGTACAGCTCGGGGCCGAATTCGTCCTGCCCCGCGACGGGGCCGAACTCGTCCTCCTGGAACAGCTCGTGGAGGACGAAACGCATGTCGCGCAGCGGTGCGTTATAGACTTGCATGGGATTATCCTCTCCCGATCAATTGCGCAGCGGCTTGCCGGTTTCGAGCATGTGCTCGACCCGCGCCTGGGTCCGCGCGTCCTTGACGCTTTCCATGAAGGCAGCGCGTTCCAGCTTGAGTAGCTGGTCCTCGCTCACCTCGTCGATGATGTCGGCCTCGCCGCCGGTGACGATGTTCGCCAGACGGCCAGCGACCACCACGTCGTAGGGCGTGGCGACGCCCTTCTTGGCGAAATCGGCGACCGCGCCGTTGAACGCGACGCGTCCGGCAGCCCCCGGCAGGCGGAAGACCGGCTTTTCGGGCGGCTGATAACCCTCGACCAGCGACAGCGCCTTCTGCTTGGCATCGGCCAGCAGACGGTCGCGGTTCATGGTGATGCCATCGTCCTTGCGGAGATAACCAAGGTCCTTGGCCAAAGCCGCCGAGCGCGACACCTGCGCGGTCGAGATGGTCTCGAACGCCTTCATCGCGGCGGGCATCGGGCCCTTGGGCATCTTGGGCGACTTGGCGAGACGATCGATCAGCTCGCCATTGCCACCCCAGCCCGGCACCAGACCGACGCCGGTTTCGACCAGCCCGATATAGCTTTCGGCATGGGCCTGGATCGCGTCGGCGTGCAGCAGGATTTCGCACCCGCCGCCCAGCGCCATACCCGCAGGCGCGGCGACCACCGGGAAGGGCGCGTATTTCAACGCCTTGTACGCCTGCTGGCCTGCCACGACCAGCTTGTCGACCTCGCCCCAGGCCGCGATGTTCACCGCGAACATGGCGAGGCCCAGATTGGCCCCGGCCGAGAAGTTGCTGCCCTCATTATAGATGACCAGCGCCTTATACTGGCTCTTCACCAGCGCGATGGTCTTTTGCAGCAGCGACAGCACCTGTTCGTCCAGCGCATTCATCTTGCCGGTGAACTCGAACGCCACGACGCCGTCGCCGACATCCCAGGCCGAGGCGGAACCGTTCTTGAGCAGCGGTTCGGAGCGCAGCTTGATGTCCTCGAGCAGCAGCACGCCCTCAGCGCGGACGACATCGGCGTATTCGCCGCCGAGCGTCAGATACTGACGCTTGCCATCGACCACGCGGTAGAAGGGGCGGTCACCCGCCGTCTCCAGCAGCGCCGGGACCGGCTTGCCCTCGGCGCGCAGGCGCTCGGCCAGCTTGCCCGGACCCATGCGGTCGATCAGCTCGAACGGGCCGAACTTCCAGTTATAGCCGAGCTTCATCGCGTCATCGATCGCGACCACATCGTCCGCCGCCTCGCCGACCAGACCGGCGGCATAGGACAGCACCGGACCCAGGATCGCCCAGGCATAGTCGCCGACCTTGCCCGGCGTCGCGACCAGCGCGGCCAGGTCCTTTTCGGCGCGGCCCGGCAGACGCTCGGGCTTCTTCTCCGCGCGATACCCGCCGGTCTTCAGGTCGATCGCCTGCTTGGCCTTGGTGCCGTCGGGCTTGCGGTCGAGGCGGTAGAAGCCGCCCTTGCCCTTGCGGCCCGTAAACCCTTCCGCGATCATCTTGTCGACCAGCGGCAGCGGGCGGATCGTGTCGAAATAGGCGTCACCCTCGGGCAGCGTCGAGGACAGCGACTTGGCGAGCAGCGGCATCAGGTCGATGCCGACCAGATCGATCAACCCGAAAATGCCGGTCTTGGGCACGCCCATCGGACGGCCGCCGATCTGGTCGGCCTCCTCGACGGTCAGCCCCTGGTCCATCGCCGCGTTGATCGCGACCGCCAGCCAATAGGTGCCGATACGGTTGGCGATGAAGCCCGGCGTGTCCTTGGCGCGGACGATGCGCTTGCCCATGCGGTGGTCGACGAACTGCTCGACCTTGGCCGCGACACCGGCGTCGGTGTGCACCGAGGTCACGATCTCGATCAACCGCATATAGCGCGGGGGGTTGAAGAAATGGGTGATGAGGAAGTCGTTTTTGAACTGCTCCGACCGCCCCTCGACCAGATGGCCGAGCGGAATGGTCGAGGTGTTGGACGACACCGCCGTGCCGGGACGCTTCAGCGTCTCCAGCTTGGCATAGAGTGCCTGCTTGATGTCCAGCCGCTCGACCACCGCCTCGACGATCCAATCGCACTCGGCGACCTTATCGAGGTGATCCTCGATATTGCCGGTTTCCACCAGCTTGGCGGCGGCGGGGGACATGAAGGGCGCAGGCTCGGTCTTGAGCATCTTGGCAACCGCCCCCTTGGCCACCGCATCGCGGTCACCGCCGTCCTTGGGCACGATATCGAGCAGCAGGACGGGCACACCGGCATTGGCGACCTGCGCCGCAATGCCAGCCCCCATCACGCCTGCACCGATCACGCAGACCTTGTTGATCGTGTCAGCCATCATGCACGCTCCAGAACCGTGGCGATCCCCTGCCCGCCGCCGATGCACTGGGTGGCGAGCGCATACTGGCCGCCGTCGCGCGCCAGCAGCGCCGCCGCCTTGCCGACGATGCGCGCGCCGGTCGCGCCCAGCGGATGGCCGATCGCGATCGCGCCGCCGTCCTTGTTGATCGTCTCGTCCTTCAGGCCGAGGTCGCGGATGCAGGCGATCGCCTGGCTGGCAAAGGCTTCGTTGATCTCGACCACGTCGAGGTCGCTGGCAGAGATACCCGCGCGCTCCAGCGCCTTCTTCGACGAACCGATCGGGCCGAGACCCATCGTCTCCGGCTCGCAGCCCGAAATGCCGACCGACTTGATGCGGGCAAGAATCTTCAGACCGTGCTTCTTTGCAAACTCTTCCGAAGTGACCAGCACGGCGGCCGCGCCATCCGTCAGCGGCGAAGCGGTGCCCGCGGTGACCGTGCCATCCTTGTCGAAGGCGGGCTTCAAGCCCGACAGGACTTCCTCGGTGGTGTCGGGGCGGATCAGCCCGTCCTCGGTGACATCGCCCGCCTTGGTGTGGATCGGCACGATCTCGTCGGCCAGACGCCCGGCGGTGCGCGCCTCGGCGGCCTTCTTCTGGCTGGCGACCGCGAACTTCTCCTGCTCGGCGCGGGTGATCTGGTACTTCTCCGCGACATTCTCGGCGGTCTGGCCCATGCCCATATAGGCACCGGGGCGCGCGGCGGCGAGTTCGGGGTTGGGCAGCGGGTTGTAGCCGCCCATCGGGACCCGGCTCATCGACTCGATACCGGCGCAGATGAACGCCTCGCCCGCGCCGATCTGGATCTGGCCCATGGCGATGTGGATGGCCGACATGGACGATCCGCAGAAGCGGTTCACCGTCATGCCGCCGACCGACAGCGGCAAATCGGCGAGCAGACCGATCAGGCGCGCGACGTTCATGCCCTGCTCGCCCTCTGGAAAGGCGCAGCCCAGGATGATGTCCTCGATCTCCGACGCATCGACGCCGGTGCGTTCGATCAGACCGCGAATCACCTGGGCGGTCAGATCATCGGGGCGAACCCGTGCGAGCGCGCCCTTGCCAGCCTGGGTGAAGGGAGAGCGGGCATAGCCTGCGATCACGATGTTGGTCATCCAATCCTCTCTTTATGGGCTTGCGGCCTAACGTTAAGGTGCGTTACCTACCCTATACGTAAACACCATAAGAAACTCGACCGCAATCGACAACCGGGTATGGTCGAAAAAAGATATAGGAGAGCGACGCGATGACGGCAGGAGCCATCGGGGAAACCACGACAGGCGGTGTACCGGGTCAGGCGACGGGACGTCCCCTGGTCTTCGAGCCGCGGCTGCTGACCGATATGTTCGAGACCACGGTACGGCGGCACGGGTCGCGGCCCGCCATCGACTTCATGGGTCGAATCACCCGCTATGACGAACTGGGCGCGATGGTCGACAAGGCTGCCGCCGGGCTTCAGTCGCTGGGCGTGAAACAGGGCACCCGCGTCGCGCTCTGCCTGCCCAACATCATCTATTATCCGGTGCTCTACTTCGCGACGCTCAAGGCCGGGGGCATCGTCGTCAACGTCAACCC
>DXIH01000150.1 GCA_019112965.1 Candidatus Sphingomonas excrementigallinarum | reverse complement strand
GGCGCAGGCCGCCGCCCGCCGCTGGGACGTGGACTGGAGCGACTGCGAGGCGAGGGACGGGTTCATCGTCCATGGCGACCAGCGGCTGCGCTTCGCCGAATTGGCCGAGGCGGCGGCAGGCGAGACCGTGCCGCATCCCCTGCCGCTGGGCAGCGGCGGCGCGGGGAAACTGGCGGGCAAGGATGTGCCCCGGCTCGATTCGCCCGCCAAGGTCGATGGCTCGGCCAATTTCACCGCCGACATCCGTCTGCCCGACATGGTGCATGTCGCGCTTCGCCACGCACCGCTGGGCCATACTCGTGCCATCCGTATCGACCGCGCGGCGGCGATGAGGGTGCCGGGCGTCGTCGAGGTGATCGAGGGCGAGGACTGGATCGCGGTGGCCGCCAGCAGCTGGTGGATCGCGCAGAAGGGCCTCGACGCGGCCGCCCCTCGCGCAATCAGCGACGGGGCGGTGCCGACGTCGCAGGCCATCGCGCAAGGGCTAGAGGAAGCGCTCAAGGCGGAAGGCCGCACCGTCCTGACTCGCGGCGATATCGCGGCGGGGCTGGAGGGGCCGGGGCTGATCGAGGCGCGCTACCGGATCGGCACCGGCGTCCATGCCGCGATCGAGCCACGCGCGGCGGTGGCGGCATGGGCGGATGGCGGGCTGGAATTGTGGGTGCCGACCCTTGCGCCCGAAACCACGCGAACCGCCGCGGCGCGGGCGGCTGCGATCCCTGAGGACCGGGTGGTCGTCCATGCCATGCCGATCGGCGGCGGCTTCGGCCTGGGACTGGAGCAGGACGCGGTGGCGCAGGCGGCAATGATCGCCGCCAAGCTGAAGCGGCCGGTCAACGTTCAATGGTCGCGCACCGAGGATCTGCGCCGCGACGCCTGGCGCGCGCCCGCCATGGCCCGGATGACCGCGCGGCTGGCGCAGGGCAAGCTGGTCGGCTGGCGCGGGCGGATCGCGACGCCCTCGACCGGCGCAGCGCTGGCGGGGCGGGTGATGCCCGCCGGGCTGGTCCGTTGGGGGATGCGGGGTGAGGGACGGGGTGATGCCTATGCGATGGGCGGGGCGGTGCCGCCCTATGCGATTTCCGCCTTGGCGGTGCATCATCATGACGCGACGCTGCCGATCGAAACCGGCCATGTGCGCGGCGGCGCGCATGTCGCGAACGGCTTCATCACCGAATCCTTCATCGACGAATGCGCGCGGGCGGCGGGGGCCGATCCGCTGGCGTGGCGGATCGCGATGCTGGGGCAGGAGCCGCGGCTGGCACGGTGCCTGTCGACCGCCGCCTCGCTTGGCGGCTGGGAGGGTGGCGCGGCAGGCAGCGGGCAGGGTGTCGCCGCGCATGGCTTTCGCGGCAGCTATGTCGCGGTGATGGCCGAGACGCATCGCGATGAGAATGGCCGCCCGGTGATCGACCGGCTGGTCGCCGCGATCGACTGCGGCCGGGTGATGAATCCCGATATCGTGCGCCAGCAGGTCGAGGGCGGGCTGATCTTCGGCCTCGCGGCGTTGCGGGGCGGGGCGGTCGGGTTCGATCGGGGCTGGGCCGTGCCGTCGCGACTGGGCGCGCTGAACCTGCCGCGCCTCGCCGATACGCCCGATATCACCGTCGAAATTATCGCGTCCGATGATGCCCCCGGCGGTGTGGGCGAACTGGCCGTGCCGCCGGTCGCGCCCGCCATCGCCAATGCGCTCGCCACCCTGCCGGGCTTCCCACGGATACGAAGCCTGCCGATGGAGTTGTCCGCCTGATGCTGCCGCCCGATCATCCGCCCGTCCCGCGCCCGAAGATCGGCGTGCTGTTGATGAACCTGGGCACGCCCGATGCGCCCGATCCGAAATCGGTGAAGCGCTATCTGCGCGAGTTCCTGTCGGATCGCCGCGTCATCGAGATTCCCGCGCTGTTGTGGCAGCCGATCTTGCGCGGGATTATTCTGAACACCCGGCCGAAAAAGTCCGCCCACGCCTATTCGCTGGTGTGGCGCGACGACGGTTCGCCGCTGGCCGCGATCACGCGCGCGCAGGCGGTGGCGTTGAAGGACGCGTTCGGGCCGGGCGTGATGGTCGACTGGGCGATGCGCTATGGTCGCCCCGCCATTGCCGACCAGGTGAAGGCGATGAAGGACGCGGGGTGCGAGCGCATCCTGCTCGCACCGCTCTATCCGCAATATTGCGCGGCGACGACGGCCACCGCCAATGACCGCGCCTTCGCGCATCTGGCGACGCTGCGCTGGCAACCCGCGATCCGCACCCTGCCGCCTTATTATGACGATGCGCTCTATATCCATGCGCTGAAGACCCAGCTGGAGGCGCAGCTCGCGGCGCTGGATTTCGAGCCCGACGCGGTGGTCGCCAGCTTCCACGGTATGCCGCAACGGACGCTGGAACTGGGCGACCCCTATCACTGCCATTGCCGCAAGACCGCGCGGCTGCTGGCCGAGGCGATGAAGGACACGTTGAACGGCCGTGAGTTGCTGGTTGCGTTCCAGTCACGATTCGGCCGCGCCAAATGGCTGGAGCCCGCCACCGACACGGTCCTCGAATCGCTGCCGGGACGGGGTATCCGCAAGGTCGCGATCCTGGCACCGGGCTTTTCGGCCGACTGTATCGAGACGCTGGAGGAACTGGCGATTCGCGGGCGCGAAAGTTTCGAAGGCGCGGGCGGCACCCATTTCGCCTATCTCCCGTGCCTTAACGACAGTGATGTCGGTGTCGCGATGCTGCGCGAATTGATCGAACGCGAGCTTCAGGGCTGGCTGCCGTAGCGTAATATTACGTTTCGCCCGGTGTTCGCCATTGCGGACGGCGCATGCCCCTTTTAAGCCACAATCTCATTTGGGAGAGGTTGAATGGCACGGGTCGCGATTGTGACGGGTGGTACGCGCGGTATCGGCGAGGCGATCAGCCTGGCGCTGAAGGAGGCGGGCATCACCGTCGCCGCCAATTATGCGGGCAATGACGAGCGCGCGCGCGAGTTCTCGGAGCGCACCGGGATCAAGGCCTATAAGTGGGACGTCGCCGACTATGACGCGGTCCAGGCGGGCGTCGCACAGGTCGCCGAAGAACTCGGCCCCGTCGACATCGTCGTCAACAATGCGGGCATCACCCGCGACGGCACGCTGCTGAAGATGACCTACCAGATGTGGAAGGAGGTCATGGACACCAATTTGGGCGGTTGCTTCAACATGGCCAAGGCGGTGTTCCCCGGCATGCGCGAGCGTAAGTGGGGCCGGATCGTCAATATCGGCTCGATCAACGGCCAGGCTGGGCAATATGGCCAGGTCAACTATGCCGCCGCCAAGTCGGGCATCCATGGCTTCACCAAGGCGCTGGCGCAGGAAGGCGCGCGCGTCGGCGTGACCGTCAACGCGATCGCACCGGGCTATATCGACACCGACATGGTCGCCGCCGTCCCCGCCGACGTGCTGGAGAAGATCGTCGCCAAGATCCCAGTCGGCCGCCTGGGCCAGGCGCATGAGATCGCGCGCGGCGTCGCCTTCCTCTGCTCGGACGAGGCGGGCTTCGTCACCGGCTCGACCCTGTCGATCAATGGCGGCCAGCACATGTATTGAGGCGGAGGCCATCCCCACAAGCCGTTTGCGCTGAGCCCTTCGGCTGGCTGGCAAGCCAGCCGCTCAGAATGAACTTCGGCGCAATGCGCCGAAGTCGAAGCGCACGCCAAGCGTTCGCCCCTTGGCGAAATCCTGTCCCTTGGCCTTCGACTTCGCTCAGGCTGAACAGATGTTGCGAAATCGTCTCGTGGGGGGATGGGAGATAAGCAAGAACGCCGACCTCCGGTGGGGAGATCGGCGTTCCGTCCTCGATACGCTACGCGAGAAAATGGGGGCGGGTGGGGCAGATACAGGCCCGCCCGCCCTAGCTGTTTAGCGGCAATAGCCCGGACGGCCCGACCGCTCGATCGCACGGCCCGCCAGCGCGCCGCCCGCACCGCCGATCAGCGTGCCCAGCGTGCGATCGCCCTGGGTGTCTATGGTCCGACCCAACAGGCCACCCGCCACCGCGCCGACGATGGTGCCGGTCGTGCCCGAGCGGCGGCACTTGCTCGCCTGATACTCGGCGCGCGCGCCGTCGTTGTAGCCGCGATAATAGCGATCGGAATGAGGCGCCCGGCGATAGCGGTGCGCATCCGCAGCGGTCGCGGGCAGCACGGCGCCGCCGATCATCGCCATTGCGGTCGCCGCCAGGGTCAGGGTCTTCATCATGGTCTCACTCCCGAAACTCGTGTCGATCGACGGTCCCGTCCGTCGTCGTTGCACCGCTTCTGGCCGATTCGCGTTGAGCGCTTCCTGAATGCCGCCGTTATCCGCCGTTCATGCAAAAGCGGGACGGCGGCGCCGGACGAGGGGCTGTCGTGCTGCGCCGCAGCGCCTATGAGGCGCCATGCGTATCCTGTTGTCCTGCCTGTTGATCTTAGCCCTGGTACCGGGGTGGTCGGGCGAGCAGCGCCTGCCGCTGTTCGAGGGCAGGCCGCAGATGGACGTGCACCGCGTCGATCTCGATCCGCGCGATCCGTCGCGACGCAGGCTCGGCGCATTGACCTATCTGGGCGGTATCGTGCTGACGAGCCGGTTGCCCGCCTTTGGCGGCTACTCCTCGCTGGCGGTGGCAGGGAACCGTTTCCTGCTGCTGAGCGACGGCGGCAACATCGTGCGCTTTCGCATGGGGGCGGACTGGACGCCGCACGACCTGCAATTCTCCAACCTGCCTTCAGGCCCCGGCACGGGATGGGAGAAGCGCGATCGCGACAGCGAATCGCTGGCGGTGGACCCGAAGACGGGGCAGCTCTGGGTCGGGTTCGAGGGGTATAACCAGATCTGGCGCTATGCACCGGGCTTTACACGTGCCGAGGGGTATGTCGTGCCGAAGGACATGCGGAGATGGCCCAAAAACGGCGGGGCCGAGTCGCTGGCGCGTATGCCCGACGGACGATTCGTCACCATTTCCGAAGAGGCGAAGGTCCGGCGCAAATCCTGGCGCGGCGGCGAGGAATCGCGCCGCAACAGCCGCCAGGCGCTGATCTTCCCGGGCGATCCCCTGGAAGGCCATGCCCGTCGCTTCGCCTATCGGGTGTCGCCGAAATATGACGTCGCCGATGCCGCCGCGCTGCCCGATGGCTCGCTGATCGTGGTCGAACGGCGTTTCCGGCTGCCTTTTCGATTTTCGAATCGGATCATCCTGGTTCCTGCCGCCCAGATCACACCCGGACGCGTGGCGCGGGGGCAATTGATCGCGGAACTCGATTCGCCGCTGATCCACGACAATTTCGAAGGGGTGGCGGTGACGCAGGAAGCCGGGGCGACGATCCTGTGGCTGGTGTCGGATGACAACCAGCTGTTCCTGCAGAAAAGCTATCTGCTCAAATTTCGGTTGGATCGCGGGGCGATTCGCTGAGGGCGCAGCGTGGTCTTCGACTTCGCTCAGGCTGAACGGGGGTCAGCGTATGTTGCCTAGTCCCTCGCTCCGTTCAGCC
>DXIH01000149.1 GCA_019112965.1 Candidatus Sphingomonas excrementigallinarum | reverse complement strand
GGTCGCCCGCATCGGCCATCGCCTTATCGGGTTCGCGCAGGGTCCGCAGCACCGCCAGCGCATCGGACATGTGGTCGCGCCAATGGGCGTCGACCAGCTTGGCGGCCGACTCGGAATCGCCGCCCGCATTGGCGCTCAGCCGCTGTCCGCACAGCACGCGCGCGATGCGTTCGGCGGCGGGGGTGTGGGCAATATCCATGGCAACCTCTCTCCTGATGCGCGGGAATCGTTACGCTCTCAACGCATCAGGACGGGGTTGGGGTGCAAGCGCTATCCGCGAGCACGCCCCTCCCGCAGGCGGGAGGGGATGGGGGAGGGTATGCCGCTGGCTATGGTCTCGGTGAGACTTCTTGCCCTCCCCAAACCCATCCCGCCTGCGGGAGGGGCTTAAGAAGGGGCTCAGCCCTGCGCGCCGCGACCTGCACCGCCGCCGGGGCGGCCCTGGCCGCCGCGACCACGACCGCCGCCGCCACCACCGGGCGCACCGCCACCGCCGCCACGACGGCGCGGCTGGCGACCCTGCGGGGCCCGCGAGTCCGTCGCACGGGGGTGATGCGTGGCGCGCGGACGCGCCGGATCGCGCGGACGGTCGACGCGCGGCGCGGGATCGGCACCGATCGCCTTCACCCGTTGCGACTTGATCGTCTCGGCGCGCTTCACGAAGTCGGCGGGGAGCGGCACGACGGTGATCTTCTGCCGCGTCAGCTTCTCGATATCCTTCAGATAGGGCCGCTCATCCTCGGCGCAGAAGGCGATCGCCATACCCGAGCGACCGGCGCGCGCGGTGCGGCCGATGCGGTGGACGTACTGCTCGGCGACGTTGGGCAGCTCGAAGTTGAAGACGTGGCTGACGCCCGGAATGTCGATGCCGCGCGCGGCGATGTCGGTCGCCACCAGCACGCGGGTCTGGCCCGAACGGAACTCGCCCAGTGCGCGCTCGCGCTGGCCCTGGCTCTTGTTGCCATGGATGGCGTTGGCGGCGATGCCGTTGCCCGCCAGCAGCTTCACGACGCGGTCGGCGCCATGCTTGGTGCGGGTGAAGACCAGCGCCAGCTCGATCGCGGGATCGGCGAGCAGGATGGTCAGCAGCGCCTGCTTCTCGGCCTGCGTGACGAAGGTCACCGACTGGTCGACGCGCTCGGCGGTGGTCGCGACCGGGGTCACGGTGACGGTTTCGGGATTGTCGAGGAACTTGTCGGCCAGGTCGCGGATCGCGGCGGGCATGGTGGCCGAGAAGAACAGCGTCTGGCGCTTGCGCGGGATCATCTTCACGATGCGGCGCAGCGCGTGGATGAAGCCCAGGTCGAGCATCTGGTCGGCTTCGTCCAGCACCAGGATCTCGATCATCGACAGGTTCAGGAAACCCTGCTCGACCAGGTCGATCAAGCGGCCGGGCGTCGCGACCAGAATGTCGACGCCGCGCGACAGGTCCTGCCGGTTCTTGTTCAGGCTGGTGCCGCCGAAGACGGTCGCGACCGCCAGCTTGGAGAACTTGGCATAGCCCTTGGCATTTTCGGCGATCTGGCTGGCCAGTTCGCGCGTCGGCGCAAGGACGAGCATCCGGCAATGTGTCGGCAGGACGCGCTTGTTCGCCTCGACCAGACGCTGGATCGAGGGGAGGACGAAGGCCGCCGTCTTGCCGGTGCCGGTCTGCGCGATGCCCAGCAGGTCGCGGCCTTCCAGCAGCGTCGGGATCGAATCGCGCTGGATCGGCGTGGGTTCGGAATAGCCCTTGGCTTCGAGCGCACGGACGAGCGGCTCGGCAAGGCCGAGTTCGGAAAAGGACATGGAATTACTTTCGATCATGGCGCGCGAGTCACGACAGGCCGCAAGCGCGGGCCGGGGTTGATGACACCCCGCGTGACAAGGGAAGCCTGAAGACAGGGTCGGGGCGGAGCCGGGACTAGAAAGTCCGTTCACGCTGCAGGTGGACGCCTTCGACGGGCGGGCATGTGCGCTCCGCCTTGCCAAAAGTCAAGTTTCGGGCAGGATCGCCGACGCGATGCGTGACAATCGTGGACAGATGGTTACATCTGATACCAATCCATCAAGAGGAGCCCTGGATGAAACTCGCCAGTCTCAAGGAAGGTCGCGACGGCAAGCTGGTCGTCGTGTCGAGCGACCTCGCCTGGTACGCCGATGCGGGGCATATCGTGCCGACGCTGCAGGCCGCGCTCGACGATTGGGAGACGCATGGGCCCGCGCTCGCCAATCTGGCGACCGACCTGGATCATGAGGCGATCCCGCGCGCGCGTTTCCACGAACATGACGCCGCCTCGCCGCTGCCGCGCGCCTATCAATGGGCGGACGGTTCGGCCTATGTGAATCACGTCGCGCTCGTCCGGCAGGCGCGCGGCGCGGAACTACCCGAGAGCTTCTGGCATGACCCGCTGATGTATCAGGGCGGATCGGACGGGTTTCTGGGGCCGCGCGACGCCATTCCGCTGGCCGATGAAAGCTGGGGCTGCGACCTGGAGGGCGAGGTCGTCGTCGTCACCGGCGATGTGCCGATGGGCGCGAGCCGTGAGGAGGCGCTGGCGGCGATCCGGCTGGTCGGGCTGACCAACGATGTGTCGCTGCGCGGGCTGATCCCCGGCGAACTCGCCAAGGGCTTCGGCTTTTTCCAGTCCAAGCCCGCCTCGGCCTTCTCCCCCGTCTTCGTGACGCC
>DXIH01000148.1 GCA_019112965.1 Candidatus Sphingomonas excrementigallinarum | reverse complement strand
GTTGCGGTTGAGGGGCCTTCGAGATTCCCCCCTGTTGCTCGGACGAGCACCCTCATCCCGCCTGCGTGACGAACGCTAGGTCGGCCCTCGCTCCATGCCCCCGGAGCGGGGGCCTTTCCGTTTTTTGCTCTCCTCCGTCATTGCGAGTGCAGCGAAGCAATCCAGGGCCACGGGCAAGACGCTCTGGATGGCGTCGCTGCGCTCGCCATGAAGGGCATTGAAGCGACCTAGGTAATCTTGTCTCCCCCCCCTGCCCCCGCTACATCGCATCCCGTGAAAATCGCCTCCTGGAACATCAATTCGGTGCGTTTCCGCGCCGCGATCGTCGAGCAATTCCTGAAGGAAGCCGCGCCCGATGTGCTCTGCCTTCAGGAGACGAAGGTCGTCGACGACGACTTCCCCTTCGAGATGTTCCGCTCGCTCGGCTATGAGCACATCATCATCCATGGCCAGCGGATGCATCACGGCGTCGCCATCGTGGCGAAGGTGCCGATCACCGAGGACGACCGCCTGGACTGGCAGGCCAATGCCGAGGCGCGGCATGTCGGCATCCGGCTGCCGAACGGCGTGCGGCTGGAGAATGTCTATATCCCGGCGGGCGGCGACGTGCCCGATCGGGAGGCGAATCCGAAATTCGGCCAGAAGCTCGATTTCCTCGGCCGCATGATCGAATGGTCGGGCCAGCTCGACTGCCCGACGATCCTGACCGGCGACTTCAACATCGCCCCGCTCGAATCGGACGTCTGGAGCCACAAGCAACTGCTGGACGTGGTCAGCCATACGCCGATCGAGGTGGAGACGCTGGGCAAGCTCCAGGCGTCGAACGACTGGGTCGATCTGGGCCGTCACTTCATCCCCGCGCCGGAGCGGCTCTACACCTGGTGGAGCTACCGCGCGAAGGACTGGAAGGCATCGGATCGCGGGCGGCGGCTCGATCACATGTGGGCGACCCGCGACGTGGCCGACAAGGCGGTGGCGCATCAGGTGTTCGAGGGGTGCCGCAGCTGGCTGAAACCCTCCGACCATATCCCGATCATGACGGAATTCGATTTTTGAGCGCCGATCCCAAGTCGGCAGCGCGCGCGATCGATGCGCTGCGCCGGGGCTGGCCGATCGCGATCGCGGGCCAGCCTATGCTCGCGGTCGAGACGGCCGATCCGCTGCGTTTGGCCGCTTTCGACCCTGACGGACAGGCGCCGGTCCTGATCTCGGCAGGGCGCGCCGCGACGCTGAAGCTGACCAACCAGCTGGAGGCGGCCGATCCCGACGCCGCCGTGCTGGTCGAGCGTGCGCCCTGGATCGATTTTGCCGCCGCGACCGCGCTGGCCGATCCGCAGTTCGACTTGGCCACCCCGCTGAAAGGTCCGTTCCGTGCGCTCCCCCTGCCCGATCCGGCGGTCGCGGCGGCGGCGATCCGGTTCGCCCGGATCGCAGGGATGCTGCCCGCCTTCTTCGTCGGAGGTACCGGCGTCGAGGCGGCAATTTCGCTCGCCGACATCGCCGCGCATGAAAATGCCGAGGCGCTGGCCATCGCCACCCGAGCGCGCCTGCCCGTGGCGGGGGCGGAGGATGCGGAGATCGTCGCCTTCCGCTCGCCCCATGCGGCGGGCGAACATGTCGCGCTGCTGATCGGCCAGCCGAACGGCCAGCCACCACTGGTACGCCTCCACAGCGAGTGCCTGACCGGCGATGTGCTGGGCAGCCTGAAATGCGATTGCGGGCCGCAGCTTCATGCCGCGATCCATGCCATCGCCGACTCGGGCTGGGGCATATTGCTTTATCTGCGGCAGGAAGGGCGCGGTATCGGCCTGGTCAACAAGCTGCGCGCGTACCAGCTTCAGGATCAGGGCTTCGATACGGTCGACGCCAATACGCGGCTGGGCTTCGCGATCGACGCGCGCGATTTCGGCGTGGCGGCGCGGATGCTGACCCTGATGGGGCAGGACCGGGTGCGGCTGCTGACCAACAACCCGGCCAAGGTCGCTGGGCTGAACGCGGCGGGCGTGCAGGTTATCGAGCGGGTTGCGCACAGCCTGCCGCCCAATCCGCATAACGAACGCTATCTCGCGACCAAGCGGGATCGGACGGGGCACCAGCTTTAAGGAGCGCGTCGCGTTCTTTCAAAAGAATGGTTCGCGCGGAGACGCGAAGACGCGGAGAGGAATCGCTCGCGGTTAGGTGGAACTGCTTTCACTGCGGTTGTAATGAGAGGGCCGCTGTCGCGGCAAGCCAGACACCTCTGCGTTCTCCGCGCCTCCGCGCGAACATCATATCTTCTTATAAACCTTACCCCCGCCGCGCGATTCCCTGCGCGATGATCGTCGCCTCCGCCTCGGCCAGCACCGCGCCAGCATTGCACGGTGCCATCACCGCGCGTTCGGCCGCGCGGATCCGGGCCATCGCGCGCGACAGCATCGCGGGGGTCCAGCGGCGCAGCGCCCGCGCCGTCTTCGCCTCGTCGCGGAAGAAGACGCGGTGACGCTTCATCACCGCCTCGACCGGCTCGCCGGCATCGATATCGGCGCGCATCTCGGCCAGCGCGACCAGCCGCCGGGCCAGCGCGCGCAGCCAGGGAATGGGCGAGGCCCCGCCCTCGTCGAGCAGCGCCAGTTCGCCGCCCAGATCGCTCACACGGCCCTCGACGACGGCCTCGACCGCAGCGCCCATCTCGACCTCGCCCAGATCGGCACCGATCGCATCCATCGCGGCATGATCGACCTCGCGCGGGCGGTCGGGCGCGGCGTCGAGATAGAGGGCTAACTTCTCCAGCTCGCGCATCATCACCGATCGGTCGGCGGCCGCCGCCTCGACCAGTCGCGCAGGCACCCCCGCCGCCAGTCTTAGCCCCATCTCGCCGCCGATCGTCGTCGCCAGCCGCTCGGCATCGGCGGCGGTCGGCGCGTAGCAGCCGAACGCCAGCGCACGCGGTGAATCGAGCGCCAGTTTCACGATCTTGGCGGTCGTCTTGACCGTGGGGGCGATAGCAACGACCGGATTGCCCGCCGACTCGGCCTCCAGCAGCGCGGTGAAGGCGGCCAGCCCCTCCTCGCCGACGCTGGCGATGCGGATATGGCGCGGCCCGCCGAACAGCGACATGGACGCCGCTTCGTCGGTCAGCCGAGCCGGGTCGCTTTTCAGCGTCGCCGAGTCGAGATCGATCCGCTCGGCATCCTGCCCCATCGCGTTTGCCAGGATACGCGCCAGCTCGCTCGCCCCCGCTTCGTCGGGACCGTGGAGCAGATAGAGGCGGATATCGGCGGAGGGGCGGCCCAGCGCCTGGCGGATCTGGTTGGCGTTAGCCTTCACGGCCGATGCGCTTTCACGGGCGGGCGGGCACCATCGCCTCGCCAGGCCGCGACCGGGCATAGGTGGCGAGCCGCGCGACGATCTCGTCCGCGACGATCACCGACAGCCGCTCCAGCGCGGTGTTTTCCGCCGCGATCGTCGCATATTCGGAACGCACGACGTCGATCCCGGCGTCCGAACCGGCGGTGGCGTCGACCAGCACCGCATTGCTCGTCTGATCGACCAGCTGATAGCGCGCGCGCAGGATACGGCGTTCGCGCACCACCGAGTCGTCGCGCCGCACGCCCAGGCCGCGAATCTGGTCGTCCAGCTTCACGTCGAGGCGATAGCGCGCATTGCCCGTCTTGCCGCCCAGCCGGTCGTTCAGCGCATTGGCCATCAGCCAGCCCGCCTTCCCCTGGATCGGCGCGACCTCGATCTGCGACAGCGCGGTGGCGACCGGGCCGGAACTGCCCCCCGCATAGAGCGGATGCAGCCCGCAGCCCGACAGACCGAGCGTCAGTGCCAGACCGGCGGCGATCAGGGGAAGAGCCCGGCTCATGCGACGATATTCACCAGACGGTCGGGCACCACGATCACCTTTTTCGGGCTGGCACCGTCCAGCGCACGGACGATCTTCTCGGACGCCAGCGCGGTCGCCTCCAGCTGATCCTTGGGCAAGCCCTTGGCGACGGTCAGCGTATCGCGCAGCTTGCCGTTGACCTGCACCGCGACGGTGACCTCGTCCTCGACCAGCAGGCTGTCGTCGACCACCGGCCAGGCGGCGTCGGCGATCAGGCCGTCCTGGCCCATCCCGGCCCAGGCTTCCTCCGCCATGTGCGGGACCATCGGCGCGACCAGCAACATGGTGGTATGGATCGCCTCGTTGCGGGCGGCAGAAGGCTTGGCCTTTTCGATGGCGTTGACCAGCTCGTACAGCTTGGCGACCGCCTTGTTGAAGGCCAGTGCCTCGATATCCGCCGCGACGCCCGCGATGGTCTGGTGCAGCTTGCGGGAAAGCGCCTTGTCCTCGCCTTCGGCGGCTTCCGAACCGTCGAACAGACGCCACAGGCGCTGGACAAAGCGCCACGAGCCCTCGATGCCCGATTCCGACCAGGGCAGGTCGCGCTCGGGCGGGCTGTCGGACAGCATGAACCAGCGCACCGCGTCCGCGCCATACTGATCCACGATGGGTTCGGGATCGACGGTGTTCTTCTTGGACTTGGACATCTTTTCGACGCGGCCGACCGTGATCGGCTGTCCGGTCGCGATCTCGATGCCGTCGCGGATTTCGCCGGGTGCCAGCCAGCGGCCGTCCGACGACTTGTAGCTCTCGTGCGTGACCATGCCCTGCGTGAAGAGGCCCGCAAAGGGCTCCGCCACGTCGATCAGGCCGATATGCTTGAGGGCACGGGTCCAGAAGCGGGCATAGAGCAGGTGCAGGATCGCATGCTCGACACCGCCGATATACTGGCCGACCGGCAGCCACTTCTTGACCACCTCGGGATCGAACGGGCGATCCTTGGGCTGGCTGGCGAAGCGGATGAAATACCAGGACGAATCGACGAAGGTGTCGAGCGTGTCGGTCTCGCGCCGGGCGGGTTTGCCGCAATTCGGGCAGTCGACATGCTTCCACGTCGAGTGGCGGTCGAGCGGGTTGCCGGGCACGTCGAAGGTCACGTCCTCGGGCAAGGTGACCGGCAGCTGGTCCTTGGGCACCGGCACCGCGCCGCAATCCTCGCAATGGATGATCGGGATCGGCGTGCCCCAGTAACGCTGACGGCTGACGCCCCAGTCGCGCAGGCGGTAGACGGTCTGGCCCTGGCCCCAACCTTCGCTCTCGGCGCGGGCGATGACGGCGGCCTTGGCGGCCTCCACGTCCAGCCCATCGAGCGGGCCCGAGTTCACCAGACGGCCGGTGCCGGTATAGGCGGTGTCGCCCTCGAACACCGGGGCGGTCGTGTCGCCATCGGCGACGACGCGGGTCACCGACAGGCCGTATTTGCGCGCGAAGTCGAGGTCGCGCTGGTCATGCGCGGGCACGCCCATCACCGCGCCCGTGCCGTAGTCCATCAGCACGAAGTTCGCGATATAGACGGGCAGCGTGATGCTGGCGTCCATCGGATGCTGCATCCGATAGCCGGTGTCGAAGCCCAGCTTTTCCTGCGTCTCCAGCTCGGCCGCGGTCGTGCCGCCCGCCTTGCAGCGCTCGATGAAGGCGGCAGCCTCGGCATTCGTCTCGGCCAGTTCGCGCGCGATCGGGTGATCCGCCGCGATCGCGACGAAGCTTGCGCCGAAGATAGTATCGGGACGGGTCGAATAGACCTCGATCGGCGTCGCGAAGGGCGCGACGGGGGCGAAGCGGAACTGGAGCCCCTTGCTGCGGCCGATCCAGTTCTCCTGCATCAGCTTCACCTTGTCGGGCCAATGCTCGAGCGTCGTCAGACCCTCCAGCAGCTCGTCGGCGAAGTCGGTGATCTTCAGGAACCACTGGTTCAGCTTGCGCTTCTCAACGAGCGCGCCCGAGCGCCAGCCGCGCCCATCGATCACCTGCTCATTGGCGAGCACGGTCATGTCGACCGGGTCCCAGTTGACCGCCGATTCCTTGCGGTACACCAGCCCGCCCGCATACAGGTCGAGGAACAGCGCCTGCTCATGCCCGTAATAATCGGGCTCGCAGGTCGCGATCTCGCGCGTCCAGTCGAGCGCAAAGCCCAGCCGCTTCAGCTGCGCTTTCATCGTCGCGATATTGTCGCGCGTCCAGCCGCCCGGATGGACGCCCTTTTCCATCGCGGCATTCTCGGCCGGCATGCCGAACGCGTCCCAGCCCATCGGGTGGAGCACCTCATGCCCGATCATCCGCCGATAGCGCGCCAGCACGTCGCCCATCGTATAGTTGCGGACATGCCCCATGTGGATGCGCCCCGAGGGATAGGGAAACATCTCAAGGACATAGGACCGGGGCTTGGTGCTGTGGTCGTCGGCGGCGAAGGTGCGCCGATCCTCCCAGATCCGCTGCCAGCTCGAATCCGATTTCAGGGCATTGTAACGCGAGGCCATTCGGGTCGTCTTTTACTTCGTGATCGAGGCGCGGCGCAGGTCGCGCGCCTTGGTGAGGATGATGTCTTCCAGCTTCTGGGTCGTCGCGGCCTGGACCGGCGCTTCCACCCACTGGCCGCCGCGATTGACTTCGCGCAGCGCGGTCACACGCAGCGCATCGGCGCGCAGATCCTGGTCCAGGATGGTGACGGTGACCTTCATCCGCTCGGTCGGGACCTGCGGATTGACGTACCAGTCGGTGACGATGACCCCGCCGTTGGAATCGGTCTCGGCCAGCGGCATGAAGCTCAGCGTGTCGAGGCTGGCGCGCCACAGATAGGAATTGACGCCGATCGTGGTGATCTTCGACGCGGCCAGGTCACCCTGCGGGCGTTCCTTCTTACCGGCACAGGCGCCGAGCGACAAAGCGGCGATAACCGCGAACGCGGTGGCGGAACGGCGAAGCATCGGCATTATCCTGACTGCGATGAAGGATGGAATAAGGGTTACCTATGCCTCTACAGGGGCCCCGCCACCCCGGCAAGCGCCCGGTCATCATGAACGAGACGACCGATTCTGTGGAAGTTGCGCAACACTCGGACAAGATTCGCGATTGCCTGCGTAACAATGGGATCGCTCACGGATGATTCCATGTTAGGAGCAATCTCGCAAAAGGGTCTCATAAATGGGGTGGACCGTGTCGTTCGGGCGTGTGGTGATCGGAATCGCAATCGGGGCGCTTGCCGCCACGACGGCGATGGTCGCGCCCGCCATCGGCGCGGTCGATCAGAACAAGCCCCCGGTTCGGCCCCGCGGACTCAGCCTGCTGGCCCGTGGCGGCTTCACCCCGGCTGCGGCCGATCCCCGGCTTGCGGCGATCTTCGCCAAGAGCGGGCTGGACACCGGCGACCTGCGTTTCACCCCGGCGGAAAGCCAGCGCGGTGCCAACCGTCCGGTCGCCGTCGCGATCCGCGCACAGAGCAGCCGTACCAATGCCGAGCGAATCGCGGCCGATACCGCCCCGACCGTGGGCCTGGCCCCGATCTCCTATAATCTGGGCGCCTCGGTCGGTTGGAAGCGCGTGGCCCTGTCGGGAGACATCGCCCGCGTCGATCTGGCCGGTCTGCCGGGCAGCCGCGAAAGCGCCGATGTGGCGGTCAGCTATACCGCGAATCGCTTCACCGGCCGCGTGAAGGCGTCGAGCGACCGTCCGCTCGACAATGCGCCCAAGATGATCGACATGCCCGCCAGCTATTCGCTCGACATGGGCGGGTCCTATTCGCTGACCCGCAATCTCGATGTGACGGCGGGTGTCCGCTATCGCTCGGATCGTGAGCGTCTGGCCCGGATCGACGACGATCGCCGCAACAGCCAGGCGGTGTATTTGGGAACGGCCTTCCGCTTCTAAAATCGCTCGAGCTGGGTGGGTCGGGGTGACGTCATGATCTTTCCGACGGTTCTGGCCTTGGTGGCTCAACACCCCGCATCGCTTGCGCAACCACCCCGTCTGCTGAACCAGACCACGATGGTTCAGCCGGATGACTATCCCGCCCGGGCCGCTCGGCAGGATGAGAGCGGAATCGCCAGCATGCTTCTGGCCGTTGACGATTACGGTCGCGTGACCAACTGCGCCGTGACCGAAAGCAGCGGATCGACGGCGCTGGATACGGGAACCTGCGCCCTGCTCCGCCGCAAAGCCCGTTTTGCGCCCGCGCTCAATACGAACGGCTCCCCCGTCAGCGGCACCCATCGCGAGATGATAGCCTGGTCGATAGGATCCGCCGCAATATCACCTGTCCTCAAGCTCATGCTGACGCTACCTCCGCCGCCCGCGCCGGTCACAGCGCGCCTCTATTTCAATGCCAAGGGTCGTGTGACCTAATGCGAGATGGTCGAATCGGGTGGCGATGCGGTGGACGAAGCGGCTTGCAAGATTGCCGCCGTCAAACTCTCCATCGCGCCGCCGCACAGCGAGTCTTCGGACGTAGCGCCGGTCGGCATTCGGGACCTCAAGGTTGCATTCCGGCTGGCGCCCCCGGCCAGCGGACAGGATCGGCCTTAGCCGCCCCAGGCATCGATCGCGGCCCAGCCATGAAAGGGCCCGCGCATTCGGCGGAAGCGCCGCGCGTTCATGCCTCCCAGTGCGATTCGCGGCAGGCCGAGCCCACGTCCGATTCTCGCCGCTCCTGCCGGACCCAATGCCGGAGCACCCGGGTGCGAGCGGGTCGGGAATAGCGGCGAGACGAACAAGAGGTCGGCCCCAGCCTTCCATCCCGCCATCGCTTCCGCCGGGTCATGCGCGGGCCAGCTTCGCAGTACTCCGCCCCGCCCCGCCTTGTGCACGCCGTCTCCCGACAAACTCCCTCCGGCCACCAGCAGCACCAATCCCCGTGCCCTGGTGATTCGCCAGACCCGGCGGTGGATCGCCCGCCGCTCGGCCGGGGGAGTCGCGTGATGGCGGAACACCACCCCCGAACCCGGCGGCAGTCTGCGCAACGCGGTCCAAAGCCCCTCCCCCAACCGCTCGTCGGTCATCAGCCATGTCACGGGGTATCGGTCGGCCATCGGGGGCATTATAGCGCCGGGCATGACCGACGACAGCGTTTCCCGCCTTGCCACCGTCTCCGCCCAGCTTCAGCACGCTGCCAAGCTGGGGAAGCACGCGACCCCGACCCTGATCGCGGTGTCGAAGACCCATGATGCCGACACGATCCGCCCATTGCTCGACACCGGGCACCGTGTCTTCGGCGAAAACCGGGTGCAGGAGGCCGCCGCCAAATGGCCCGATCTGCGCGTGGCCTATCCGGGCGTCGAACTGCACCTGATCGGCCAGCTTCAATCGAACAAGGCCGTCGATGCGGTCGAACTGTTCGACGTGATCCACACCGTCGACCGCCCGTCGCTGATCGCCGCGCTGGCTGAGGCGATGGACGAGAGTGGCAAGCGGCCCGACTGCTTCCTTCAGGTGAATATCGGGGACGAGGATCAGAAGGGTGGCTGTGCCATCGGCGAAGCCCCCGCCATGCTGGCGGCGGCGCGCGATGCCGGGCTTCCCATTATCGGCCTGATGGCGATCCCACCACACGGGCTGGACGCCGCCCCCTATTTCGCGCTGCTCGCCAAGATGGCGCGCGAACTGGGGCTGGAAAAGCTCAGCATGGGCATGTCCGAGGATTATGAGGTCGCCGCGATGCTGGGCGCCAGCCATGTCCGCATCGGCAGCGCGCTGTTCGGGGCGCGGGCATGAGTCGCTTCGCCGCGCTCCTGTTCGATTTCGACGGCGTCCTGATCGACAGCGAATATGAGGGCAATCGGCACCTCGGCGAATGGCTGACCGCCAACGGCCATCCGCATACGCCCGAAGAAGCGATGCACCATTATATGGGGCTGGCGGGCAAGGACTTCATCGCGGCGATCGAGGGGCGGATCGGTCACACCCTGCCCGAGAGCTTCTACGAAGCCCGCCGCGCCGAGGACGTCCGCGCCATGGCGGAAGGCGTGGGCGCGATCGATGGCGCGGTGGCGTTCGTAAAGTCGCTCCCCGCCGATTTTCCCAAGGCGATCGTCTCGTCCAGCCCGACCGTCTGGATCGACCGCCATCTACGCCATATCGGGCTGCGCGAGCTGTTCGGTGAGCATATCTATAGCGGGCGCGAGCATGTCACGCACGGCAAGCCCGCCCCCGACCTTTATCTCTACGCCGCCAAGCAGCTGAGTGTGCGGATCGAGGATTGCGCGATCCTGGAGGATTCCCCCGTCGGTGCGACCGGCGCGGTGGCGAGCGGCGGCCATGTCATCGGCATGTGCATGGGCACGCACTGCGCGATCGGCCATGACCAAAGACTGCGGGACATCGGCGTCGCCGCGATCGCGCAGGATTATGAGGATGTCCGGCGCGAACTGGGGTTCTAGGCCGAATCGACATTCACGTCATTCCTCCCCTTGCAGGGGAGGAATATTTGGCATTCCAATTGAACGTCGATCGGCCCTAGAGTCGAACTCGACCAAGTTGAATCGGGGGTTCACACGGGGGTGATTTCTTGATTCAAGATGCTGGCCGGATCGGAGGCTGGCATGGATGGGCAAGGCGTACTCGGATGACCTGCGCAAGCGGGTGGTTGCGGCGATGGCCTTGGGCCGGAACTGCCGGGAGGTAGGCGCCGCGTTCGACGTGGCACCGAGCACGGCGGGCAATTGGTGGCGTCGCTACCGGAGCGAGAGCAGCCATGCCGCACGACCGATGGGTGGCGACCGGCGCTCCAAGCTGCTGGAGCAGGCGGGCTGGATCGGCGAGCGGCTGGCTGAGGTGCCGGAACTGACGCTGGGCGAAGTCAGGAGCGAGCTGGCCGGGCGCGGTATCGAGGTCAGTTATGCGAGCGTCTGGCGGACGGTGCGCAAGCTGGGGCTGCGGCACAAAAAAAAGGACCATCTTCGCGACTGAGCAGGACCGGCCGGATGTCGCGGTCGCGCGCGAGGTCTGGCGCGCCGCACAGGCCGGGCTCGATTTCACGTCGCTGGTGTTCGTCGACGAAACAGGAACGACCACCAGCATGACCCGGCTGCGCGGCTGGGGCCTCAAGGGCAAGCCGCTACTCGGCGAGGCACCACACGGACACTGGATGACGTCCACCTTCGTCGCCGGCCTGCGCCACGACGGCATCGCCGCGCCGATGCTGATCGATACGCCGATGACCGGTCGCATCTTCCAGCAATGGCTGACCGATCACCTCATCCCCGAACTGCCGCCCGGCAGCATCGTGGTCTGCGACAACCTGGCCGCCCACAAGGTCGACGGCATCCGGCAATGCCTTGAGGATGCAGGCATGGGCCTACTCTACCTTCCGCCCTACAGCCCTGACTTCAATCCCATCGAGCAGGCCTTCGCCAAGATCAAGGCGCTGCTCCGCCGCAATGCGCCGCGCTCCTTCGACGCCATCCTCGCAGCCCTCAAGCGCATCCTTGAACGCTTCCAACCCGCCGAATGCGCAAACTACCTCCGCCATTCAGGCTATGTGCAAACGTGATCGAGTCCGACTCTAAGGCTACTCTCCGTTCAGCCTGAGCGAAGTCGAAGGCCACGGGAATGGCGCCTATGGCATAGCGCCGGGCGTGCGCTTCGACTTCGCTCAGCGTGAACGGAGCGTGGGGGCGGGATCAGCCCCCGTCAAAAATCAAAAGAGAATTGCGCCGGACCCAACAGGGCTCTTGCGTATCCCTTTCAAATCCCCTCACCTGTCAGTCGCTGGCACACCATGTCGAGCTGGTCGAGCGTCGAATAGCTGAGGGTCAGCGTGCCCCCCTTCTCGCCATGCGCGATGCGCACCGACAGGCCGAGCAGGTCGGCAAGCTGGCCTTCCAATGCGGCGATGTCGGCATCGGGAGCATCCTGCCCCCCCGGCCCCTTGGCGCCGCTCTTTTCCGCACCGTCCGAACCCTTGCGACCACCCCCCTTGGCCTCGCGGGTCAGCTTCTCGGTTTCGCGAACGCTCAGGCCGCGCGCGATCACCTGATCGGCCAGCGCCTCGACCTCATTGGCACCGAGCAGTGCCCGCGCATGGCCCATCGACAGCGCCCCGCTGACGACCTGCCCCTGCACGGTGTCGGGCAGTTCGAGCAGGCGCAGCAGATTGGCGACATGGCTGCGCGACTTGTGGACGATCTTGGCCAGCGCCTCCTGGGTATGGCCGAACTCACCGGCCAGCCGCTGATAGGCCTGCGCTTCTTCGATCGCGTTCAGGTCCTGCCGCTGGATATTCTCGATCAGCGCGACTTCGAGCGTCTGGGCATCATCGAAATCGCGGACGACAACCGGCACCTCATGCAGGCGTGCACGCTGCGCCGCACGCCAGCGGCGCTCGCCCGCGACGATCTGATAGTCCTTGCCATGCGGCCGGACGACGATCGGCTGAATCAGCCCGCGCGCCGCGATCGAGGCGGCGAGTTCGTCGAGTGCGGCCTCCTCGAAATGGCGACGCGGCTGGTCGGGATGCGGTTGCAGCGAGCCAACCGGCAGCATGCGTACGCCACCCGGCGTCGGCTGATCGCCGGGACGGATCGGGGCCTCGCGCGCGATATCGCCGAGCAATGCCCCAAGGCCGCGACCCAGGCCGGGACGCGGCCGTTTGGCAGTCGTGTCACCGCTCATGCTGCCGCCGCCCCCGGCTGGGTGCCG
Source organism: Candidatus Sphingomonas excrementigallinarum (assembly GCA_019112965.1). Lineage (GTDB taxonomy): Bacteria > Pseudomonadota > Alphaproteobacteria > Sphingomonadales > Sphingomonadaceae > Sphingomonas > Sphingomonas excrementigallinarum. The sequence continues at coordinate 14,347 of DXIH01000148.1, read as the reverse complement.
AGCGGCAGCCGCGCGATCATCTCCCGCGCCAGTGCGATATAGGCCTGGCTGCCCACGCAGCGATGGTCATAAATCAGTGCGGGCAGACCATGGCTGGGCGCCTCCGACAGCCGGACGTTGCGCGGAATCACCGTATCGAACACTACACCCCCCAAAACGGCGCGGACATCGGCCGACACCTGGTCGGTCAGCCGGTTGCGCCGGTCATACATCGTCAAGGCCACACCCAGGATCGCCAAGCCCGGATTGAACCGCGCGCGGATCCGCTCGACCGTGGTCAAAAGTTGCGACAACCCCTCCAGCGCGAAGAACTCGCATTGCAGCGGCACGAACAGCGAATCGGACGCGACCATCGCATTGATCGTCAGCAGCCCGAGCGAGGGCGGGCAGTCGACCAGCACGATATCCCAATTGCCCTGCGTTCGCCGCAGCGCATGGTCCAGCCGGTGCGTCCGATTTTCGAAATCGACCAGCTCCAGCTCGGCGCCCGACAGATCGACCGTCGCGGGCACCACGTCGAGACGCGGCACCTGGCTATGCACCACCGCATCGTCGATCCGCGCTTCGCCCAGCAGGACATGATAGCTGGAGAACATCCGCTGGCTGTTGGGAATGCCCAGACCCGTCGAGGCATTGCCCTGTGGATCGAGGTCGATCAGCAGGACGTTCAGGCCGGTCGCCGCCAGCGCGGTGGCAAGGTTGATGGCGCTGGTGGTCTTGCCCACCCCACCCTTCTGGTTCGCGATGGCAACGCAGATCATCGGGCCTCTACTCGGTCGAGGATCACGATCGACGATTCCGCCGACGTGATGCTATGTTCCACGTGAAACACGAAGCGCCATTGCCGCTTGAGGGTCTTGATTTCGCGCTCGTCCAGGCGGCCGCGCGGCAGCAGCCACCGCGTCTCCTGTTTGCCGCAGTGGACGGCCGCGCGCAAAAGATTTTCGACTGTCGCCACCGCACGAGCAGAAATAATATCGGCCTGGAGCGGTACCGCTTCGATCTTGGCGGCATGGACCGTCACCCGGTCCCCCATGCCCAGCCCGTCGACACATTCCTGCAGGAACTCCGCCCGCTTCTTGCGGGGCTCGACAAGGGCCACGCGGCCGGGCCAGGCGATCGCGACGATCATGCCCGGAAAACCACCGCCGGTGCCGATATCGATCCACTGCCCATCGGCCCGGTCGGCCAATGGAATCAACTGCGCCGAGTCGACCGCATGACGACTCCAGATCGTGCCGATGGTGGAAGGCGAGATGAGATTCTGCTGGTCGTTTTCGACGACCACCCGGTCCAGGAACCAGTCGATCCGGGCCGCAGCATCTTCGCCGAAGCGCTCGACCGCCCAGTCGCGGGCCTGATCCTCGTTCATGCGGCGACCTTTCGAGCGTAGAGAAGCACTGCCGACAAAGCAGCGGGGGTGATGCCGCGAATGCGCGAAGCCGCCGCCAGCGTGGCGGGACGCGCGAGGGTGAGCCGGTCGATCATCTCCTGCGACAGGCCGGGGATGGCGGCGTAATCGAGCGCAGGCGATAACAGGATCTGCTCATCGGCGCGGAGCCGGGCAACCTCTTCCGCCTGCCGTTCGACATAGGGAGCGTAACGCGCGTCCTCCAGCGTCTCCGCAACCACGGCCGGGTCGCACCCTTCGGCCGCGTCGGGGGCGACATGCGCGAGCGTCACGCCGTCGAAGCGCAGCCACTCATAGGCCGTCCGCCGGGCGCCATCCTGCGCGATGGCTGCCCCGCCGCGCGCCACGTCGGACGCGGTACGCACCACGGACAGCCGCTCCCGCAACGTCGCTTGTTGCTCCTGTCGCCGCCGTCGATGTGCCAGCCGTTTGGGCGACAGACAGTCAGCGGCCTCGGCAATTCCGCCCAGCCGCGTCTCGGCATTGTCAGCGCGTAGCGAAAGACGATACTCGGCCCGCGCGGTCAGCATACGATACGGCTCGGTCACGCCCTGCAGCACCAGATCGTCGATCATCACGCCCAGATAGCTTGATGCGCGGTCGAGGATCACCGGGGAGAGATCACATGCATGGGCGGCCGCATTGAGCCCGGCGATCAGCCCCTGCCCCGCCGCTTCCTCATAGCCGGTCGTGCCGTTGATCTGCCCTGCGCAGAACACCCCCGCCAGCGCCCCCAGCGCCAGCCGGGCGTCGAGCGCGCGCGGATCGATATGGTCATATTCCACCGCATAGCCGGGCAGCGTGATGACCGCGCGCTCCAGCCCCGGCATGGAGGCGATCATCGCCGCCTGCACATCGGTTGGCAGCGAGGTCGACAGGCCGTTGGGATAGACCAAAGGATCGTCCAGCCCCTCCGGCTCCAGGAAGATCTGGTGGCTGTCGCGGTCGGCGAAGCGTTTGATCTTGTCCTCGATCGACGGGCAGTAGCGCGGGCCATTCGCTTCGATCGCGCCGGTGAACAGCGGCGAGCGGTGGAAGGCCGCCGCGATGATCGCATGGGTCTCTTCGGTCGTCCGGGTGATCGCACAGGCGATCTGCGGCAGTGGCCGGGCCGCCGTCATCGGCGACATGGTCCAGGGATCGGTGTCGGAGGGCTGCTCTTCCAGCTTCGCCCAGTCGATGGTCCGGCCATCGAGACGCGGCGGCGTGCCGGTCTTCATCCGCGCCATGGGCAGGCCCAGTGCGCGAAGCTGCTCGGCCATCCGGGTCGCGGCGCGCTCGCCGATCCGCCCGCCCACATGCCGCTCCTCGCCCCGGAACAACCGTCCGCCCAGGAACGTCCCGGTCGCCAGCACCACCGCACGCGCCGACAGGATGCTGCCGTCGCCCAGCTGCACCCCGGCCACGCGCTCGCCATCGAGAACGAGTGCTTCGGCCTCGCCCTCGACGATGGTCAAATTGGATTGCGCGGCGAGCATCGCCTGGATCGCCCCAGCATAGCGCCGCCGGTCGGCTTGGACGCGCGGGCCCTGAACGGCGGTGCCCTTGCTCCGGTTGAGCATCCGGTAATGGATCGCACCCTGATCGGCCGCGCGACCGATCAGCCCGTCAAAGGCATCGACCTCGCGCACGATATGGCCCTTCCCCAATCCGCCGATCGCCGGATTGCAGGACATGGCGCCCAGGCCATGACGATCGAAGGACAAAAGGGCCGTCCGCGCACCCCGGCGCGCAGCCGCCGCAGCGGCCTCGGTTCCCGCGTGACCGCCACCGATCACTACGACATCAAACATGCCCCTGCCCTACCGGAACGGGCGGGCAGCGTCAAAGCCAAGCATGGTTAACGTTCCACGTGGAACACTCACTTGCCGAGGCAGAACCGCCCGAACAGCGCGTCGAGCATCGTCTCCGTCGCGCTGACGCCCAGCACTTCGGCGAGGGCCTGCCGGGCGACACGCAGCTCCTCGGCCATCAGCAGCACATCGTCGGTCGGCGCGGCGATCAGCGCATTGGCCGCACGGCGGCACTGATCCTGCTGATGCCGCTTGAAGCCGACCGCATCCTCGCGCGGGAGCAATGACGCCGCCGCCCCGGCCACGGCGTCCCAGACCGCCGCCACGCTGGCCGGATCGTCGCGCCTTACCGCCAGCCGCCGTCCCTCGGGCAAGCCGTCTCGCCCCGGCAGATCGGCCCGCGAATGGAGCCAGATCGCATCGGCACGCGGCGGGGGCGCGTCGGCCATCCACAACAGGATGTCCGCCTGCAGGATCGCCTCCTGCGCACGGGTCACGCCGATCGCCTCGATCACATCGTCGGTATCCTCGGCCAGCCCGGCGGTGTCGGTGAGCACATAGGCCACCCCGCCGCGCAGCACGCTGGCCTCGATCCGGTCGCGCGTCGTGCCCGCGATCGGCGAGACGATCGCCGCCTCGCGCTGGACCAGCAGGTTCAGCAGCGTCGACTTCCCGCTATTGGGCGGCCCGGCCAGCACCACGCGAATGCCGTCGTGAAGCCGATCGACCGAGGGCCGCTCGACCACCTCCAGCATGGCGATGGCGAGCGCGTGCATCGCATCCTTGATCCGCGCCACCGCCGCCGCATCGAGCGGCACGTCATCCTCTTCGGCGAAGTCGAGCATCGCCTCGATCATCGCCGACAGCATCGCCAGCCGGTCCATCCAGCCGCGCACTTCCTGGCTCACCCGCCCCTCGACGGCGGCCATCGCCGCGCGTCGCTGCCGCTCGGTCTGCGCCTCCAGCAAATCGGCCAGCCCCTCCGCTTCGGCCAGATCGATCCGGCCGTTGAGCAGGGCGCGGCGGGTGAACTCGCCCGGCTCGGCACGACGGATGCCGGGAAGCGCCGCCAGCGCCGCCTCCACCGCCGCGACCACCGCCCGCCCGCCATGGCAATGCAGCTCGACCAGATCCTCGCCCGTCGCGGTCGCAGGTCCAGGAAACCGCAGCAGCAAGGCCGAATCCAGCACCGCCCCCGCCCCGTCCTTCAAGGTGCGCAGGCTGGCCCGACGCGGCTCGGGCAGAGGCCCACCCAGCCGCTCGGCCGCCGCAAAGGCCGCCGGGCCGCTGACCCGGATCACCGCGATGGCGGCGGGCGGCTGTCCGCTGGAGACGGCGAAGATCGTGTCGGTCATGACAGGATCAGCCCTTCTGCCCCTCGAACATGCGGCGCCACATGGTCATGCCCGCCTCCCCCATCGGGGCCCAGTTGCGCATCATCGCCTCGATCATCTCGGGCTTCACCCCCGACTGCATCGTGTCGAGCATCATCTGGACATAGCGTTCATGGATCGGCGTCAGGTCGGGCAGGCCCATGGCGCGGCGCGCCTCTTCGGGCGTGCAGTCGATTTCCACATTCACTTTCATGCGCCATTCTCCATCACGCGACCAAGTGCGGCATAAGGCGTTATGGTCGCGACGACCACAGGAGACCCGCATGACTGCCACCAAGACCATCGCCGCCGCGTTCGGCGAAGGCCAGTTCAACGCCTATTATGCCGAGCCGGAGGGAAGCCCCAAAGCCGCGATCATCGTCATCCAGGAAATCTTCGGCGTGAATGCCGGCATCCGCCGCAAGTGCGACACGCTGGCCGAGGCGGGCTATCTGGCCGTCGCACCCGATCTTTTCCATAAGATCGCGCCCGGCATCGAACTCGACCCGGACGTCCCCAACGAGATGCAACAGGCGCTCGACCTGATGGGGAAGTTCGACCAGGACGGCGGCATTCGCGATATTGAGGCGACGATCAAGGCGATCCGTGACGAATATGGTGCCGACACCAAGGTCGGCGTCGTCGGCTATTGTCTGGGCGGGCGGCTGGCCTTCATGACCGCGGCGCGCACCGATGTGGATGCCAGTGTCGGCTATTACGGCGTCGGCATCGACGGCCTGCTCGGCGAGAAGCAGGCGATCGCCAAGCCCGTGCTGCTCCATATCCCCGAGGAAGATCACTTCGTCGACAAGGATGCGCAGAAGCGGATGCACGAGGGGCTGGATGACCATCCCAAGGTCACGCTGTACGATTATGCGGGCGAAGATCACGGCTTCGCGACCGAGTTCGGTCAGCGCCGTTCCGAAGAGTCGGCCAAGCTGGCGGACGAACGCACCATGGCGTTCTTTGCGGAAAACCTCCGCTGATATGAAAAAGGGGGGAGCAAGCCGCTCCCCCCTTCTCCGTCATTGCGAGCGGAGCGAAGCAATCCAGGGCGATCAACCCAGACGCTGGATTGCCGCGTCGCTCCGCTCCTCGCAATGACGACGGCTTATGCCTTGGCCAGCGCCTCGGCGATCAGCTTGCGGCTGTTATCTACACCGTAAAGCGCGATGAAGCTGCCCATGCGCGGGCCCTGCGCCGAACCCAGCAGTGTCTCGTACAGCGCCTTGAACCAGTCGCGCAGCGACGGGAAGGCATCGGTCTTGCCGATCTCATAGACGATGTTCTGGATGTCCTCAGCCGTCGCCCCCACCGGAAGCGCCGCGAGCTGCGTGTCCAGCTGGCGCAGAGCCTCGGCCTCTTGCGGCTCGGGCGCACGGCGCTGGAGCGTCGGCGCGACGAAATCGCGGGCATAGGCCAGCGCATGGTCGATCAGCCGGTCGAGTTCCGGGTACTTCTCGGCCGACGCTTCCGGCACATAATTGGCGAGATAGCCCCAGACCTGATCCTTAGTCGCCTCGCCCATCACCCCGACCAGGTTGAGCAGCAGGCCGAACGTCACCGGCAACTCACCCTCGGGCAGCTTGCCGTCATGGATATGGTGCACCGGATTGCCCAGCTGCTCCTTGAGCGACTGGTTGGGATAGTTGACCCGGAACTGCCAATATTCGTCCACCGCACGCGGGATGACGCCCATGTGCAGCTGCTTGGCCTTTTTCGGCTCGCGATAGGCGAAGAAGGCCAGGCTCTCCTCCGGCCCATAGGTCAGCCACTGATCGAGGCTGAGGCCATTGCCCTTGGACTTGGAGATCTTCTCGCCATGCTCGTCGAGGAACATCTCATAGTTGAAGCCCTCGGGCGGACGGCCGCCGAGCACGCGGGCGATCTTCGACGACTGGGTGACCGAGTCGATCAGGTCCTTGCCCGCCATCTCGTAATCCACGCCCAGCGCGACCCAGCGCATCGCCCAGTCGACCTTCCATTGCAGCTTGGACAGGCCACCCAGCGCCGACTGGACAATCCGCTCGCCCTCATCCTCGAACGCGATCAGCCCGGCTTCGGCGTCGACCACCTCGACCGGCACTTGGAGTACGATGCCCGACTTGGGGCTGATCGGCAGGACGGGCGAATAGGTGGCGCGGCGCTCGGCGCGGAGCGTCGGGAGCATCACGTCCTGGATGCCCTGATAATGCCTCAGCACCAGCCGGAGCGCGTCGTCGAACCGACCCGAGGTATAGTATTCGGTCGACGAGGCGAATTCATAGTCGAAGCCGAACCGGTCGAGAAACTGGCGCAACAGTGCGTTGTTGTGCGCCGCGAAGCTGTCGAACTTCTCGAACGGATCGGGCACCTGGGTCAGCGGCTTGCCAAGATGTTCGCGGAGCATCTCCTGGTTCGGCACATTATCCGGCACCTTGCGCAGGCCGTCCATATCGTCCGAAAAGGCGATCAGCCGCGTCTTCTGATCCGATAGCGCGTGGAAGGCGTTGCGGACCATGGTGGTGCGCAGCACTTCGTTGAACGTGCCGATATGCGGCAGGCCCGAGGGACCATAGCCCGTCTCGAACAGGATCGGCTCGCCACCCGGCTTGCCGTCGGGATAGCGTTTGAGGAGCTTGCGAGCCTCCTCATAGGGCCAGGCCTTGGACTCGAAAGCGGTGGAGCGGAGTTCGTCTGTCATGGTGATGCTCTGGCAAGCCGGGGCGTGATGCACAATGGGTTTTGCATTGTGCCGGTTTTGTGCACGGGGTTATCAACAGGGTGAACTTGTTCCACGTGGAACAGGAGTATGATCCTGTGGGGCTTTCCCTCCCCCATCCCCTCCCGCCTGCGGGAGGGGCGTGCTTTAATAGAACGGAATGCGCGCCTCACGCGGTAAGCCCCTCCCGCAGGCGGGAGGGGTTTGGGGAGGGCCCCGCCGCCCCAGATCATTCGGCGCGTAAGATAGGAAATCCCCCACGCCCCGTTGCCAACCTGTTCCCACTCCCCCAAATCAACAGAGTGACCGCACTCCCCCACCCCGCCCTTCATGCCAGCCACAGCGGCGTGTGGATTTCGAGCCAGGGCCAGACCCGCGCCGTCTCGCGCGGCGAAGCGATCGGGCTGGCATCCGAAACCCCGGTCATCCTGCTCAACGCGCCCCTGATCGGCCAGCGGCTGGGCTATGCCGAACTCTCCGGTCTCGACATCCTCGAACTCTTCGCATTCCTACGCCCTGCCCGCTTCACCGTGCCGACGCCCCATGGTCTCGCCCGCGCCTGTGGACTGGAGCCGCCGGAGAACGATTCAGAGGTGGCGGCCTTTCTCCTTCGCGCGACTGCGACTTTGCTCGCCACTCCCGACGGGGCCTGGCCCGAGCGAGAGGGGGCATGGACCGCCGCGCAGAGCCTCGCCAGACTCCGCTGGCCCTGGGCCCCGCTGATCGGGCCCCGCCTGACTAGGCCCGAGCGCAACGAGCGATGGCTGTTCAGCGCCTTGCCCGAATGGGAAGAGGACGCCCCCCGCCCCGCCCCGCGCACCATCGACCTGCCGCCCGCCGATGCCGAGGACCGGCTGCGCCACCTGACCGGCGAGGGCGCGGAGGAACGCCCCGGCCAGCGCGCCTATGCCGCCGCAGTCACCGCCGCCTTCGCCCCCCGCGCGGTGCGCGACACGCCCAATATGGTGCTGGCCGAAGCGGGCACCGGCATCGGCAAAACGCTGGGCTATCTCGCCCCCGCCAGCCTCTGGGCCGAGCGGGCGGGCGGCGCGGTGTGGATATCCACCTATACCAAGGCGCTGCAACGCCAGCTGAGCGGCGAGACCGCGCGCATCTTTCCCGACGAAGTACTGCGCAAGGAACGCGTCGTCACCCGCAAGGGGCGGGAGAATTATCTCTGCCTGCTCAATCTGGAGGATGCGTTGCAAGGCGGCTTCGCCGGACGCGCGGCGGTGCTGGCGCAACTGGTCGCGCGCTGGGCGGCCTATAGCAGCGACGGCGATATGGTCGGCGGCGACCTGCCCGGCTGGCTGACGACGCTGTTCCGCCGCAACGGCTCGGCCGCGCTGACCGACCGGCGCGGCGAGTGCGTCTATGCGGGCTGCCCGCATTACCGGAAATGCTTCATCGAGCGCGCCGCCCGCGCCTCGGTGCAGGCCGACATCGTCATCGCCAATCATGCGCTGGTCATGGTCAACGCGGCGCGCGGGCGCGAGACGCAGACACGGCCGACCCGCTATGTCTTCGACGAGGGCCATCACCTGTTCGACGCGGCGGACTCGATGTTCGCCACCGCGCTGACGGGGTCCGAGACGATCGAGCTGCGCCGTTGGATACTCGGCCCCGAAGCCGGATCGCGCGGGCGTCGCCGGGGCCTCGCCGCGCGGCTGTCCGACGTCGCCAGCTATGACGAAGGCGGCAACCGCGCGATCGGCGATGCGGTGCAAGCCGCCCAGGCACTGGCGAGCGAAGGCTGGCTCGGGCGACTGGCGGAGGGCCAGCCCTTCGGCCCGATCGAGACGTTGCTCGCGGCGGTGCGCGGCCTGGCCTTTGCCCGCGCCGAACAGCCGGGCGATGCGGGCTATGGGCTGGAAACCGAACTTGCCGACCCCTCGCCCGCGCTGATCGAAGCCGCCGGGCCCGCCGCCCAGGCGCTCGACGCACTGCTGCGCCCGCTGGTGACGCTCGGCCAGAGGCTGGAGGCGGTGTTGCAGGAAGCCCCCGACTGGCTCGACGGGCAGGCGCGCGCGCGGGTGGAGGGCGCGATCGCCTCGCTCGGCTGGCGCGCGGAGACGGTGGCGGCGTGGCTGTCGCTGCTGGCGCGGATCGGCGGGCCGGTCGATCCCGACTTCGTCGACTGGCTGGCGGTCGACCGGGTGGAGGGGCGCGAATATGACATCGGCCTGCATCGCCACTGGCTCGACCCCACCCGCCCCTTTGCCGAGATCGTGCTGAAGCCCGCGCATGGCGCGCTCATCACCTCGGCCACATTGCGCGCCGGGGGCGACTGGGACGTGGCGGAGGCGCGGACGGGGGCCCCGCATCTGGCGCGCGGGCCCGCCCATTTCGTCGCGGCCAGCCCGTTCGACTATCCCAACCGCGCCGAGGTGCTGGTTGTCACCGATGTGAAGCGCGGCGACATTCCCCAGCTCGCCAATGCCTATGCCCGGCTGATCGCGGCGGCCAAGGGCGGGACGCTGGGGCTGTTCACCGCGATCCGCCGGTTGCGGGGCGTGCATGGTCGGATCGCCGACCGGCTGGCGCGCGACGGGCTGGCGCTCCATGCCCAGCATGTCGATCCGATCGACACCGGCACGCTGGTGGATATCTTCCGCGACGATCCGTCCGCCTCGCTGCTTGGCACCGACGCGCTGCGCGACGGGGTGGACGTGCCCGGCTCTTCGCTGCGGCTGGTGGTGATGGAGGGTGTGCCTTGGCCCAAGCCGACGGTGTTGCACGCCGCGCGCAAGCTGGCGGGCGGCGGCAGCGCCTATGACGACCGGATCGTGCGGGCGCGGCTGGCGCAGGCATTCGGACGGTTGATCCGGCGCGCCGACGATCGTGGCGCGTTCGTGCTGCTGTCCGCCGCCATGCCGTCGCGATTGCTCGATGCCTTTCCGCCGGGTGTCTCGATTTCGCGCGTAACCCTGGATGAAGCGGTCGCGCGGGTCGCGGGGCGGCTTTCCTCGGACGCGGCGATAGGGCATGGCAAGCACGAAACCCTGCCAGCCGCCGCGACGGAGACGCCGATCCGATGAAGACGCTGACGCTGCTTCGCCATGCCAAGTCGAGCTGGGACGATCCGGTCGCCCGCGATTTCGACCGGCCGCTCAACGCCAAAGGACGGCGCGCGGCGGAGATGATCGGGCGGCACATGAAGGCGGAAGGGTTCACCTTCGACCATGTCCTCGCCTCTCCCGCCATCCGCGTGATCGAGACATTGGACGAGGTGTGGAGCGGTTATGGCCGGACTCTAGAGCCGGTCTGGAACCGCGCGCTGTACCTTGCCTCCGCCGCCACCCTGCTCGATCTGGTCCAGGCGCTGCCCGATGACGCGGACCATGTTTTGATGGTCGGCCACAATCCGGGGCTGGAGGATCTGGTGCTCGACCTGACGCTGGACGGGGAATTGCGGGAACGGGTCGAGGACAAATATCCGACCGCGACTGTGGCGCAGATGACACTGCCGGTCGATCGCTGGGCGGAGGCGCGGGCCCATAGCGCAGCGTTGGTCGCGTTCATTCGGCCACGCGACCTGGACCCGACGCTGGGGCCGGATACGCCTTAAACCGCCTGCCCCTCCACCCACGGGCTGGCGCCCGGCGGTCCCCCTCCCCAAGCGAGCTTGGGGAGGAACAGGTCACTTATTGCCTTCGAGCATCGCCTTCAACCCTGACAGCGCGCCGAGCGACCCGGCTTCCTCCTCGCTGATGACGCCCGCTTCCTTCAGAGTCGCCGCCGCCTCGGGGCTGCGCGGAAAGGGATCGAGCGACAGCGCCATGGTTTCGGCCGCCGCCTCGCCCAAGTCGATCGTGCCGCCCTCGATCTCGATGGTGTCGAGCGAATCCTCGGACAGTTCAATTTCCTCGTCCGTACCGTGACTGGAAGGCTCGACGAAGCGCAGCGCGACCGGCTCGTCGATCTTGGCGGGGACCGGGTCGCCGGTCACCGAACAGGGCTGCACCACCGCGCCGCGCACCGTGCCGGTGACCAGGATACCCGCCGCATCGCGCCGCACGACCAGATCCGCGGACAGCGCATCGACCGACAGCAACCCGAACCGCCCGGCCAGCGCCCGGCGTTCGTCGGGCGTGGTGTCGATCGACACCGGCTTTTCACGCTCGCCGATCGTGTCGATCTTTTCGGGGCGGCTCCATTCGGGGGTCACGGCAATTCTCCAAGGGTGAGTCGGACGAGCGAAACGTCCGCCAATCGTCCATGTAGGGTGCGAAGCGCCTCGCGAACATGGACAAGTGCTTGCGGATCGGCGGGCGCCTCGCCGCGATACAGGTTGCGCAGCAACGCGGCGTCCATCGCCGCCGCATCCCCGGCCAGCCCCTCGCGATAGGCGGTCAGGCGCCCGCCCAGCATCGCCATCATCCGGCCGATATGCTTGCCGACCACGATGTCGCCGATGCCCAGTTCGCGCAGCTGCCCGTCCATGTCGGTGACGAAGCGTTCGGTCAGCCGCGCCGCCATCTCGGTTCCTTCAGGCAGCGCCTCCAGCCGGATCAGGACAAGCGAGAGGATCGCGGCGATCATGTCGAACCGGCCATCGACCGTGTCGGGCACCCCACCGTCCAGATACCAATGCGGTTCGCGCGCGTGCAGCACCACGGCATTGTACAGCGGCAACGCCGCATCCCCGTCGCGTCCGAAATAGCGTGCGATCGTCCGCTTCAGCCAGCCTGAGGCCATCCGCCCCTCCCCTTTATCCTGCACGATCATCACCGCGCCATGCTTGTGCGCGCCCTTCCCTTCGCATATCGAGGGGGCGACGGTCGAGCGGATCGATCGCCAGTGCTGACACCCGCGTAGTGCGGCCGATCACCCGGCCCGGAGATGATGATGAGCGTTTCTTCCACCCGGCTCGCCGCCCTCGGGATCGGCCTGGCCCTGGCCGCGGGCGCCTGTACGCCGCTGCGGTCGCATCAGGGTTATGTGGTCGACACCGATCTCGTCAACTCGATCCAGCCGGGCGTCGACAATCGCCAGTCGGTGCTCCAGACGCTGGGCACGCCGACGATCACCAGCCAGTTCAATGGCGGCGACTGGTATTATGTCGCGCGCGACAGCCGTAACCTGGGCTATACCCTACCGCATCCGGTGTCGCAGATCACGCTGCAGATCAGCTTCGACCAGGCGGGCAACGTCACGACGATCCGCCGTGCGGGCGTCGATCAGGTCGCCGACATCTCGCCCTATGGCAAGACCACCCCGACCCTGGGTCGCCAGCGCGGTTTCTTCCAGGATCTGTTCGGCAACATCGGTGCCGTCGGCGCGCCGGGCGCTGGCCCCGGCCAGGGCGGCATGGGCGGCGGGCGTACCCGGCCGTAAGGGCCGGGTTACCCAAGTCTTCCACAATACCGAGCTCCGTTCGCACTGAGCGAAGTCGAAGTGCACGCCCTATCGCTAGCCAAGGATTCCCTTGGCCTTCGACTTCGCTCAGGCGGAACGGAGGTTGAGGATATGTAGGCGGCAAGGACAACCACCCACCCCCGTTTGGCCGCGTCGCGTGTTAAGCAACGACGCGGCCGTGCCGTGCTTGGACCGGCACGATCCCGAAAGGGGGTGGGATCGGGCCTGCTAACGCCCCAAAACGAAAATGGGTTCGCAAGCGGGCCTATTTCCCGCCAGCGAACCCATCAAACCGTAACGTCGGCGGGGCCGAAGCCCCGGCGCGCGCCTTACTGGTTCATCGAGTCGAAGAAATCCTCGTTGGTCTTCGAGTTCTTCATCTTGTCGAGCAGGAACTCCATCGAGTCGATCGTGCCCATCTGCATGAGGATGCGGCGCAGCACCCACATCTTGGACAGCTTGTCCTTCTCGACCAGCAGTTCTTCCTTGCGGGTGCCCGACTTGCCCACATCCATCGCCGGGAAGATGCGCTTGTCGGCGACCTTGCGATCGAGGACGATTTCCGAGTTGCCGGTGCCCTTGAACTCTTCGAAGATGACTTCGTCCATGCGGCTGCCTGTGTCGATCAGCGCGGTGGCGATGATCGAGAGCGAGCCGCCCTCCTCGATGTTACGTGCCGCACCGAAGAAGCGCTTGGGCCGCTGGAGCGCGTTGGCGTCGACACCGCCGGTCAGCACCTTGCCCGAGGACGGGACCACGGTGTTATAGGCGCGGCCCAGACGGGTGATCGAGTCGAGCAGGATGACGACATCCTTCTTGTGCTCGACCAGGCGCTTGGCCTTTTCGATCACCATCTCGGCGACCTGGACGTGGCGCTGCGCCGGTTCGTCGAAGGTCGAGGAGACGACCTCGCCGCGCACCGAGCGCTGCATATCGGTGACTTCTTCCGGACGCTCGTCGATCAGGAGGACGATCAGGAAGACTTCGGGGTGGTTGTCAGTGATCGCCTTGGCGATATTCTGCAGCATCACCGTCTTACCCACGCGCGGGGGCGCGACGATCAGCGTGCGCTGGCCCTTGCCCTGCGGAGAGACGATGTCGATGACGCGCGCCGACTTGTCCTTCTGGGTCGGGTCGGCGGGGTCGAGGATCAGCTTCTGCTCAGGGTAGAGCGGGGTCAGGTTGTCGAAATTGACGCGATGGCGGACGGCTTCCGGGTCATCGAAATTGACGCTCGTCAGCTTGGTCAGCGCGAAATAACGCTCGCCATCCTTGGGCGCGCGGATCTCGCCTTCCACGGTGTCGCCGGTGCGCAGGCCATGCTTGCGGACCTGGTTGGGCGAGACATAGATGTCGTCGGGACCGGCGAGGTAGTTCGCTTCCGGGCTACGCAGGAAGCCGAAACCGTCGGGCAGCACCTCGATCGTGCCCAGGCCCATGATCTGGTCGCCCTTTTCCGCCTGCTCCTTCAGGATGGCGAATAGCAGGTCCTGCTTGCGCAGCGTGGACGCGCTCTCGACCCCCAATTCCTCGGCCAGCTGCACGAGGTCGGCGGGGGTTTTCTTCTTGAGGTCTTTCAGATGCATGATCGGTCCGGATGGTCGGAGGGCGTCGGTCGGCGAGGATCGCGGCGAAACGAGGCTGTCGATAAGGAAGCGTACCCGACGCGAGGACCGCGCCGTACGGGGCAGGAGTTAGGATTGGGGGTAGA
>DXIH01000147.1 GCA_019112965.1 Candidatus Sphingomonas excrementigallinarum | reverse complement strand
CCCCCCGCCCCCTCCCCTGAAGGGGAGGGGTGAATAAAACTGACGATATCATGCCCTTACCCCAGCTTCGGAACCCCATGCCCGATATCAAGACGATCCTGACCGCCCAGAGCCCGCTGACCCTGTCGGGCGTTCCGGCGGGGTTCCTGCCGGTGCTGCTCGCCGATCTGTCGCGCGCCGCGACGACGCGAGCCGTCTTCATCTGCGCCGACGAAGCGCAGATGCGCGAGCTGGCCTCGACCGCGACCTATTTCGCGCCCGAGCTGGAGATCGTGCAGATCCCCGCGTGGGACTGCCTGCCCTATGACCGCGCCTCGCCCACCTTGCGCGTCATGGCCGAGCGGATCGCGGGGCTTCACCGGCTTCAGGCCAAACCCAAGACGCCGCAGCTGGTCCTGACCACGGCGAACGCCGCGACCCAGCGGGTGCTGACCCCGTTCCGCATCCGCCAGCTGGTCGCGCGCCTCGCCCCCGGCGAGCGGATCGGGCTGGAGAAGCTGTCGGCGCTGCTCCAGGCGAACGGCTATGTCCGCACGGAGACGGTGCACGATCAGGGCGAGTTCGCCGTGCGCGGCGGCCTGGTCGACCTGTTCCCCAGCGGCGAGGAACAGGCGCTGCGCCTCGACTTCTTCGGCGACGAGATCGAGAGCGTCCGTACCTTCGACCCCGCCGACCAGCGGACGACGGGCCGGGTCGATGGCTTCACCCTCCTCCCCGCCTCCGAGGCTTTGCTCGACGAGGAGTCGATCAAGCGATTCCGCACCCGCTATCGCGAGACCTTCGGCGCGACGGCGACGGGCGACCCGCTCTATCAGGCGGTGTCCGAAGGGCGGCGCATGGCGGGCATGGAGCATTGGCTGCCGCTGTTCGAGGAAAAGCTCTCGACGCTGTTCGACCATCTGGGCGACGGCGCAGTGGTGGTGCGCGACAATGGCGTCGCCGCGGCGGCGAGCGGCCGGTTCGATGCGATCGCCGACTATTATGAGAACCGCAAACGCGCCGAGGCCGCGCAGCCGGGCAGCTTCCGCCCGCTGCCCGCCAAGGCGCTGTACCTGACGACCAAGGAATGGGACGAAGGGCTGGAGGCCGCGACCGCGCACCTCGTCTCGCCCTTCCATGAACCCGAAAGCAAGACCGTCCTCGATTTCGAGGTCGACGGCGCGCGCGACTTCGCCCCCGAACGCGCGGCGCACGCCAATATCTATGAGGCGGTGGTCGATCATGTCGAGGCGCTGCGCAAGGACGGCCGCAAGCCCGTCCTCGCCAGCTATTCGGTCGGCGCGCGCGAGCGGCTCGGCAGCCTGCTGAAGGATCACGGGCTGAAGGGCGCCAAGGCGGCCGAGACCTGGCAAGAGGCGCTGGGCATCGCCGATACGTCGAAGAGCTTCGGCGTCGCGCTGGTCGTCCTGCCGCTCGATCACGGCTTTACAGCACCGGGCATCGCGGTGTTGACCGAGCAGGATATGCTCGGCGACCGGCTGGTGCGGCGGCAGAAGCGGCGCAAATCGGCCGACGCTTTCCTGGCCGAGCTGGCGACGCTCTCGCCCGGCGATCTGGTCGTCCACTCGGATCATGGCATCGGCCGCTATGAGGGGCTGACCTCGATCCCGGTCGGCAAGAGCCCGCATGATTGCGTCGCTTTGTCCTATGCGGGCGGCGACAAGCTGTACGTGCCGGTCGAGAATCTCGAAGTCCTGACCCGCTACGGCTCGGGCGAGGACGGCGCGACGCTCGACCGTCTGGGCGGCGAGGCGTGGCAGCGGCGCAAGTCGAAGATGAAGGAGCGCATCCGCGAGATCGCGGGTGAGCTGATCGCCACCGCCGCCGAACGCGCGCTGCGCCCCGGCGAAGTGGCCGAGCCCGACAGCGCGGGCTATCCGGCGTTCGTCGACCGCTTCCCTTACGAGGAAACCGACGATCAGGACCGGGCCATCGACGATGTGCTGGGCGACCTGACGGCGGGCAAGCCGATGGACCGGCTGGTCGTCGGCGATGTCGGCTTCGGCAAGACCGAGGTCGCGTTGCGCGCCGCCTTCGTCGCGGCGATGGCGGGGATGCAGGTGGCGGTGGTCTGCCCGACCACGCTGCTCGCGCGCCAGCATTACAACAATTTCGTGGCCCGGTTCGAGGGCTTCCCGATCAAGATCGGCCGCCTCTCCCGCCTGGTCACCGCGACCGAGGCCAAGCGGACCAAGGACGGCGCGGCGTCGGGCGACATCGACATCGTCGTCGGTACCCATGCGCTGCTGGCGAAGAATGTCGAGTTCAAGCGGCTGGGCCTCGTCATTGTCGACGAGGAACAGCGGTTCGGCGTGACCCACAAGGAACGGCTGAAGGCGCTGAAGGCCGATGTCCACATGCTGACGCTGACCGCCACGCCGATCCCACGCACGCTGCAAATGGCGATGTCGGGCCTGCGCGAGCTGTCGGTGATCCAGACGCCTCCGGTCGATCGCCTCGCGGTGCGCACCTATGTCATGCCCTGGGACCCGGTGGTGCTGCGCGAGGCACTGCTGCGCGAACATTATCGCGGCGGACAGAGCTTCCTCGTAACCCCGCGCGTCGCCGACCTGCCCGACATCGAGGAATATCTGCGCAAGGAGGTGCCCGAGGTCCGCTATGTCGTCGCGCACGGCCAGATGTCGCCGACGGAGGTCGAGGAGCGCATGTCCGCCTTCTACGACCGCAAGTTCGAGGTGTTGGTCTCGACCACCATCATCGAAAGCGGCATCGATATCCCGTCCGCCAACACGATGATCGTCAACCGCGCCGACCGCTTCGGCCTGGCCCAGCTCTATCAGCTGCGCGGACGCGTCGGCCGGTCGAAGACGCGCGCCTATGCCTATATGGTCACCCCGCCCGAGCGGCAGATGACCGAGGCGGCGGAGAAGCGGCTGAAGGTGCTGTCCGACCTCGACTCGCTGGGCGCGGGCTTCCAACTCGCCAGCCATGATCTCGACATTCGCGGCGCGGGCAATCTGCTGGGCGACGAACAGTCCGGGCATATCAAGGAGGTCGGCT
>DXIH01000146.1 GCA_019112965.1 Candidatus Sphingomonas excrementigallinarum | reverse complement strand
CCTTCAGGGGAGGGGTTGGGGTGGGGCCTCGCCACGGGCTGCACGCTTGCGGAGGCGCCCCACCCCCGGCCCCTCCCCTGAAGGGGAGGGGTGGATTAATCTCATGTCATCATGCTCTAGCTTTCGCAAAGACCAAGTCTGCGCAACCCTCTCCCCTCTATAAAGGGCAAGGGAAGGAATGCCCCCGAACAAATCGGGATCATTTTTGCGGCGGGGGATAACATCCGCCTGCGTTTCGCTTTATATCGCGCGCCATGCTGACCACGCTGTCCATTCGTGATGTCGTCCTGATCGAGGCGCTGGACCTGGATTTCGGCCGGGGCCTGAGCGTCCTGACCGGCGAGACCGGGGCGGGCAAGTCGATCCTGCTCGATGCGCTGGGACTGGCGCTCGGCGGGCGCGGTGACAGCGGGCTGGTCCGCCATGGTGCGGGTCAGGCTATCGTCACCGCCAGCTTCGAGCCCCCTGCCCCCGAAAGCCGCCTCGCCACTATCCTCGACGACGCCGGGATCGAGATCGAACCGGGTGAGCCGCTGATCGTGCGCCGCCAGGTCAAGGCCGATGGCGGCAGCCGGGGCTTCGTCAACAGCCAGCCCGCCTCCGCCGCGCTGCTCCGCGAGATCGCCCCCTATCTGGTCGAAATCCACGGCCAGCACGACGATCGCGGCCTGCTGAACCCGCGCGGCCATCGGACGATGCTGGACAGCTTCGGGCGGATCGACACCGGTGCCGTCGCCGCCGCCTGGGCGCGGTATCGCGAAGCCGAAGCCGCACTGACCGCCGCGCGCGAGGAGATCGAGACGGCGGCGCGTGACCGCGAATGGCTGGAACATGCGGTCGCCGAATTGACCAAGCTCGCCCCCGAGCCCGGCGAGGAAGAGGCGCTGGCCGATCGCCGCCGCACCATGCAGCGGTCGGAAAAGATCGCGGGCGAGCTGGGTGCTATCGACGAGCATCTGCAAGGATCCGACGGCGCGCTGGCGGGCCTGCGCCAGGCTGCTCGCGTGCTGGAGCGGATCGGCGAAGACCACCCCGCCCTCACCGAAGCGCTCGCCGCGATCGACCGGGCGGTGATCGAGGCGTCGCTGGCCGAGGAACGGCTGATCGAGGCGCAGCGCGAACTCGCCTATGATCCGCGGGCGTTGGAAGAGGACGAGGCGCGCCTGTTCGAACTGCGCGGTATGGCGCGCAAGCACCGGGTGCAGCCCGACGATCTGGCCACGCTGACCGAGCAGCTGCGCGGACGGCTGGAGCGGCTGGACGCGGGCGAGGAAGGGATCGGGCGGCTGGAAGCGGCGGTCGCCACCGCCCGCACCGCCTATGACAAGGCCGCCGCGACGGTCACGTCCGCCCGAACCGCCGCCGCCGAACGGCTGGACCAGGCGGTCAAGAGCGAACTGGCCCCGTTGAAGCTGGATGCGGCCCGCTTTCGAACCATCGTCGCAGGCCTCGAACCCTCGGGCTGGTCGGCGGCAGGCAAGGACCGGGTGGAGTTCGAGATTTCGACCAACCCCGGCGCCCCCTTCGCCCCGCTCATGAAGATCGCCAGCGGTGGCGAGTTGTCGCGCTTCATCCTGGCGTTGAAGGTGGCGCTGGCCGAAGAGGGCGGCGCGACGACGATGATCTTCGATGAGATCGATCGCGGCGTCGGCGGCGCGGTGGCATCGGCGATCGGCGACCGCCTGCACCGGCTGGCCGGGCGCACGCAGCTGCTGGTCGTCACCCACAGCCCGCAGGTGGCGGCACGCGGCGCCGCGCATCTGCTGATCGCCAAGAGCCATGACGGCACCGTCACCCGCACCGGCGTCCGCGCGCTGTGCGATGGGGAGCGCCGCGAGGAGATCGCCCGGATGCTGTCGGGCGCGACCATCACCGACGAAGCGCGCGCCCAGGCCGATCGGCTGCTGGAAAGCTGACAGAATTTCGTAGAAAATTATTTTATATCTGATACCCTGCGCGGCGATCGGGGACTTCGAGCCGTCACCGCAACATGATGGATCTATCGGATGCCACATAATTTCGCCTCTGCCGCTCAGATCGTCGATGCAAACGATATGACCGCCCTGGTCACGGGCCTGCGCTCGTGCCTGATGCAGGCCGACAAGCTCGACCTGCCGATGGTGGCGATCCATATCGAACAGGCCTGTAGCTGGATGGCGGACCATGGCCTGGCGCCGGAGATCCTGCGCCCGGCCGATCAGCTCCTGTGACGGCAGCGACCGCCCGTCGCGCAACCGCTTGATCCCACCATCGCGGCTGGACTAGCACGAGCGGCGTGACCGCACCTCAGACCCTGCCGCAAATCGATCTCGAAGCCGCCGCCGAGCTCGATCGCCTCGCCCGCGAGATCGCCCACCACAACCGCCTCTATCATACCGAGGACGCACCCGAGATTTCGGATGCGGACTATGACGCGCTGGTTCGCCGCAACACCGCGATCGAGGCCGCCTTCCCGCATCTGATCCGCCCCGATTCGCCCAATACGCAGGTCGGCGCCGCTCCCGCCGCGCATCTGGCCAAGGTGCCGCACGCGCGGCCGATGACCAGCCTCGACAATGCCTTCACCGACGAAGAGGTCGAGGAGTTCGTAGGCCGCGTCCGCCGCTATCTGAAGCTGCCCGAGGACGAGCCGGTCACCCTGACCGCAGAGCCCAAGATCGACGGCCTGTCCTGTTCGCTGCGCTATGTCGACGGGCGACTCGTGCAGGCGCTGACCCGCGGCGACGGGGCGATCGGTGAGGACGTGACCGAGAATGTCCGCACCATCACCGACATTCCCCAAGCCCTGCCCGCCGACGCGCCGAACGTGTTCGAGGTGCGCGGCGAGGTCTATATGAGCAAGGCCGATTTCGCCGCGCTCAACGCCCGGCTGGCGCAGGAAGCCGCCGACGCGAACAAGGAGGCGCGCCAGTTCGCCAACCCGCGCAACGCCGCCGCCGGGTCGCTGCGCCAGAAGAACCCCGCCATCACCGCCGGTCGCCCCTTGCGCTTCCTGGCGCATGGCTGGGGCGAGGCGAGCGAGGTGCCGGTCGAGACGCAGTTCGACATGGTCGAGGCGTGGCGCCGCTGGGGCTTTCCCATCGCCGACGCCTTTGCCCGCGTGCCCGATGCGGCGGCCGCACTCGCCATCTATCGCACCATCGAGGCGCAGCGTGCCGACCTGCCCTTCGATATCGACGGCGTGGTCTACAAGGTCGACCGGCTGGACTGGCAGGCCCGGCTGGGCATCGTCGGGCGCACCCCGCGCTGGGCGATCGCGCACAAATTCCCCGCCGAGCGCGCGCAGACCACGCTGGAGAAGATCGACATCCAGGTCGGCCGCACCGGCGCGCTCACCCCCGTCGCCCGGCTGGAGCCGGTGACGGTGGGCGGCGTCGTCGTGACCAACGCGACGCTCCACAATGCCGACGAGATCGAGCGGCTGGGCGTGCGCCCCGGCGACCGGGTGGTCCTGCAACGCGCAGGCGACGTCATCCCGCAGATCGTCGAGAATCTGACCCGCGAGACGCCGCGCGAGCCCTTTATCTTCCCCGATCACTGCCCCGAATGCGGCAGCCTGGCGACACGCGAGGAGGGTGAGGTCGTCATCCGCTGTACCGGCGGCCTGATCTGCCCGGCGCAGCGCGTCGAGCGGCTCATCCACTTCGTCTCGCGCCACGCCTTCGACATCACCGGGCTGGGGCTGGTCCGCGTCGAGGAGTTCTTCCGCGACGGCCTGATCGCCTCGCCCGCCGACATCTTCCGCCTGCGCCAGCATCGCGAGGCGCTGATCCAGCGCGAGCGCATGTCCGAGCTGGTGGTCGACAAGCTGCTCGCCGCGATCGACGCGCGGCGGACCATATCGCTCGACCGCTTCCTCTTCGCGCTCGGCATCCGCCATGTCGGCGAGATCACCGCGCGGGACCTAGCCCGCCGCTTCGTCTCGATGGCGGGCTTCCGCGCGATGATCGACGCCGCGCTTCAGGTTCGCGCAGAAACCGCCCCCGCACTGGGCGAACCCGACCGCAAGTTCGAACTTCGCCGCCAGCGTGCCATCGTCGCCGCGATCGACACGCCGCAGATCGGCCCCGAAGTCGCCGACGCGCTGCTCGACTTCTTTGCCGAGGCGCATAACCGCGAGGTCGTCGACGATCTGTTGAGCGAGGTCACGCCCGCCGACACCGTCCACCAGACCCGCGAGTCGGAAGTGACCGGCAAGACCCTGGTCTTCACCGGCACGCTCGAAACCCTGTCGCGCGACGAGGCCAAGGCGCAGGCCGAGGCGCTGGGCGCGCGCGTATCGGGATCGGTGTCCGCCAAGACCGACCTCGTGATCGCCGGGCCGGGCGCCGGATCGAAGCTGAAAAAGGCGCAGGACCTGGGCATCCGGGTGATCGACGAGGCCGCCTGGAACGATCTGGTCGCGGCAAGCTGAGGGTGGCGGGAATCATGACCCGACCGTCATGATTCCCGCCACCCCGGCCCGACCGGAAACCTTTCCATCGGCCTTGCCGAAAAGGCTACCGGCCAAGGCGGATTGAGGATTCCGCCGTCTATTGAACAGGATAGCGCGGTTACCGCTCACAATACCGTTGCCAAACTGCAACGCCTGGCAACGGAGTGAATCCCCCCCTGTCCCCGCCCCGGTCTTTGTAACATAACGGCAATGTTCGTAGCGCAGGGGCACGCTCAACCGAGCCGCATAAGCGGTCGGACCGCGCCGCTTCGCGCGCGAAAAGGGGACCTATAACTTATGCGTAATTCGCTTTTCCTGGGCGCGGCCGTCATCGCGCTCGCCATTCCGGCGGCGGCTGCCGCACAGGAAACGACCGCGACGATTCGCGGCACCGTGACCGCAGGCGGTGTGCCCGTTCCGGGCGCTCAGATCACGATCATCAACGTGCCGACCAACACGCGCACATCCACCCAGTCGGGCACGGACGGCACCTTCACGCAAACCGGCCTGCAGGCTGGCGGCCCCTACACGGTCGAAGTCACGAGCCCCCAGGGCAACAAGACGGTCACCGACGTCTTCACCGTCGTCCAGCAAGCCTATACGCTGCCGATCGACCTGACCCCAGCCGCCGCTGATGCGGGCACGGGCGCGGGCGCAGACATCGTCGTCACCGCTTCGGCCATTCGCGGCGCAGGCGTCACCTCCGATGGTCCGCAGACCGTCCTGACCCAGGCGGACATCGCCAAGGTCGCATCGGTCAACCGCGACATCCGTGACATCGAACGCCGCGATCCGTTCGCCACGATCGATCTCGGCAACCAGGGCGATCGCGGTGGCGCGGTCAGCTTCGCGGGCGTGAACCCGCGCTTCAACCGCTTCACCATCAACGGCGTGACCGTCGGCGACAGCTTCGGCCTGAACCAGGACGCCAGCCCGACCAACCGTGGCCCGGTCCCCTTCGACGCGATCTCGCAGGTATCGGTCTCGATCGCACCCTATGATTTCCGCCAGTCGGGCTTCCAGGGCGGCGCAATCGACACCGTTCTGCTGTCGGGCACCAACCAGCTCCACGGCACCGGCTTCTATTCGCAGAATACCGACGGCCTGACCGGCGACCAGATCGGCAGCAACCGCCTTAACACCGCCAAGTTCAAGTCGGAAACGTACGGCGCCACGCTGCGCGGGCCGATCATTCCCGACAAGCTGTTCTTCATGGTCTCGGGCGAGCGCAACACCGATCCGCGTCCGTTCGGCACCGTCATCCAGTCCTACGCCAACCCCGGCGCGGTGACGCAGGCCGTCAATGACGTCCTGAACATCGCCAATACCAAGAATCTGGGCACGGCGGCAGGCGGCATCCTGGGCCTCAACCCGCGCAAGGACGAAAAGATCGTCGGCCGTATCGACTGGAACGTCGCGACCGGCCAGCGCGTGTCGCTGTCCTACATCAATTCGTTCGACTCGCTGGTCAGCCAGAACAACACGTCGCTGGCGGCCAACGCGCCGACCTATGGCCTCAGCTCGAACGCCTATGCGCTGACCGAATTGCTGCGCGCAGGCATCGTCCAGCTGAACTCCGACTGGACCGACAATTTCTCGACCGAAGCGCGTGCGCTCTACAAGTGGTACCGCCGTGGTCAGGAGCCGCTCCAGGGCCGCAGCATCGGCCAGCTCTCGGTGTGTGATGACGCCACCTCGACCGGCGCGCTGACGGGCTGCAGCAACGCCGTTCCGCGTATCACCTTTGGCCCCGACAACAGCCGTCAGACCAACCAGCTGTTCACCGACACCTGGGGCGGTCAGCTCGTCGGCCGCTACACGGCAGGCACGCATCAGGTGCAGGCGCTGATCGACGTCACGCAGAACCGCACCTTCAACAACTTCGTGCAGAACAGCCTCGGCTCCTATTACTTCGACTCGCTGGCCGATTTCCGTGCGGGTAACGCCAACCAGCTGCAGTTCGCCGCGCCGATCGCGGGCGTCAGTCCGGCAGCCGATTTCCGCTACACCACCATTTCACTCGGCCTGCAGGACGAGTGGCAGGTCACGGACGCCCTGTCGTTGACCTATGGCGCCCGCTACACGCTCTACGCGATGGGCGAGCGGCCGGTGTACAACCAGTTCTTCAACCAGCGTTACGGCTTTCCCAACACCAACACCTATAACGGCCTCGATCAGTTCGAGCCGCGTATCAGCTTCGACTGGAAGCCGACAGACATCCTCGGCGGCGGCCTGAAGGTTCGCGGCGGTGCGGGTATCTTCGGTGGCGGCCTGCCCGACATCTTCATGTCGAACAGCTTCTCGAACACCCTCACGACCAGCGCGATCACGATCACGCGGGCTGGCCAGGGCCTCAACACCTGCGCTGGCGGCATTCCCGATGCGATCTGCCAGGCGGCCCTCAACAACGTGACCGGCAATGTTCCGGCCGCCGTTGCCCAGTATGCCGCGAACACCACCAATCCGACCAACCTGTCGCGCACCAATACCGGCGCACTGGCCCAGAACTTCCACCTGCCGCGTTCGCTCAAGGCCACGCTGTCGGCGGATTATCGGCTGTTCGGTATCAATTTTGGTGCGGACTATCTGTACACCAAGAATGTCGACGGTGTGATCTTCACCGATCTGCGCTCGGTCCCCGTCGGCGTGATGCCGGATGGCCGCACCCGTTACGGCAGCGCGACCATCTTTGCGGATCCGAACTATGACATCCTGTCGACCAACAGCTCGCAGGGCTATAGTCACGTCATCGTCGCGCGGTTCGACAAGGAATTCGACTGGGGCCTGCAGTTCGGCGGCAGCTTTACCCGTCAGTGGGTGAAGGATGTCGGCAACGCCACCTCGTCGACGATCAACTCGAACTACCGCAACCAGTTCTATGGCGCTGATCCGAACAACCCGGCCTATGGCATCTCGGCGGATCAGATTAAGTGGCAGTTCAAGTACAGCATCGGCTACGATCACGCCTTCTTCGGCGACTATAAGACCCGTATCCAGCTGTTCGGCGAGACCCGCGCGGGCCGCGCCTACAGCTACACGATGTTCGACAACTCGAACAACGTTCGCTCGCCGGTGTTCGGCACGGTCCTGTCGGGCAATGCGCCCACCAACCTGCTGTATGTCCCGACCGGCCTGAACGATACGCGCGTCAGCTATGGTGATGGCACGACGCTGGTGAACGGCGTTCAGACGGCCCAGACCGCGGCACAAGCGGCACAGGCGCTTGACGCCTATATCAACGCCAACCCCGATCTGGCGCGCTATCGCGGCATGATCGTGCCGAAGAACACGGGCCGCAATCGCGCCTTCACCCGGATCGACCTGCATCTCGAGCAGGAAATCCCGACGTTCATCGGCCGGTCGCGCATCGCGGTGTTCGCCGACATCAACAACCTGCCCAACCTCATCAACAAGGACTGGGGTGGCCTGCGTCAGCTCAACTTCCCGTACGGCGCCGCGCCGATCACGGTGCAGTGCCTGACGACGCCGGGCAACGCGAACAACGGTGGCACGGTGGCGACCACGACGGCGCAGCCTTGCGCCCAGTATCGCTACACCTCGTTCACCAACCCCAACACGCAGGCGGTGAGCTTCAACCAGTCGCTCTACCAGATCCGCATCGGCGCACGCTTCAGCTTCTAAGCCAAGGCGTCCGGCGACGGGCAATCGGGCCGTCCTTCCTTCGGGAAGGGCGGCCCTTCTTTTTGCCCCCCCAATCTTTGCCCTTCCCTGCCGGGCCGTGTAGATGTCGCCCGGCCATGGCCATCACTTCGCCCGCTGCGACGTCCCCCGCTTCGCCCCCCGCCTCCGATCCCCTGTCGGTACGGCCGTTTTTCGAGAACAAGGCGCGTGCCTTCTGGACGCTGCAGGCGGCCGGTTGGTCGGGCTATCTGGTGCTGCGATCGGTGGTCGGCATCTCCAACGGCTTTTCGCTGGAGAAGATCATCCCGGTCATCATCGAGGCGATCCTGGGCTATTGCATCACCCTGCTGCTCTCGACGCTGTACGGCTATTACCGGCGCATCCCGCGCATCATGGGGGTGTTCCTGACGCTGGCGACGCTGGCGGCGGCGACGTTCCTCTATGCGGCGCTCAACGCCTTTTCCTTCTCGTTCATCACCACGACCCAGCCGGGCGTCACCGTCACGCTGCTGATCGGCAACCTGTTCATCACCTTCGTGGTGCTGGCGGGCTGGTCGGCGCTGTATTTCGCGATCAACTATTATCTGATCGTCGAGAGCCAGATCGACGAGATGCGCGCATTGGAGCTTCAGGCCTCGACCGCGCAGCTCGCCATGCTGCGCTACCAGCTCAACCCGCACTTCCTGTTCAACACGCTGAACTCGATCTCGACGCTCGTGCTGCTGAAACAGACCGAGCGGGCCAATGCGATGTTAAGCCGGCTGTCAGCCTTCCTCCGCTACACGCTGGCGAATGAGCCGACCGCGCATGTCACCGTCGCGCAAGAGGTTGAAACGCTGAAACTCTATCTCGAAATCGAAAAGATGCGCTTCGAAGACCGCCTGCGTCCCAGTTTCGAGATCGACCCGCGGGCCGAACGCGCGCGCCTGCCCTCGCTACTGCTGCAACCGCTGGTCGAGAACGCTATCAAATACGCCGTCACGCCGCAGGAGGAAGGCGCGGAAATCCGTGTCGATGTGCGACTGGTCGGGCAACGGGTGCGGATCGCCGTATCCGACACCGGCCCCGGCTTGCACGAAATCCGCCATTCCTCAAGCGTTTCGACCGGCGTTGGACTGTCCAATATCCGCGAACGGCTGGCCCAGGCTTATGGCCCGGACCACCGCTTCGAATCCCGCTCCGCGCCGGCTGGCGGATTCTCGGTCGAGATCGAGATCCCCTTCCAGCTTGAGAATGTGAACAGAGAGGCCGCATGACCATCCGTACCATCCTCGTCGACGACGAGCCCCTGGCGATCCAGGGCATGGAGCTTCGGCTCCAGGCGCACGACGACGTCGAGATCATCGAGCGCTGCTCGAACGGGCGCGAGGCGATCCGCGCGATCAAGACGCACAAGCCCGACCTCGTTTTCCTCGATATCCAGATGCCGGGCTTCGACGGCTTTTCGGTGGTCCAGGGCCTGATGGAGGTCGAGCCGCCGCTGTTCGTCTTCGTCACCGCCTATTCCGACCACGCCCTGCGCGCCTTCGAGGCGCAGGCGGTCGACTATCTGATGAAGCCGGTCGAGGAAGCGCGCCTGGCCGACACGCTCGACCGCGTGCGCCAGCGGCTAAACGAGAAGCGCGGCGCGGGTGAGGTCGAGAAGCTCAAGGAAGTGCTCGCCGAACATGCCCCCGACGCGGTGACCGACCTGAGCGAGGGCGGCGAAGTGGCGTCGAGCCGGTTCGAGAAGCTCATCAACATCAAGGATCGCGGCCAGATTTTCCGCGTCGATGTCGACACGATCGAGATGATCGAGGCGGCGGGCGACTATATGGTCATCAACACCGGCGACAATTCGCTGGTGCTGCGCGAGACGATGAAGGACCTGGAAAAGCGGCTCGACCCGCGCCGTTTCCAGCGGGTGCACCGCTCGACGATCGTCAACCTGGACCTGGTCAAGCAGGTCAAGCCGCATACCAATGGCGAGTGTTTCCTGCTGCTCGAATCGGGTGCGCAGGTGAAGGTCTCGCGCAGCTATCGCGACGTGGTGGCACGGTTCGTTCATTGAGAAAAATTTCTCCCCTTCAAGGGGAGGGGGACCAGCGAAGCTGGTGGAGGGGTGTCACCCTATCGAGAGCGGGACACCCCTCCGTCAGGGCTTGCGCCCTGCCACCTCCCCTTACAGGGGAGGAATGAGAATTATCGCAATCCCAGCATCTTGTGCGTTTGGAGCGTCAGCCGCCAGCGCGGCCGTTCCATCACCATCGCGATACACGCCTCGCGATTCTCCTCCGCACGCGGATCGTCGAGCGGCTGGAGCAGGTGGTTCGCGAAGTCCCAGCCCTCGACCTCTACCGGATCGATCCCCGCCTGAGGCCAGACCAGCTTCAATTCCTGCCCCGAACGCTGGACGACCTCAGACCCCGCCTTTGGGCTGATGCACACCCAGTCGATGCCCGGATGCGCGGCGATCGTGCCGTTGCTCTCGATCGCGATGAAGAAGCCCGCCGCATGGAGCGCATCGACCAACGCATCGTCGACTTGAAGCATCGGCTCGCCCCCGGTGAGGACGACGAAGCGCTCGCCCCGCGACTCGCCCCAAAAGCCCTCGACCGCCGCGACCAGCGCCGCCGCATCCGCAAAACGCCCGCCGCCCAAACCGTCGACCCCGACGAAATCGGTGTCGCAGAAGCGGCAGATCGCGCTGGCCCGGTCCTGCTCGCGCCCCGACCACAGGTTGCAACCTGCAAAGCGCACGAACACCGCGCGTCGCCCGGCCTGCACGCCCTCGCCCTGGAGCGTCAGGAACATCTCCTTGACGGCATAGCTCATGGCCTCAGCCCTGCGGCTTGACCGCATAGGCGGTGGGATCGGGAATGCCCGCTTCCTCAAAGCCCTTGGACCGCAGGCGGCAGCTGTCGCATTCGCCGCAATGCAGCCCCTCGGGCGTCGGGTCGTAGCAGGACCAGCTCAGCCCCATGTCGACGCCCAGCCGCGTGCCTTCGCGCACGATGTCGGCCTTGGTCATGTGCTGGAGCGGCGCGTGAATCTTGAACGGCTGGCCTTCGACGCCCGCCTTGGTCGCGATCTCGGCCAGCCCCTCGAAGGCGGCGATGAACTCGGGACGGCAATCGGGATAGCCCGAATAGTCCAGCGCGTTCACGCCGATGAACAGGTCGCGCGCGCCCGCCGCCTCGGCCCAACCCAGCGCGAGGCTAAGGAAGATCGTGTTACGCGCCGGGACATAGGTAACCGGGATGCCCGGCTGCACGCCGTCCTTGGGCACGTCGATGTCTGCGGTCAGTGCCGAGCCGCCAAAGGCCGACAGGTCGAGCGGCAGGACGATGTGGCGCTCGGCGCCAAGCGCCTCGGCGACTCGCGCCGCGGCGGCGAGTTCGACCTTGTGGCGCTGGTTATAATCGACCGAAAGCGCGAGCACGCGGTATCCGGCGGCCTTGGCCGAAGCAGCGGAAATCATCGAGTCCAGCCCGCCCGAAACGAGCACGACCGCCATGGGAGCAGAAGATGTCATGATGCGGCGACCGCTACGCCGATTGGCGCGCGGTTGCAATGCCGGGCTTTACCGGGGGGAAGAAACGGCGGGACCGAAAAATCAGTCCCGCCAAGGACCTGGCCGGGCATGCTGATGACCCGGTCGAGGGAGAAATCTGCTGCTGAAGCAGAAGCCTACGTTAGCAGCAGGATGGTTAAGGAACGGTAAAAGCCGATCCGTTTCAGTTCTTCAGCTTCCAACCCTTGCGCAGCAGGGCATAGCAGAGGACCGCCATCACGATGTCGATACCCAGCACGACGAACCCGCCCAGCGTCACCGGCGAATCGGCGAGGCCCAGAAAACCGTAGCGGAAGCCCGAAATGACATAGAAGAACGGATTGGCATGGCTGATTGCACGGAAGGCAGGGGCAAGGCCATCGACCGAATAGAAGGTGCCCGACAGCAGCGACAGCGGCACGACCACGAAATTGGTGACGGCCGCCGCATGGTCAAACTTTTCCGCCCAGATCGAGGTCAGCACACCCAACAGCGCCAGGAAGATCGAACCCAACAGGCCGAACCACAACACTGCGAAAAAGGCGTGCGGCGCCACATGCACCCCGGGCCAGATCGCCATGGCGGCCCACACCGTCACCCCGACCAGCACCGCGCGCGTCACCGCGCCGCCGACCAGCGCGGCCAACAGCTCGGCGGTGGACAGCGGCGGCATCAGGTAATCGACGATCGTGCCCTGGATCTTGCCGACCAGCAGCGAGAAGCTGGCATTGGCGAAGGCATTGTTCATCATGCCCATCACGATCAGACCCGGCGCGATGAAATCGGCGAACGGCACCTGCATCCCCGCCACCGGCACGGCATGGCGACCGCCAAGCGCGGTAGTGAAAATGATGAGATAAAGCAGCGTCGTGACCGACGGCGCCCAGATCGTCTGGAGCTGCACCTTGAAGAAACGGCGCACCTCCTTGATATAGAGGGTCTTGAGGCCGCCCCAGTTGATGTTCCGGATTACGGGCTCACCGGGGGCGGCACGCACCGCCGAGGGAATTTCGCCGATAGGGGGCTGGCTGCTCATCGCCATAGCGCGTAACCGTTGCCGTGGCCGCCCGCAACCCGGTACGATGATCGGCCGGTGCGTTGATGAAGTAAGGAAAGGTTTCGAATGTCGTGGACCGATGAGCGGATCGATACGCTCAGGACGATGTGGGAAGCGGGACAGACCGCCAGCCAGATCGCCGAAGCACTGGGCGGGGTCAGCCGCAACGCGGTGATCGGCAAGGCGCACCGCCTGGGCCTGCAGGCGCGTCCTTCGCCGGTGAAGGCCAACGAGCCCGCAACAGCCCCCGCGCCCGAGCCGGTGGTCGCGGCCGCTCCGCCGCCGCCCGCGCCGGAACCCGAGCCCGAGCCCGCGCCTTTCGTGGCCGAGGATGAACCGGACGCCGAGATCGAAGCCGAGCCCGCCAAGGTACGCGAGCCGCAGCCGATCCTGCGCTCAGTCGGCCCCGGCGGCTTCGTCCGCCAGTCGCCCGGCGAACAACAGCCCCCGCCCTCGCCCGCACCGCCGCGCCGCCTGGTCCCCGCCAAGCCGAGCCCCGAAATGGCGGGCAAGACCTCGCTGCTCGACCTGAACGACCGCATCTGCAAATGGCCGATCGGCCATCCGGGCGAGCCGGACTTCCACTTCTGCGGCGACAAGGTGAACCCGGGCTTCCCCTATTGCGTCGCGCATTGCGGCCACGCCTATCAGGCGCAGCTGCCCCGGCGCGACCGCCGTCCGCCGCCTCCCCTGCCCTTTGGCGGCCCGCGCGTCCGCTGATTCGGGGTCGATGAAAAAAGCCCGCCGGTTTTGTGACCGGCGGGCTTTTTCGTGACTGCGGTAGTTCCGTGGCCTTCGACTTCGCTCAGGCTGAACGGAGGTTGGGTCTCTAGCCACCAACCCCGTTCGCACTGAGCGAAGTCGAAGTGTACGTCCCGCCGCTCACCACAAGCGACGGGACGCGCCCCATCATTAGAAGCGGAACGCCGCCGTCGCGCGCAGCGAGTGCCAGCGGAACTTGTCGTCCGAACGCCGGATGTCCGTGCCCGCCGTATTGGGCGCCAGCACGAACGGGTTGGTCGCGGGTGCCGAGCCCTGCGTCACCCGCACGCGCGTGTCGTCGTCGCGATACTGGTGGTACATATATTCCATGCCGATCGAGAAGTTGCGCCCGATCTTCTGCTCGATACCGCCGCCACCGAGGAAGCCGAACTGGTTGCGCTTGCCGCCGATGGCGAAGGCGTTCGCCCCGTTCGAGGTCGCGAACTCACGGTTGATCCGGGCATAACCGCCGCCGAACGTGCCGTAGAACAGCGTGTTGTTCGCCGCATAGCCCGCGCGACCGCGCACCGAGGCTTCCCAGTCGATGCTCCGCGTCATGGTGTACCAGGCCGGGGTCGTCGAGAAGGCCGAGACGCTGTCGGTGATCTCCGACTTACCGAACTCGCCCACCGCGCCGTACACGATATTGCCGACCTGATGATCGACGCCGACGCGGCCATAATAGGCGATACCGTCCTTGTCGTTGTCACAGCCGGTCGCGGCATTCTGCGGCGACAGGACACTGCGCGCACGACCGTTGCAGAAGCCCGGCGAGAAGGCGTTGGCGCCAGCCGCAGTCGTCACCACGTCACCGAACCGCCCGTCCAGATTGCGATCGAACAGGAGGCGCGAGCCGACGTCGTTGGGCTGGACGTCATAGCCGAAGCTGCCACCGACATAGACGCCGGAGAAGGGCGCGTCGTCCTGTGCCGCATAGGAACCGTCCTGCGCCATGGCCGGCGCGGCGATCAGCGTCGAGGCCAAAGCCCCCGCCATCCAGAATTTCATCATTATCACTCCCGTACCCTTGGCATAAAGGTCACGGGGAAACGGCCCGGGCCCGTGGAAATATCCCAGGTTAGATTTTTAGCAAAGTTTTGTTGCATTTGCGCAACGCGCCACGAAGCTGGCGCAAGCGCGCCACAAGGCCTATAGTTCCCGTTATGTCCAATGATCTGTTCGCGGGCGGCGCCCGCCCCCAGCCCGCCTATGACGCCTCTTCGATCGAGGTGCTGGAGGGGCTGGAGCCGGTGCGGCGCCGTCCGGGCATGTATATCGGCGGCACCGATGAGCGCGCGCTGCACCATCTGGCCGCCGAAGTCCTCGACAATGCCATGGACGAGGCGGTGGCGGGCCATGCTACCCGGATCGAGGTGAAGCTGGAGCCGGGCAACCGTCTGACCATCGTCGACAATGGCCGCGGCATCCCGGTCGATCCACACCCGAAATTCCCCGACAAGTCGGCGTTGGAGGTCATCCTGTCGACGCTCCACTCGGGCGGCAAGTTCACCGGCAAGGCCTATGCGACCTCGGGCGGTCTGCACGGCGTCGGCATCTCGGTGGTCAACGCGCTATCGTCGGACACGGTGGTTGAGGTCGCGCGGGAGCGTATCCTCTATCGCCAACGCTTTGCCAAAGGTGCGACACTGGGCCCGCTGGAGACGGTGGGTGCCGCCCCCAACCGGCGCGGCACCAGCGTCGCCTTCACGCCGGACACGGAGATTTTCGGCCCCGAACTGCACTTCAAGCCCGCGCGGCTGCACAAGCTGGTCCGCTCCAAGGCCTATCTGTTTGCGGGCGTCGAAATCCGCTGGCACTGCGCGCCCGAACTCATCACCGAAGACACGCCTGCCGAGGCGGTCTTCCAGTTCCCCGGCGGCCTGGCCGATCATCTGAAGGAGCAGATCGGCGGGCGCGAATGCGCGACGGCTGATTTCTTTTCGGGCAATCAGGACTTCCCCGGCGAGCAGGGCCGCGTCGAATGGGCGGTCGCCTGGCCGCTGTGGAGCGACGGCAGCTATAGCTGGTATTGCAACACCATCCCGACCCCCGATGGCGGCACGCACGAACAGGGCCTGCGCCAGGCGCTGGTCCGGGGGCTTCGCGCGTTCGGCGAATTGGTGAACCAGAAAAAGGCCAAGGACATCACCGCCGACGACGTGATGGTCGGCTCCGAACTGATGCTCTCGGTCTTCATCCGCGAACCGCAATTCCAGAGCCAGACCAAGGATCGCCTCACCAGCCCGGAAGCCGCCGGACTGGTCGAAAAGGCGGTGCGCGACCACTTCGACCATTATCTCTCGGCCAATATGGAGCGCGGCAAGGCGCTGCTCGGCTATGTGCTCGACCGGATGGACGAGCGCCTGCGCCGCAAGGCCGAGCGTGAGGTCAAGCGCAAGACCGCCACGTCGGCACGCAAGCTGCGCCTGCCCGGCAAGCTGACCGACTGTTCGGCCGACAGCCCCGAGGGGACCGAACTGTTCATCGTCGAGGGCGACTCGGCAGGCGGCTCGGCCAAGCAGGCGCGCGATCGCAAGACGCAGGCGATCCTGCCGATCCGCGGCAAGATCCTGAACGTCGCCAGCGCCACCTCGACCAAGATCCTGCAGAATCAGGAGATCGCCGACCTGACGCTGGCCATGGGCTGCGGCACACGCAAGGATTGCGACCCGACCCAGCTGCGCTACGAAAAGATCGTCATCATGACCGACGCAGACGTGGACGGCGCGCATATCGCCACGCTGCTGATGACCTTCTTCTTCCAGGAAATGCCCGATCTGGTCCGGCGCGGGCATCTGTATCTGGCGCAGCCGCCGCTCTATCGCCTGACCGTCGGCGCCAAGTCGCTCTACGCCCGCGACGACGCCCACCGCGCCGAGCTGGAGCGCACCGCGTTCAAGGGCAAGAAGGTCGACGTCGCCCGCTTCAAGGGTCTGGGCGAGATGAACCCCGGCCAACTGCGCGAAACGACCATGGACCCCGCCACCCGCAGCCTGATCCGCATCACCCTGCCCCAGGAATATGAGGAACGCGCAGGCGTGAAGGATCTGGTCGACCGGCTGATGGGCAACAACCCGGCCCATCGCTTCGCCTTCATTCAGGAAAATGCGGCGCGACTGGACGAAGAGGTGATCGACGCCTGAACCTATAGTCTCGGGAAACATTAGCTTACTTGTAAAGATGACGGTAACATGAACACTATGCCGATCCCATCCGGCATCTAGGCAGGGCCAGATTCGTTCTGGACCCGGACAAGAAAGGCTTGACTTATGATCTTGCTCCCCTTGTTGCTTCAAGCGCAGGCGCCGCTATCGCCCCCGGCCCCGCCGGTCGAAACGCCTATCGCCACCCTGCCGACCGAGGATGGATCGACCATCACCGTCACCGGCAGCAGTCTGAAGGCTACCAAGGCTGATCTCGAACAATGCCTACGCGATCATTGCCCGCCCAAGGAAGATATCCAGCGCTCGCTGACCTATGCCGAACTCCAGTTCATTGCCGGTGATTATCCGGGCAGCCACCGGACCCTGACCGAATCGCGGTCGCGCAACGCCCGCTATGCCGCCGAACTGCCGGTCGAGGTTGCCGGGCTTCACCGTGCGGTCGGGCGTGTCACCCGGCTGAACGGCCTGGAAACCAGCCCCGTCTCCAGCTTCGCCGATGCGGTCTATGCCCTGCGCGCCGGTCTACCCAGAAATGCGCCCAGCATTTGGGAACAGCGGCTGGAGGTTGGCGACGCCCTGGCGCGTGAAGGACGGGCTTACGGCGCACTGCAGCATTATTCATGGGTAGCACACGGAGCGGAAAAGGCAGGGATGACCGATGTGCTGGGCATGGCACTGGTCCGCACCGCCATCCTGACCAACGCTATCGCAGCGGACAATCCGCCATGGCGGCAGCGCGCGCAGGAATCGATCGACACGATCCTGCGCCGAACCGAGCCGGGAATGCGCCCCTATCGCAACGTCGCGCGCACCATCCCCATCCAGTTGGTGCCCGAAAAGGATCGTCCCGCAATGATCGACAAGGTTGTCGCCGAACTGGAAAGCGATGGCGATCATCAGTCGCTCGTCTATATGCCCAACATCTATCCGCGCGACCTGCCGCAAGGGGCGGCCGTGACGGACGATGGCCCGGCCTTTGTCGATATCAGCTTTCGCGTAATGCCCGACGGGCATGTCGCCGATGTCGAGCCGGTAAACGTCACGGCCGCAACGCGTCCCGCCTGGGTCGATACCATCACCAAGGCGATGGGCGAGCGCCGCTATACCAGA
The DNA here is from genome assembly GCA_019112965.1 of Candidatus Sphingomonas excrementigallinarum. GTDB lineage: Bacteria > Pseudomonadota > Alphaproteobacteria > Sphingomonadales > Sphingomonadaceae > Sphingomonas > Sphingomonas excrementigallinarum. The sequence goes on along the minus strand of DXIH01000146.1, from coordinate 6,530 downwards.
TTGCAGAAGCCCGCTCATCCCGACGGTACGCTGCGCCTGGAGCGCTATACCTTCATCTCGCGGCAACAAACGCAGAATGGCTCGCGCATCGCGTCGCGCACGGCGGATCGCCAGATCAGCCGGTTGGATCTGACCGCCGCGGTCGATCCGGTGACGACCAAGCGCTGACGATCCACCCCGGCTCCGGCCAAGCCATGGGGTCGGGCCGCACCGACACGGGTACCCCCCAAGTTGACGCGTACGCGCAATACCCCGTATGATCGCAAAGGGCGGCCCTCGATGCCGCCCTTTGCTGTTTGAAGGAGACGTTCCCGTGACCATCACCGCCCTGATGCCCGTTTACCCACGGTGCGGGGTGCGTCCGGTTCGAGGCGAGGGCGTCTATCTGTACGGCGAGGACGGCGAGCAGTATCTGGACTTCGCCGCCGGGATCGCGGTGAACGCGCTGGGCCATGGCCATCCGAAACTGGTCGAGGCGATCGCCAACCAGGCCGCGACGCTGATGCATGTGTCGAACCTGTATGGCAGTCCGCAGGGTGAGCATTTCGCGCAGCGGCTGGTCGATTCGACCTTCGCCGACACGGTGTTCTTCACCAATTCGGGTGCAGAGGCCGTCGAGTGCGCGATCAAGACCGCGCGCCGCTATCACTTCGCCAATGGCAATCCGCAGCGCCATACGCTCATCACGTTCAACAACGCCTTCCATGGCCGGACGCTGGGCGCGATCTCGGCAACCAACCAGCCCAAGATGCGCGACGGGTTCGAGCCGCTGCTGCCCGGCTTCGCCTATGCGCCGTTCGACGATCTGGAAGCCGCGCTGGCGCTGATCGACGAGAACACGGCCGGTTTCCTGGTCGAGCCGATCCAGGGCGAAGGTGGCCTGCGTCCCGCCAGCATGGAATTCCTGCAGGGGCTGCGCAAGGCGTGCGACGAGCATGGCCTGCTGCTGGTTCTGGACGAAGTGCAGTGCGGCTATGGTCGCACCGGCAAGTTCTTCGCGCATGAGTTGTACGGCGTGAAGCCCGACATCATGGCGTCGGCCAAAGGCATCGGCGGCGGCTTCCCGCTGGGTGCGTGCCTGGCGACCGAGGAAGCGGCCAAGGGCATGGTCGCCGGCACCCACGGCTCGACCTATGGCGGCAACCCGCTCGCCATGGCCGCTGGTGAGGCGGTGCTCGACGTGATGCAGGAAGACGGTTTCCTTGAGCATGTCGAGGCCATGGGCAAGCGCCTGCGCTCGACGCTGGAGCAGATGATCCCGAACTTCGACCATCTGTTCGAGGAAGTGCGCGGTCACGGCCTGATGCAGGGCTTGAAGATGAAGAGCGACAGCCGCCGTTTCGTGGCGCATTGCCGCGACAACCATGGACTGCTGCTGGTCGCGGCGGGCGAGAACGTTATCCGTATCCTGCCGCCGCTGACTATCGACGAGAGCCACATCACCGAGTTCGCGACGAAGCTGTCGGACGCCGCGCGCGTCTACGTCCCCGCCGCCGACGACTAATTCCTGCCACCCCGGCGGCGGGAAACCGCCGGGGGACGGAGAACCGACCCATGACGATCCGCCACTTCCTGAACCTCGCCGACGCCGGTCCCGAGGGTGTGACCGCCATTCTGAACGACGCGCAGGCCCGCAAGGCCGCCCGCGTCGGGTTCACCAAGGGCCGCGTCGATGCCGACGCTCCGCTAGCGGGCCATGTGCTCGCCATGGTGTTCGAGAAGAACTCGACCCGCACCCGCGTCAGCTTCGACATGGCGATCCGCCAGCTCGGCGGCACCTCGATCGTGCTCGATGCGGGCACCATGCAGCTGGGTCGCGGCGAGACGATCGCCGACACCGCGCGCATCCTGTCGGGCTATACCGATGCGATCATGATCCGCACCGACGACCATGCCAAGGTCGAGGAAATGGCCCATTATGCCAGCGTGCCGGTCATAAACGGCCTGACCGACCTGTCGCATCCGTGCCAGATCATGGCCGACCTGCTGACCGTGATCGAGGCGGGCAAGACGCTGTCGGGCATGAAGGTCGCCTGGCTGGGCGACGGCAACAATGTGCTGCACTCGTTCGTCGAGGCGGGTGGGCTGCTTGGCTTCGACGTGGTCGCCGCCTGCCCCGATGGCTATCACCCGGAACCGGGCACGCTGGCGCTGGGCCAGGGCCGCGCCACCTGCACCACCGATCCGCGTGCGGCGGTCGAGGGCGCGGACATCATCGTCACCGACACCTGGATCTCGATGGGTCAGGCCCATGCCGAGGAAAAGCTGGCCGCGATGATGCCTTATCAGGTCAATGCCGAGCTGATGGCGCTGGCCAAGCCGGATGCAAAGTTCCTCCACTGCCTGCCCGCACACCGTGACGAGGAAGTGACCTCCGACGTGATCGACGGCCCGCAATCGCTGATCTGGCCGGAGGCGGAGAACCGCCTTCACGCGCAGAAGTCCGTCCTGCGCTGGTGCTTTGGTCAAGTGGGCGGCCGGATCGGTTGATCGCAGGCCAAGCCTTACTATCTATGGAGAGGCCGGCGGGTTCGTCGGCCTTTTCTCTTTCCCCCGCCGCACCGGCACCATATCGCCCGGACATGATCCGGTGCGTAAAGGCACGAGCATGACCGACATCACCCTGCCCGACCTCGACCGCGCGATCGCGTTCACCATCCCCGAGCAGCATGCCCGCGGACGCCTGGTACGGCTGGGCCCGGTGCTGGACGAAATCCTGGCGGCGCACGCCTATCCCCCGGTGATCGAGCGGCTGCTGGCCGAGGCGCTGACCCTGACCGCGCTGATGGGCGCCACGCTGAAGGATACCGGCGGCCAGCTGACCATCCAGACACGCAGCGACAGCGGCGTGATCCGCCTGCTGGTGTGCGATTATCGCGGCGGCGAGCTGCGCGGCTATATCCAGTATGACGAGGATCGGCTGGCCGAACTGCCCGCCGACCCCACGCTGTTCGCGCTGTTCGGCCAGGGCTATCTCGCGATCACCTTCGACCTGGCGGTGACCGACGAGCGCTATCAGGGCATCGTGCCGATCGATGGCGATACGCTGTCGGCGGCGGCGGAGAGCTACTTCACCCAGTCGGAGCAGATCCCCAGCCTGTTGCGCGTCGGGATCAGCAAGGGTCCGGACGGCCGCACCATCGCGGGCGGCCTGTTCCTCCAGCACCTGCCCGAGGGCGAGGAAGGCCGCGAGCGGCTGCACGTCAAGCTCGACCATCCCGAATGGGAGCATGTCCAGGCGCTCGGCCAGACGATGCAGGTCGAGGAACTGGCCGACGCCGCGCTGCCGCTGGAGACTCTGGTATGGCGGCTGTTTCACGAAGAGCAGAATGTCCGCGTGTCGGAGAGCCCCGCCATCGTGCGCGGCTGCCGCTGCTCGGCGGAGTATATCGCCAGCGTCATTACCAAATTCTCGGTGGAGGAACGGCGCGAGATGGCGGATGCCGATGGCCTGATCCAGGTCGACTGCGCGTTCTGCGCGAAGAAGTTTCCGGTACCCTTCGACGCGGCACCGGCGGCCTGACCCTGAAATCCTCTCCGGCACGGGGAGGTGGCAGGCCGCAAGGCCTGACGGAGGGGGGCTTCCACATAGGGCACCCTTAGCGGCGATCCCCCCTCCACCATGCTGCGCATGGTCCCCCTCCCCGTTCCGGGGAGGATCAGCCGCCCAGCGCTTCGACCAGCGCCTTGACCTTTTGCTGGCGCCATTGCGGCAGCGGGGCGACCAGCCAATATCCCATACGCGACGGCACCGCCTCGCCGGTCGCGACCACCCGCCCCGCGGCCAGATCGCGTTCGGCCAGCAGTTGCGGTACGATCGCACGGCCCAAGCCCGCCGCCACCGCGTCGATGGCGAGGCCTGCATCGGTCACGCGGACCAGTGGTGCGCCTTCCTCCGGTGCACCCGGCCAGGCGATCAGCGGTGCGTCGGCGGGCCCGATCGGAATCATCCCGTCCGACTCGATCGCCTCGCCCTCCAGCCCGCCGGGACCGTCACCCCAGCGAATGGCGAGGTCGAGATTGGCCTCGGTGAAGTCCAGTCCCTCGTCCGACGCGATCAGCGAGAAGCGCAGATCGGGATCGCTCGCGGCGATGGCGGCGAGGCGCGGCATCAGCCATTTTTCGGTCACGTCGCGCGGGGCGGCGATGGTCAGCGACTTGGAGGATTGGCCCGCCTGCATGGCGCGCACGGCGTCCTCGAATTGCAGGAAACCGGCGCGAAGCGGCGCGAGCCCCGCCTCGGCTTCCGGCGTCAGTTCCAGCCCGCGCGTCGTGCGGCGGAACAGGACGACGCCCAGCGTATCCTCCAGCGCGCGGATCTGCTGTCCCACCGCCGCCGGGGTGACGGCCAACTCATCGGCGGCGCGGGTGAAGCTCAGATGGCGCGCGGCGGCGTCCAGCACGCGCAGGCCGTTGAGCGGAAGATGCGTGCGCTTCATGTTTCCACCGCCGGGGCGATGAGCGCGAAATGCGGAATGGCGACGTCGAAGGTCACGCCGTCCGCGCCGACCATGCGATAGCTGCCCTGCATCGCGCCGCTGGTCGTCGCCAGCGGACAGCCCGAGACATAATCGTAAGCGGCGCCTGGCTGGATCACCGGCTGTTCGCCGACCACGCCCTCGCCCTCGACCGAGTGGCGGGCACCGCGTGCGTCGGTGATGATCCAGCGGCGGGTGAGCAGCTGAACCGACTGGTCGCCGTCATTCTCGATACGGACATGATAGGCCCAGAACCAGCGCCCGCGCTTCGGCTCGGACTGTTCGGGCAGATAGCTGACCGACACACGAACCGTCACCGGCCCGGTGGTCAGCGCGTGGGAAAAGAGCGCCTTCACAGACCCACGACGCGCAAGGCCTGGTCGAGATCGTCGATCAGGTCGTCCGCATCCTCCAGCCCGATGTTGAGGCGCAACATCCCCTCGCCGATGCCCATCTCGACCCGCTTTTCCTCGGTCACGCCCGCATGGGTGGTCGAGGCGGGATGCGTCATCAGCGAACGCGAGTCGCCGATATTGTTGGAGATGTCGATTAACTCCAGTGCGTCGAGCAGGCCGTGTGCCTGTTCGCGGCCACCATCGAGTTCCAGCGCGAAGATGCTGCCGCCTGCCTTCATCTGGCGCATCGCCAGTTCATGCTGCGGATGGCTGGGCAGCGCGGGGCACAGGACGCGCGGGACGCGGCCTTCCAGGAAGGTCGCGACCTTCAGCGCCGATTCCGACTGGCGATGGATGCGAAGGTCCAGCGTCTCCAGCCCCTTCAGCACCACCCAGGCGTTGAACGCCGACAGGGTCGGCCCCGTGTTGCGGGTGAAGGGCAGCAGCGTGTTGGTGATGAAGTCCTCGGTCCCGCACACCGCGCCCGCCAGCACGCGACCCTGCCCGTCCATCATCTTGGTGGCGGAATAGGCGGTCACGTCCGCGCCGAAATCCATCGGCCGCTGAAGCGCAGGCGTCGCAAAGGCATTGTCGACGACCGTGGTGATGCCACGCTCGCGCGCGATGGCGCAGATCGCCTCCAGGTCCGCCACGTCCATCGTCGGATTGGCGGGCGTTTCGAAGAAGAAGACCTTCGTCTCGGGGCGCACCGCGTCCAGGAACGCCTGTGGGTCGCGCGCGTCGACGACGGTGGTGGCGATGCCGAACTTGGGCAGCAGCGTGTCGGTCAGCCAGCGGCACGACCCGAACGCCGCGCGACCGCCGACCAGATGGTCGCCCGCCTGCAACTGGCAGAGCAGAACCGCGGTCATCGCCGCCATGCCCGACGCCATGGTGCGGCACGCCTCGGCGCCTTCCAACAGCGCGATACGCTGTTCCAGCATCTCGACGGTCGGGTTCTGGAGGCGGGAATAGGTCATCCCCTCCTGCTCGCCCGCAAACCGTGCCGCCGCGTCCCCTGCCCGGTCGTAGCAATAGCCCGAGGTGAGGAAGAGCGCCTCCGAAGTTTCGCCATATTCCGACCGCGCGGTGCCGCCGCGCACGGCCTGCGTCGCGGGGCGCCACCCAGAGGTGATCGAACGGTCCTGGCCAGTCTTACGCTTCATGCCCGTTCATTTGCCGATCCGGGCAGCGGGGTTCAAGGATATTCGGAAACGCCCGCGATATGTCAGTGTTACGCCAGCGGAACGGAAAAGCGCCCGATCCGGTTATTCGCTCCAGTTCGAACAGGGAGAATAATCATGAAAATCCGCATCGGCCTGCTGATGGCCGCCAGCCTGGTGTCGCTGTCCGCCTGCAATGGCAAGGGCACCGACAAGCTGGCCGAGAATGTCGAAAAGGCTGCCGACAACCGTGCCGACGGCATGGAGGATCAGGCCGACGCGCTGCGCAACCAGGCCAAGATGCTGGACAAGCAGGCGGAAAAGACCCGCGACTATGCCGAAGATCGTGCCGACGCGATCAAGGCCGCGGACGTCAACGCCGCCGCGATGAGCCCCGAGCAGCGCGAGGCGATCGTCGCGAACCAGGCGGCGGCTGTCCGCTAAGGCGCCCGCCCCTCCACCACCCGGCTCCGCCGGGCGGTCCCCCTCCCCAA
>DXIH01000145.1 GCA_019112965.1 Candidatus Sphingomonas excrementigallinarum | reverse complement strand
CAATCCGCGACCACTGCGCCTCGCTCAACTCGTAACGCTTGATCCCCATCACTCCCTCCGCGCTTTGACACGGAGGCCTATGAATCAGCCTGCAGCGGCTTTGGGAAGCCTGAATGTCGATCCGGCCTAGCCTTGAGAACCAATCATAACTCTGCGGCCGTGTCATCTATGTGCCCTTGAGGTTCTCGGCGTCCGAAACGCAGGGGCGCGAACCCACGAGGGACGCAGATTGGCATGCCTCCACCGAACCGGGCGCTGGTACTGCGTCGATGATCCTCACGCGATACGGAAAACGGGTGCCGACCGGCGGCTTGCCGTCCGCCTGCCATCCCAGGCTTTCATAGACATAGGGGGTAGCCGTGACGGTGAGGAACAACCGGGCTCCGGTGGGCGGCGTCATCGTCACCGTCGCGCTGCCCGTTCCCGTCACTGCGGCCAGCGGCGCATAATGCGGCACTCCAGCCTTATCTACCGCGACCAGGGTGAAACGCCAGGACGCCTGGTTGGCCGTGGTGGCGCCGGTCAGCGTCACCTTCACCGTCCGCCCCGTCGCGGTCAGCGGCACGATATGGGTCCCGAACTCCAGCAGGTCGCGCGATGCCGGTGGTGCGAACAGGGTGGGATCGCCAGCCGTGCCAGCGGTGACCAGCGGGGTGTAGAAGTGCGGCACCAGATTTTTGGACCGAAGGGAAAACAGGATGTCGTTCAGCACGGCTTGCTTCACGAAATCCATCGTGACGAGGCGCGCGCCGTACCAGCCCATATCGTTCGCAAAGGATGCATAGCCCTTGGGATAGACCCCGTCTTCCTGCCCGATCCGTACGAAGGCGGGGACATAATCCTCCAGCCCCATGCCCGCAGCATCACGCCGATCGCGTTGCCACGCTCCGAAGACGAGGGCGCGCGTGTCGTCCTTCTCGAACAGATAGGCAAGGATCGGGTTGGCACCGTAGCGCGCGGGCGAATAGAGCGGCCCGAATTCCAGGAAGTCGAAATGCGAGCCGGTTCGCGCGTAAAAGGATGGACTGACTTCGAGCGAGTTCCATTCGGCCCCCGTTTCCCATATCGGGCCAGCATCCGTCCTGCCATTCAGGCCGCCCGAATAGAACTGGATCATGTGGCCGAATTCATGGACGGTCGTATTGGCCGCCGACAGGAGTGTCCAGGCCGAGAGGTACATGACCTCCGAAGCCATGGCCCCGCAATCCTCAAGATCGTCCCCGGTCGCAGTCTTGCGGCCCGACCCGCAGAGATACACATCCAGCTTCTTGCGGTCGCGGCTGGTCACATAGGGTAGCGGCGCGTTCAGCACGTCGCGATTGACGAGCCACACATATTCCAGCCATGCCCCGGTCTGGCGAATGGCCTGCTGCGGATCGACGCCGCGTTCCGCCATCGTTCGGTAGAAGGAACCCGCCCTGTTCTTGCCGTACCAGATCGCGAAATGCTGGGTCTGGTATACGCCGACTTCGCCTTTGTTCAGCATGTCGGCGGTGGTTTGCCCCTCGCGATATCCCAGTGCATAGGTCGCGGGGTCGGGGATGAAGGGATGACGGGCGACTTCGGCGGCAATGCGCGCGCGGTCGCTGTCGATGAAGGAATCGACGCGAAACTGACGGCGGCAACCGTCCGCCATTTCGAAGATCACCGACGTGTCGGCGTCCTGATAATCCTGGCCGTATGCCTGGACGATCCGGGCCATGAACGGTGCGCCGATCGCCGCGCCGGGTGCCGAAAGCTCCGGCTCGCCCGTCCGAGCTTTCGGTGTCCAGCGCTGCAAGGGCAGCTTGGACCAGGGATAGCGCCCGGATCGGCTCTGACAGGTCAGTTTGGTGGAATTGCCAAGGATCTGCCTATTGCCGTCGCCGGGCACGGGGGCTTCTGGGGCCATGAGTGGGGCGGGGGAGGGGCTTGCCGGAGCGTGTGAAATGGATCCCCATGCCAAGGCCGCGACAACGCTGTGTACGATATTCATGGCGATCCCAAAACAGACGGAGTGTGGAATGGAACAGGGCTATTTGTCGGCAGGCACCGGGTCCGTGCAGCCGACATTGTCCGCGCGGGTGATGTCGTCGTCGGTGACGATCGCCTCGATCCGGCGGCAATTTCCAACGGCATCATGAATGATGGTCCTGACGGTCACCCGGTTCGGTGTCGAGCGCGGCGCGGCAAATATGGAAAAGGCAGGTGCAAAGGACGTCAGGCTCTGCGTGATCGTAGCGTCCCGGTCGGCATAGCCCGATAGGATCCGCTCGCTGCCCTGGTCGATCTGCGTCCCGTATCGCACGCCGTGGCGCGGCGGATCGATATTCATTGCGATGGTGAGCGTATCGCGTTCCTCGATGCGGCGATCAGTTGGCAGCGCGCCGTGCGTCGATACCCGCATCACCTGGTGCGCGGCATAGCGTTTGCCGGAAGGCCCAAGGTCCCGCACCGCGGTCAATCGCATGTCGAGGTCATAGGCGACACGGGTGGTGACGCGGCCGTACGACGTCTCGACATAACCTTGAATATGGCCCGAGCGGCGGGCGGTCGTCCGCAGTGTGCCGCTAAGGTCCCGCCGGCTGCCCTGGCGGATCTGGCGGGTCACGACGCGTGCCGGTGTGAGGGTGTTTTCGGTGATCCGTCCCGACACGACCGGCAGCGACGGGTCTACCTCGCCGATCAGGGTTGCCGATACGCGGAAGGACGAGTTCATATCCGGCATGGCCAGCGTGATCGCATGCGGCTTTCCGTCGTTGAGCATGGCCGCGAACGGCGTGAGGTCGAGCTGCGCCGATGGCAGGTTCAGCGCGTGCAAGCCCGGTGCGCGTCGCCACAGATTGGGATTGATGCCGCCGGTGAAGAGGATGGGCGGGACCGCGCGCAAACCCGCCAGTCGCCCGTCGATCCGCACCTCGACCTCGCGATAGGGCGTGCCGCAGGACGTCGGCGCGAAGATGCTCGGCTGGGCGAATGCGGGGGGAACGCAATCATACCAGAATTCGTCGCGTTCCTGCCCGATCGCGAACAGGTCCAGCGTCAGCCGCGTCAGGTTGCGGGGCAGGGTGAGCGTCCGCGTCGTCAGCGGCTGCCGGGTATCGAGGCGGGTCAGCCCGTTGGTCACGGGGAGGACGATGCGGTTCGCAGGAAGCGTGTCGCCGGGGTAGAAGACAAGCCGCGCCCCCCAGAACAGGCGGCCGGTATGATCCTGATCGAGGTAATTGGCCAGCGTCGCCATGCCAGTGTGCGGCTGCGTCAGTAAAGCCGCGAAATCGGTGACGTCCCGCTCGACATGCCAGCGCGGCGCGTAGCTCGCATCGGGCTCCATCGTCGTGCCGACGAACAGCGTCGCACCGCCCAGCGTCAGATCCGCGGTACGATCGAACTGATGGCCGGTCGTCGTATCAAAGTCGGCCTCCAGCACGATCTTGCGCCATGGGCCCGGACAATCGGCCGGGGGGCGGTAGGCGAGGGGCAGCGATCCCTCACCCTGAAATTCCTGCCGCTCGAACAGGGAGACGATGCATCTGCGCCCGGCGGGCCGGGAAATGGCAGGCGTGGCATCGGCAATGCCGGTGTCGATCGGCCTGTCCCGGCTTTGCCCCGTGGCGAGGATGCCCGCGCTGGCGAAGAGCAGAAAATCGAGCGTCGCCGCCTCCCCTTGTCGATCGTGCCCGCATACTGGCACCCGCATCGTCCGTGGCGACGGAGGACGTCGGTTCCTCCGTCGCCACGGATCGCTTCGTCATCAGTGCTTCGCGACGATCTTCGCCGGGGTCAGCACCTCGATGGGCAGGCCCAGCTTTTCGAGTTGCGGCCGGAGCTGCTTGGCATCGCCGACGACCGTCCAGACCCATTTCGACGGCTGCAGATATCGGTGCAATGCGGCATCGGCGTCTTGGATGGTCAGCGCTTTCAACCGACCGCTGAAACCGCTGAAGAAGTCGTCCGGCCAGTGGTTCCTCTGAAGCTGATCTAGCGCGGCAAGCACCTGGCCCCCCGTGCGGAAACCGGCGGTGCTTTCGCGCAGCACGCCCGCCACGCCCTGGTCGAATTCCTTGGGCGTGATCGGCCTGCTCGTCAGGATATCGTTCACCTCGCGCTGGATTTCGGCGATCGCCGGCCCGACCTTGTCCGGCTGGACCTGGGTTTCGACGCGGTAGCTCGACCCCAGGTCATCGACGTTGAAACTGCCGCCAGCGCCATAGCTCCAGTGCTTGTCCTCACGCAGGTTCATGTTGATCCGCGAGAGGAAGCCGCTGCCCAGCGCGAGGTTGGCGATGCGCGGCGCCAGCGCTTCGTCGGTGCGCGGCATGTCGACCATCTGGCCGCCGATGATGGCGGATTGCACCTGGCCAGGCATGTCGATCAGCACGATCTTGGCCGGGCCGGTTGCCAGCGCCGGTTTCACCGTCAGCGGCTTGGGCGCCGGTCCTCGCCCTTGCGCGGTCCACCGGCCCAAGGTCGCGTTGAACCGGGGCAGCAGGGCGTCCAGCGGCTCGTCCGACACGATCACCAGTTCGGCCTGGTCGGGGCGCACCCAGCGGGAGAACGCCGCCTTTAGATCCGCGCGCGTAATCGCGTTGACCTCCGCAAGCGTCGGGATCGCCGCCTTCTGCGCCATCAGCGAGCCGGGGGCGAGCGTTCGCGCGACGGTTATGTCCAGCAGGGCGCCCGGGCTCTCGGGGGCAGCGGTAATCCGGGCGATGTCGCGCCGCCGGGCTTCCTCCAGACGGTCGGCCGGGAAGTCCGGGCGTGTCAGCATCAGCATTACGATGTCCAGCGTCTCGCCAAGCGACGCCGTGGGCGTCTGGACGAACAGGCTGGACGAGGTGCTTTGGGCGCCGCCGCCGAGCACCACGCCGCTGCGCTCGCGGAATTGGCTGAACCAGTGATCGTCATGGCCGCCTGCTCCCTCGTCCAGCATCTGGAACATCCGGTTGATCACCCCGGGCTTGCCTGCGGGATCGTCCACGGTGCCGAAATCGAATCGCAGGTTGGCCTGGGTGAACGGCACGGTCTTGTGCTGGACGTAGAGCACCGGGATACCGTTCGCGAGCCTGGCATGCTGGATCACCGGGGGGCGGATGGCATCGGGTGCACCGATGACAGGCAGGGGGCCGCGCGTGCCGGTTTGCGGAGGAACGACTGCCGTATTCGGTGCATCGGCCACTTCGGCACCGGCGACGCTTTCGTCGCCCGGCGGAGTCATGCGCGGGCCCGGTTTAAGTGTCGCACGATAGGCCGGGCGCTCCAGCCATGCATGGGCTGCGGCCATGACCTGATCGGGCGTGAGCGCCAGATAGGCCTTCAGGTCGTCCTTGTAGGCGGCTGGCGTGCCGAACACGGTATTCATCTGCATCAGCAGGCCGCCGCGCGCTTCCAGCATCTCGTTGTTGCGCACCGTCGGGATGATCCGGGTGCTCTTCCAGCGGTCGAGCGCCTCGGCCGTGGGCACGCTCTTCAGGAAGGCCGCGATGGCCGCGTCCAGCGCGCGGGCGGCAACCTCCGGATCAACGCCCTTGCGCACCGATCCGGCGATGGTGAATTCGCCCACCCCACGATTGGTCGCGTTGTTGGCATTGATGTAGTTGAACAGCTTGTCCTGGCGAACAAGCTTTTCGGTCAGCGGCGCGCCGTCGATGCCGGTCATCAGGCTGGACACGGCGTCGAGTGCGAAATTGGTCTTGTCGAGCGCGCCCGGCACCGGCCAGGTGCGAAAGATGGTGGCGGTTGCCACCGGGCCGGTCAGCGTCTGTTCGATCGGAGCCCTGAGCACAGGCACCGTCGCGGTCGGCACCGAATTGTCGCGCCCGCGCGGGATGTCGCCGAAATATTGCGCGACCTTCGCCTTGGCGGTGGCCACATCGATATCGCCCGCCAGCAACAGCGTGGCGTTGTTGGGACCATAATAGTCCTTGAACCACTGATGCACGTCGGCCAGCGATGCCGCGTTGAGGTCCTTCATCGACCCGATCACGCTGTGGCCATAGGGGTGCGAGGCGGGATAGATGGCCGCGCGTTTGCTGTAGCCGAAAATGCTGGACGGATTGTTGTCGCCGTTGCGCTTCTCGTTCTGCACGACACCGCGCTGCTCATCGAGCACGCTTTGGGTGACGGCGCCGAGCAGATGGCCCATCCGGTCGCTTTCCATGAACAACACGCGGTCGAGGCTGCCCTTCGGCACCACCTCGTAATAGTTGGTAAGGTCGAAATCGGTTCCGCCGTTGATGCCGATCAGTCCGGCATCGCGCAGATGTTCGAAATAATCGCCCGGCACATTCTCGCTGCCGTTGAACATCAGATGTTCGAACAGATGCGCAAAGCCGCTGCGCCCCGCCGGTTCGAAGGTCGAGCCGACATTGTAGGTGATGCTGGTGAAGACTACAGGCACGCTGCGGTCGGTCAGGACGATCACCTTGAGACCGTTGGGCAGGGTGAAGGTCTGATAGGGAATGGTAAAATCGTTGACCAGTGCGACGAGGGCCTTGGGGGCCGTATAGGTCTTGGCGGTCGCGGCAGGCTGCTTGGCAGGCGCCTCGGGCGACCCGGCGCTCGCCATTGCGGGGGCGAGGACGAGTGCGGCACCGGCCAGTAACATCATACGCGAAGTCATCGACTTTTCCTTGATCGAGCGGGCATGCTGCCCTCGAAATGCCGGAACAGCGAGGTGCTGGACCGTTACATCTTCAGGACAACCGGCATCCACAAACCCGTAACGGGCGGGGAACCTTTGGTGTTTTCGTGTGTGCGTGGGCAAGGTGTCGCGTCGCTGCCCCCATACGGAGGCAAACGACGCGACCGACCCCGGTCAGAACGACTTGCTCACGCCCAGGTAGAAGCTGCGCAGTCGCGGGTCGCCGAAGGGGCTGTAAAACAAAGGGAATTGTGACGCGTCGACCGGGGGCATTTTGTTGAAGACATTGTTGATACCCGCCCGCAGCGTCATCTTGAACGGAAAGCGATAGGTGATGTTCATGTCGTGGTAGATCTGGCTCGAGACCTTGGCCGATCCCTGCGTCTGAACCACCGACTTATCTTCCATCAGGTAATAGCCGCTCATATACCGCGCCTGCCAGCCGAAGCTGAGCTCGTCCTTGGTCCATTGCACGGAGCCGCTGCCCCGCCAGCGCAGCGCGCCCGACCCGCCGCCCGCAGCGGCGAAGGAGTTTGTGATAACGCCGGCATAATCGACGGCTGGCGCGTCGCCGAAGGCCTGGATGATGAGCGAGTCCACATAGGTCGCCCTCCCGAGCGCCGATAGGGTGCCGCCGAACAGTGTCGTGTCATAGTTGAGCGTGAAGTCGTAGGCTTGGGTGCTCAGCGAGTTCAGATTGACCATCGAGGCATCGATCGAAGTGATCGGCCCGACGGCAAACCCGTCGGATGCCGGTCCCCGCACGATCCGGTTCGGAAACTGCTGGATGAAGGCGTCGAACTGGGTCTGCGTACCGCCGAAGAAGGGCGACAACAGCGCGATCGGGCTGAAATAGACGTCCTTCTTGTGGATCTTCGTCCAGTCGACCGAGAATCGCAGGCCGTCCAGGAAGTGCGGCTTCAGGATCACGCCCGCCGTCCATGTCTTCGATGTCTCCGGCTTGACGTCCGGGTTGCCGCCGACGAACCCGGTCAGGTATCCGAGCCCGAAGAACTGGTTGCCGATCGGCTCGCCGCCGCGTGCCGCATCCTTGACCATGACCAGCAGCGTGTCCGTGGGCGTGCGTACCAGCTGGCTGAGCTGCGGCGGCAGATACCCTGTCGTATAGGAACCGCGCAGCGTGATGCCGTCGGTTGGAGACCACAGCATGCTGATGCTCGGGTCGGTATGGGAATTGCCGGTACGCGAATAGGTGATGTTCGTCCCTGCGGGCGGGCAGGTCTGGAAATAGTCGGCTTGCCCCGGGGTGTAGGGCACGTTGCAGTTCAGCGGGTCCACACCGTCGCCGGTGTAGGATTCGTGACGGGCCGAAATCCGCAGTTCCAGCAGCTTGACGAGGGGTAGAGTGTGGTCGCCGCCAAGGATGGGGAAGGCGACCTCGCCATAAATCGATCTTGAGGTCTGCTTCACCTGGGGCGTGTAGGTCGTGATCGCATTGTTGGTGAGGTTGGTGCTCGCCGTCGCGTCGACCGTCTGGGTATTGATTTCGGTATTGAGCGTCAGTTGCGCCTTGCCGCCCGGCAGGGTGAAGGGCAGCGGTCCCGCGACGCGCAGCGATGGCGTGATGTTCGACGCCCGGCCGATCGCTCGGCGCGTGTAATAGGGCGTCTGGTAATAAGGGGCAGGCAGCGGAAAGGTCGTGGTGTCGACGAGGCCGTTGACGACGCCCTGCTCCAGGCGGGGGCGGAAATCGTCGAGGAGAACCGGCGGCGTTTCCCCCTGCCTGTATGCGGAGCGCGAATAGGCCAGTTCCGCCACGGCCTGCCACTGCCAGGGCAATTGGATGATCGCGCCGCCCAGCGACCGGAAGGTCGATGCCGTGTTTCGGATACGGACATCGTACCTGGCGCTGGGCGGCAGCGCGACGTTGATGGACTCGGTAAATGGGTTGTTTGGAGCATTGGCCTTGATGATGTAGGTCAGCAGCGAATTCGAATAAATGTTGAACGTCGTCGCGTTCGACATGCCGACTTCGGCATAGGCCGTCAGCCAATTGTTGAATTGACGCCGCACGGCCAGCGACCCGCTATATTGATCGACCGGGTAGATCAGCGGGGCGCGCGCGCCAAAGCCGGACGCGGTATCGGGCTGCTTCACATTGTACGAACCGATCCCCGCCAGCAGTGGCCCGATCCCGCTCTGCTGCAATCCGGCATAGCCGATCGGCACATTGCCGACTGCCGACGACAGCACCTGGCCGCCATAGGCGGGCTTCAGCTGCAAGGGCGCGCCGCTGAGGGACTTGAAGTTCACGGCCTGTCCGGCAGGCGGAGAGGCATAGGCGCCGTAAAAGGCGTCGGGCGCGTTTTTGACAAGCGTCTCGATGCCGCGCTCGCGAATATTCTGACGATCGCCGTATAATAGCGGGTCGGATTTCGTCCAATTGCCGGTCAGCGAAATCCGCGTCCTACCACCCTCGATCGGCACGCCTGCCGTCAGATCTATGGTCCCGCGCCCTTGCGCGAAATCCGTCGTGTTGTCGTAGTTCAGCGCCAGTTCGCCGCCCTTGAAATCGCGACGCAGCACGATATTGATGACGCCGCCCGAGGCGCCATTGCCGTAGATGCCCGATGCCGAAGAGGCGAGCACCTCGATCCGTTCGACCGCGGAGATCGGGATGCCGGTGATCGATGGCTGCGTGATGTCGCCACCGTTGACGTTGATGCCGGGCTGGCGGCGGCCGTCGATCAGGATCAGCGTATCGCGCAGGCCGATGCCGCGCAGATTGATGCCGCTCAGCCCGACCGGCTTGTCGCCGCCGCCCTGCGCAAGGCCACCGCCCGCCTGGTCACCGAGCACAGGGGAGGTATTGACGTTCAGCTGGTTGCGCAGGAACGTTTCCAGATTGGGCGCGCCGCTGCGTTCGATCTCCTTGCGGCCCATCACGATGAACGGCTGGCTGTCGTCCTGCGTGCGTTCGATGCCGGTATTGAGCGACCAGGTCTTCCTGCCCTTCACCAGGATGTCGGGCGTCGCATTAGCCTCGACCTCGTCGCTGGACAAAGGGCGCAGGGCGATCGCACCACCCTCCGTCGCGACGGTCTTCAGCCCGGTCCCGATCAGCAGCGTCTGCAGCGCGGGGATCGCGCCATATTCGCCCTTCAGACCTTTGGTCTGTTTGCGGCCGACATCATCCATGCGGTAGACGATCTGCTGGTGCGTGATCTTGCTCCAGGCCTGCAATGCTTCGACCAGCCCCCCGGCCGGAATGTCGTAGCGGTTCAAACCCGGGGTCCGTTGCGCGGCTTGTGCATCGACCGGCGTGACCACGAACGGACTCAAGGCGCTCGCCCCCATGGCAAGCGCAACCATGCTCGTCTTCATGTGCTGCCCCCCTTTGGCAGCGCGCCCTTTTCGCGCCACCTCGGTAAGTTTGTCACTTTACGGACGCAAATCCGTAACGCCGAATTTCAAAAAAATGCAAAATACCGGAACAACCGATTAAAACAGCGCGCCGAAATGCGATTTCTCATTCTGTGTTACGGTTTTCGGGTTGCCGATTGTCATGCGGGGGTGAGACACCTCTGACAAAGGAGTGCTTTGGACGGCCGATGGTAGATGATGCGCAACTGCAGCGATGGTTTTGCGACGAGGTGCTTCCGCTGGAGGCGTCGCTGACCCGCTATCTGCGGCGCAACTGGCGGTCGTCCGAGCAGATCATGGATATCCGGCAGGACATATATGAGGCGGCGCTGACCGGGGGGCGGCAGGAATTGCCGGCCAATACCGCGGGCTATGTCTTTACGATCGCCCGCAATATCCTGGTCAACCGATCACGGCGCGAGCGGATCGTGCAGTTCGAGCAATATGCCGACATGGAAAGCGTCGAGCAGGCGGTCGATCTGTCGGCGACCGACCGGCACCTCGATGCGCGCGACGCCCTGCGGCGTGCCCAGGACGGTATCGAACGGCTGCCGCCACGCTGCCGCGAGGTGGTGCGCCTGCGCAAGATCGAGGGGCTGTCCACCCGTGAGGCCGCGGCGCGGATGGGGGTCGGCATCGACACGATCGAGCGGCAGCTGGTGCTCGGCATCCGCGCGATGGCCGATGCGATGCTGGGCGGCAGCGGCAAGATCCGGCGCGAGGCGCCGTCCCACAGGCCCAAGGTGCGCGGACAATGAGCCAGGCCGCCGAGATCGAGGAAGCCGCCGCACGCTGGATCGTGCGCCAGGAGGGCGGCGACTGGTCCCCCGAGGACGACGCGGCGCTCGCCGCATGGCTGGATGAGCGGATGGCGCATAAAGCCGCCTTCTGGCGGCTTCGGCACGGCTGGGCGGAAGCAGACCGGGTCGCAGCGCTCGGCTTCCAGCCGGGCGAGCCGCGTGTCCGCCGCTCCTGGCGCCACTGGGCCAGGAGCGGCCGAACCTGGCCGCGTGTCGGTGCCGCGGGTGCCATCGCCGCAGCCCTGGCGCTGACCGTCGGAATCACGGGCCTGACCTTGCGCACGTCGCCGGACGACCCGACACAGGCTGCGCCCGCACCGGCGCTGGTGCAGACCCCCGTGGGCATCCAACGGACCATCGCGCTGCGCGACGGCAGCAAGATCGAACTCAACACCGCCACGGCGGTGCGGACGGCGGCAGGGCCCAACCCGCGCGAAGTCTGGCTCGAAAAGGGCGAGGCCTATTTCGATATCGTGCATCGCCCGGATGCGCCCTTCGTGGTGCATGCGGGGCCCCGCACCGTGACCGTGCTGGGGACGCGCTTCATCGTCCGGCGTGACGACGAAAAGGTGACGGTCGCCGTCCTCTCGGGTCGTGTCCGCGTCGAGGACGCCAGCAAGGCCACCAGCGCCCGCGCCACGGTCATCGGCCAAGGCGACATCGCGCTCGCGCAGTCGAACGGCGCGCTCCTGGCGCTGGCCGCGCCGGGGCGGGTGGATGCGATGGCCGGATGGCGGGACGGCGTGTTGGTCTTCAACAACCAGCGCTTGGAAGACGCGGTTGCGGACTTCAATCGCTATACCAAGCGACCGATCCGGATCGCCGACCCGGCCGTAGCGAATATTCGGATCGGCGGCACCTTCCAGATCGACAATAGTGCAGGGTTCCTGGACCTGCTCCATACCGCCTACGGGCTTCAGGTCCGGCCGGAAGGGGACTCGATCGTCGTCGCGCCGTGAGCCTATGTGGGAGTGCCTAAAGTCTGCGGGGCCTCGGCATGGTCTGCAGTGTCGCCGGATCGTGGTTCTCCGGCGCGTGCCGGGACGAATTTGTCCGTCTCATCGGTCATAACGTACGCGTTCGCTCTTTTCCGGCAGGCGGCTACCGATCGGGTTGGGGTAGGACGGATGGTGGCTCGGTCACGTTGCCCGACAATTACGGGTGGGGGCCTTCAAGAGCCAATTCGGCCTGGTCGCGGTAGACCGGACGACATTTGGGCGCACGCCGAAGCCGAGCACCTATGCGCTGGGACGCTTCGTCCGACGCAGCTTGCTTTGAGGTGCGTCGGAGCTTCCGCCGGGCGGCATCACATTGCACGCCCCCGTCATGGCCTTGCCGCATCTGCCTCTGCGGGCCGCCAGTCGGCAGCGACTTGAGGGGGCGATAATTCAGGCTCCCATCCGAAGCGCGGCGATCAAGGCATCGCGGGCCAGCGCGACGCGCGGGTGGCGCAGCGACGATCGCGCCCAGACGAGGTAGAAGGTGTTGCGCGGCACCCTGATCGGCGCGGCTATCTCGACAAGCGTGCAGGCGGCACGCTCGGCGTGGGTCAGATAGCCGGGCAGGACCGTCCAGCCGAGCCCCGCGCACAACCCAGATCGCAGCACGCGAAGGTCGGGCGCGGTCAGGGCGGGCTGACGGGCCAGTTCGAGTCCGTTGGCTTCGAGCCAGGTGCGCATCAGCGGGCGATCGAGGTCGTACGCCAGATGCGGTATGCGTGTCAGCGCGTCGGCCAGCGGCTGGCCTGCCATCCGCTCGGCCACCGCAGGCGAGGCGACGGCGCGCAGATCCTCCTCGCCCAGCTCGTGGATGGCAAGCCGGGCATCGTCGGGCTGCGATGCCGTCACGGCCAGATGCACCTTGTCTTCCAGCAACAGGCTGTACAGGGCGTCGCGCCCGCCGATGTGGAGGCGCAGGTCCAGCCCCATATCCAGCAGCGGCGCCAGCCGGGGCGTTATCATCTCGCCCAGAAGGTCCGATGGTGCCGCGATATGCACCGTGCCGGACATCCGCGAGGATCGCGCCCGCGCCGAGGCAAGAGCCGCTTCTGCGGTGTCGAGGCTGCCTCCGATCGATGCCGCCAGGTCGTCGGCGATCGCCGTCGGCCGTACGCCGCGCGAATGGCGATCGAACAGGGGGTGGCCCAGCTGCGCTTCGAGCGAGGCGATATGCTGGGATGCGGCGGGCTGGGTGATGCCGATCGCGCGGGCGGCCTCGCTCAGCGAGCGACGCCGATAGACTTCGACAAAGGTACGCAACTGCAAGAGGGACATTTGGTTTCCATAACCTGTCTTATGGCCGATCGCCATTCCGCTTGGATTTGCTGATGCCTGCGATGACCTATCTGAAGGGCACAAGGACGGAAGCGAACGCCCGGTCGCCGCTGCCGGATCGCACAACCCTACGGCCTCGTGGTCATGGGTGCGGCGGCGAGCACCCCATGTTCGCGACGTCCGCGCAGCAGGAGTTTTGACGATGACCCGTATCCTCATGGTGACCACGTCCGCCGATCGCATGACCCCGGGGACCGAACCGACCGGCGTCTGGCTGGAAGAGCTGACCACCCCCTATTACGTCTTTCGCGATGCCGGGGCCGACGTGACGCTCGCCTCGATCAAGGGCGGCGCGGTGCCGGTCGACCAGCGCAGCGTCAATGCGGACGGCGAGAATGACGCCTCGGTCGAGCGTTATCTGAAGGACGAGGCGCTGAAGGCCGAGGTCGCGGATACGCCGGTGTTCACCGACATCGATCCCGACGGCTATGACGCGCTGTTCCTGCCCGGCGGCCACGGCACGATGTTCGACTATCCCGGCAGCACGGAACTGGCGCAGCTCGTGGAGCGGTTCGACCGCGCAGGCAAGATCGTCGCCGCCGTCTGCCATGGCCCGGCGGGCTTGGTCTCGGCCAAGAAGGCGGATGGGACGCCCTTCGTCGCCGGTCGACGTGTCGCGGGCTTCACCGATAGCGAGGAGCGCGCGGTCGGACTGGACCAGGCCGTGCCCTTCCTGCTCGAAACCCGCCTCAAGGAACTCGGCGGCCAGCATGAGGCAGGCCCGGACTTCGCCCCCTTCGCCCTGCGCGACGGCAATCTGGTGACCGGCCAGAACCCGGCGAGCGCGATCCGTACGGCGGAACTCGTGATGGACGCTCTGAAGGACAAGGCGGCATGATCGTGCGGAATCTCAAGTCCATGCTGCGCGTCGCCGATCCTGCGGCGTCGCTGTCCCTCCCGGGAGACGCGTAATGGCCCGACTGTTCGAACCGCTGACAGTCGGCGGGCTCAGCCTCGCCAACCGCATCGTCATCGCGCCGATGTGCCAATATTCTGCCGAAGACGGCGCGATGACCGACTGGCACCAGATTCACCTGGGCCAGTTCGCCATGGCGGGGGCGGGCGCCCTGACGATCGAAGCCACCGCAGTCAGCCCGGACGGGCGGATCACCTATGGCGATGTCGGTTTGTACGACGACCGTACCGAGGAGGCGATGCGGCGCGTGATCGACAGCGTGCGCCGCTGGTCGGACGTGCCTCTCGTCGTCCAGTTGGCGCATGCCGGCCGGAAGGCGAGCTGTGCCAAGCCGTGGCACGGCGGCGCGCAGATTGCGCCGGATGCGGAAAATGGCTGGCAGACGGTCGCGCCGAGCGCGGTGCCCTATGCCGAAACCGATCATGCGCCCGTCGCCCTGGATGAGGCGGGACTGGCGCGGATTCGCGATGCCTTTGCGGACGCCGCCCGACGGGCAGCGCGGCTCGGGATCGAGGCGATCCAGATCCATGCCGCGCATGGCTATCTGCTGCACGAATTCCTCTCGCCGCTCTCCAATCATCGCGAGGATGCCTATGGCGGCAATCTAGCAAATCGGATGCGGTTCCCACTCGAAATCTTCGACGCGGTACGTGCGGCGTTTCCCGCCAACCGACCCGTCACCGTCCGCGTCTCGGGGACCGATTGGGTCGAGGGCGGCTGGACGGCGGACGAAACCGCGCAATTCGCCGAAGCGCTGGAACAACGCGGCTGCGCCGCCATCCACGTGTCGAGCGGCGGTCTCGATCCGCGCCAGCAGATTCCGGTCGGTCCCGGCTATCAGGTGCCGCTGGCACGGACGGTCAAGGATGCGGTCACGATGCCCGTCATCGCGGTCGGCCTGATTACCGATCCGCAGCAGGCCGAACAGATCCTGCAGAACGGGGATGCGGACGCCATCGCCATCGCGCGCACCGTCTTGTGGGATCCGCGCTGGCCTTGGCACGCCGCCGCCGCGCTCGGCGCTTCGGTCGAGGCGCCGCCGCAATACCTCCGATCCGAGCCGCATGAGGCGGGCCGTATCCTGAAGGAGATGACGCGATGAAACGGCCCGCCAAATTGCTCCTCGCGACGATTGCCGTCGCTGCGGTCACGCCGGGCGCGGCGGCCCGCGATGCGGCTCAGGCCCCCCGGATCGAGCGGGTCGCCGCCTTCGACGGCGCGATGCCGACCGGCGTGACCGTCGCGCCCAACGGCCGGATCTTCGTCAACTTCCCGCAATGGGGCGACCAGGCACCGTTCACGGTCGCCGAGCTGGTCGACGGCAAGGCGGTGCCCTATCCCGACGCCGCGACCAATCGGCCCGACCCCGCCGACCCGGCTGGCCACTTCATCTCGGTGCAGAGCGTCGTCGCCGACGGCGCGAACCGCCTCTGGGTGCTCGACACGGCGGCACCGAAATTCGCGCCGCCCCAGGCCGGGGGCGCGAAGCTGGTCGCCATCGACCTCGCGACCAACCGGGTCGTCAAGACGATCGTTCTGCCCCCAAGCGTCGTGCTGCCGACGACTTATCTCAACGACGTGCGCTTCGACCTGCGGCAGGGGGAGCAGGGTACCGCCTATATCACCGACAGCAGCAACGCGGGCGTCGGCGGCATCATCGTGGTCGACATTGCCAGCGGGCGGGCGATCCGCCGCCTGTCGGGCCACGCGACGACCAACCCGGAGCCGGGCTTTACGCCGGTCGTCGACGGCGAGGTGCTGATGAACCGCCCGGCCAGCGGGCCTGCGACGCCGGTCGCCATCGCCAGCGACGCCATCGCGCTGAGCGCCGACGGCAGCATGCTCTATTACGGGCCGCTCTCGGGCCGCACCCTGCATGCCGTGCCCACGGCGATGCTGCGCGATCCGTCCGTATCGGAAGAGCAACTTGGCCGAGCGGTTCGCAGCATGGGGCGCAAAGGCGCGTCGGACGGCATTGCCGAGGATGATCGGGGGCGCGTCTTCGCCGGTGACTATGAACATAATGCGATCCGGGTGCTCGATCGCGGTCATTGGTCGACGCTGGTCAGCGATCCGCGGATCAGTTGGCCCGATACCCTGTCGATCGGCCCCGATGGCTATCTCTATTTCACCGCGAACCAGCTTCACCGCCAGCCCGGCTTTCATGGCGGCCGTGACCTGCGTCGCAAGCCCTATGAACTACTCCGCATCAAGGTCGGTAGCGGGCCGGTGCTGCTGACGCGGCGTTGACAACGCCACCACCGGAACGGTTGGCCGGGCCGGTGGTGAATAGGCCGGTTCGGTTCGCTGGTCTGCGATCGTGACGCTATTGTCACGACCGTCGATATCTGCGACATTTCGTGCTCTGTCATGCACATAGGTGGAGGGGGATCGCATGCGGGCCGAAGGCGGGATCCAATCCTGTCGGAGCGAGCGTCTGACGACCCGCCCGTTCGGGGCCTGTCCGCACGACGGCAAGGCAGTGGCGTGATGCGGCGTCCAGCGGCACGGCTGGCACTGCTGGCATCATTCGCCTGTGCCGGGATCGTGCAGGCGGAGGCGCAGACCGTGGCGCCGCCGGATGCGGCGCAGCCGCCGCCGGGGCTCAGCTTCGATGCGGCCCTGGCCAGGCTCGACGACGCATCGCCCGGCCTTTCCGGCGAGGACCATGCCGTCCGCGCAAGCGAACTGATCGCCGACGCCACGCGCAGTCTTCGCCGCCCGGTCGTCAGCGCCTCCGCCAGCGTCATCGCCTATCAGAAGACGCTGTCCGTCGATCTGACCGGCGCGAGGGACAATGCGGCGACCGGGGCCGCCGACTTCCTGTCGCAGCTTCCGGGCAATTTCCCCGTCGGTCTGCAGCAGATCGTCGGGCAGGTGGTCCAGCGGGTCGGTGCGGCGCTGCCGACGATCTTCGGGGCCATTCCCGATACCCTCCAATATCAGACGCGTGACACGGTGTTCCGGCCTGCCGTGACCGCAGCCATGCCTTTATACACTGGCGGAGCGATCCCGGCGGTCCAGGCTGGCGCCGATGCCGCCGTCGACGTGGCGCGCGCCAAGCAGGCCGGGGGCCGCGACCTGGCCCGCATCGGCCTGGTCCGCAGCTATTTTGGGCGGCAGGTGGCATCGCAGCTGACGCGCTCGACCCGCGAGACGCTGGCGGGGTTCGATCGCCATCTGTCCGACGCCCGCAAGCTCGAACAGAACGGTGTCATCCCGCATGCCCGCGTGCTTCAGGTCCAGGTGGCCCGCGACGCTGCCGAGCGGGCCTATCTGCGCGCGCAGCTCGAGGAATCGAGTGCGGCGGATGCGTTGGCGCGGCTGCTCGATCAGCCGCACGGCATAACGGCGCTGACCCCGCTGTTCGTCAGTTCGACACCCTTGCCGCCGGTTGATACCTTCCTCGGCCGGATCGACATCTCGCCGCGCGCGCAGGGTGCCGACGCCGCACGCGGCATTGCGCGGGCGGGCGTCGATCTGGCGAAGTCGCGATACCGTCCGCAGGCCTTCGCGTTCGGCAGCTACAATGCGAACCGCGACCATGCGCTGCCGACCGAACCCGATTGGGTCGCGGGCGTCAGCCTGCGCTACACGCTGCTGTCCAACTTCGACCGCAAGAAGTCGCTGGATGCGGCGCGTGAGCAGGAACGCGCTGCGGCCGATGCGGCGGCACAGGCGCGCAAGGACGTCGCGGCCGAGATCGTGCGCGCCTGGAATTTGGTCGAGGCCGCGCGCCGCTCCTTCCTGCTGCTTGACAGCAACCTCGCGGCGGCGCGCGAGAATCTGCGGGTGCAGCAGCTTTCCTTTGCGGAAGGGGAGGCGCCGTCCTCGTCGCTCGTCGATGCCCGGGCGGTGCTGGCGACGACGCAAAGCCAGCGGATCGCGGCGGCCTATGAATATGATCTCGCGCTTGCCGGATTGCTCGCGGCCAGCCACCGGGTCGACGACTTCACCACCTATCTGGCGCGCGCCGATCGACGTTTGGGGGACGAGAAGTGACCGACGAAGCCACCACCCCGCCAGCGCGTGGCAAGCGGCTGCTCGCGATCGTCGCGGGGCTGATCGTCATGATCGTCGTCGGGCTGGGCCTGTGGCTGGCGAGCCGCCCGGCGCCCGAGCAGTTGCAGGGCATGGTCGATGCCGACGAGGTCAATGTCGGGACGAAGGCGCTCGCCCGCGTCGATCGGCTGATTGCGGAGGAGGGGCAGCGGGTCCAGCCGGGGTCGCTGCTCGCCACCTTGTCCAGCCCCGAGATCGCGGGCGGGCAGGCGCAGGCGCAAGGGGCGCTCGACGCGGCGCGCGCCATCGCCTCCGAAACCAACGAGGGGGCCCGGGCGGAGGATATCGCGACGCTGCGCGCGACGTGGCAGGCGGCGCAGGCGGCGGCGGATCTCGCGGCGGTGACCAGCCGACGTACCGCCAATCTCTATGCCGAGGGTGTGGTCGCCGCCCAGCGCCGCGACGAAGCGGCTGCGGCCCGCGACAGCAGCGCCCGCAATGCGGAGGCCGCCCGCCAGCAATATGCCAAGGCGCTGGCGGGTTCGCGGCCGCAGAACCGGCAGGCCGCCAATGCGCAGGTCCGCATCGCCGAGGCTGCGCTGCGCACCGCCGACGCCCTCGGGCGCGAAACGCGGCTGGTGTCGCCGATCGCGGGAGAGGTCGCGCGCAAGCTGGTGCGGCCGGGGGAGGTCGTCAGCCCCGTCATCCCCGCCTATCAGGTCATCGACATCGACCATCCCTGGGTCGCACTCAACTTGCGCGAGGATCGGTATCACGCGATCGGCGTCGGGTCGGTGCTGAACGGCCATATCCCCGCGCTGCAACGCGACGCCGCCTTCAGGGTCTATCTCGTCGCGCCGCGCGGGGACTTCGCGGCCTGGCGTGCGACGCGTGAGGCGTCGGGCTATGACGTGCGGACCTTCGAGATCCGACTGCGTCCCGTATCCGCGATACCCAAGCTGCGCCCAGGCATGAGCGTCCTGTTCGACTGGCCGCAATGACCGCCTTCCGCCGGGCGCTTGCCCGCGAGGTGCGGCACCTTCGCCGTGATCGCTGGGATCTGGCGGGGATCACGCTGCTGCCCGGCATCCTGATATTCATCGTCGCCGCGCTGTTCTGGCAGGGGCCGTTTCGCCAACTGCCGCTCGGCATCGTCGACCGCGACGGCAGCGGCGCGAGCCGGGCGATCATCCGCGCGCTCGATGCATCGCCGCTCATCCGCCCCGGCGGCAGCTACCGCGACGAGGCCGCCGCAGTGCGCGCCGTCCGCACCGGCACGATCATGGGGTTCGTGCACATTCCCGCAGGGCTTGGTCAAAGCATCGCCCGGCATCGAGAGCCGGTCGTCCGCATTCTCTACAATGGCAGCTTTTTGACCGCTGGCGGGCAGGTCGCGCGCGCGGCCGGTGATGCGGTGACGGCGGCGTTCCCCACGATCGCGGCCAGCCAGTTGCCGAACCACGCCGTGCCGGAGAGTCGCGTCCGCCGTCTGGTGGTGGAGGCGACGGCGCTGGGCAATGCGCCGGTCAGCTTCGAATGGTTTCTGGGGCTGCTAATCTTTCCCGCCGTCCTGCATCTGATCGCGGCCTGCGTCTGCGCGATGGCGCTGGGCCGCGAACTCGAGGACAAGTCGCTGTCGGCCTGGGTGAAGGACAGCGGCGGGGTGGGGGCGGCGATGGCGGGCAAGTTGCTGCCCTATGTCGTGGCCATCAGCGGCTGGGGGCTGGTCTGGCTTCTCTACCTGACCCTGGCGCGCGGCTGGCGTGTCGAGGGCAGTCTTGTCCTCATCGCCTGCGGTCAGACGCTGTTCTACGTCGCGACCGCCGCCATCGCCGCGTTGCTGGTGGCGGTCACGCGCGAAACCGCCACCGCGCTGTCTGCCAGCGCCGTCTATGCGGGCTCCGCGCTCGCCTATTCGGGCGCGACGCTGCCCCTGAACGGCGGCAATGCCTTTGCGCGGATCTGGAGCGAGGTGCTGCCGCTTACCCATTATATCGCGCTCCAGATGGGGCAGGTGAGCGGTCAGACGGTCGCCGCAGCGGTTTCGCCGACCCTGGCGTTGATCGCCTATGTCGTCGTGGCGGGTGGCGGCGCGCTGGCCGTCATCAGGGCGCGGGCAGGGCGGGCATGACCTTCGGCGCGGCGTTCCTTGCGACATGGCGCGCGATCGTCACCTCGCGCACATTGCTCAGCACGATGCTGCTCGCGGTCGTCCTCTACGCCTTTTACTATCCCGCGCCCTATGCGCACGAGGCACCGCGCAAGCTGCCCGTGGTGGTGGTCGATCAGGATGCCAGTGCCCTCAGCCGGGCCATGATCCGCGACCTGGATGCCACCCGCGCCATTCACGTCTTGGCAGTGGCCGACGACCTCTCTGCCGCGCGCGCCGACATGCGAAGCGGCAAGGTCGACGGGATCATCCTGATCTCCGATGGTCTGGAGCGCCAGCTGCAGGCCGGGACGGCCGGATCGGGAATCGCGGTCTGGGTCAACGCCACCTATCTGCTCCGCGCGAGCACAATCGGCGAGGCCGTGACCGCGGTCGTCCAGGACATCGCGAAGACCCGTCTCTTGCCGGGCGGGCAGTTGGGGCGCACCGGCCCGCCGGTCACGGTCGTCGAGGAGCCGCTGTTCAACCGAACCGGCGGTTACAAGGGCTATGTCTTTCCTTCGGTCGCCGTCATCATCATCCAGCAGACGCTGCTGTTCGGCGCGGCGACCTTCATGGGCGGCCGGCGGCGGACGGGCTGCTGGCGTATGGGACGCGCGGAATATGGAGGCACGCTTGCCGCCTTCGCCTCGGTCGGCATGCTCGGCTGCTACTTCCTGTTCGGCTTGGTCTTCTGGATCCAGGGGGTGCCGGTCGACGGGAATGTGCCGGGCATGTTGCTGGTGGTGCCGATCTTCGCGACTGCGGTCGCCGCGCTGGGGCTGCTGGCGGGCAGCACCTTCGACCAGGCGGAGCGAGCGATCTACATCCTCGGCCCGACGTCGGTTCCCTTCTTCTTCCTGACGGGTGCCACCTACCCGCTCGATCAGATGCCGCGCTTCGTTGCCGCCTTTGCGCAGCTGATCCCGTCGACGGCGGGGGTGCATGCTTTCGTCCCGCTCAATCAGATGCGCGCGACGCTGGGCGAGGTTGCAAGCCCGTTGTTGACATCGGTCATGCTGGCGGTTGGCTACGCCGCTTTCGCCTATCTGCGGCTGGTTGACCCATCGTCTCGCCATGGCGACTGAAGACGCTGGTCATCGGACAAGCGCCATCCCGCTTGCCGATACCATCGCAAAGCTAAAGATATCCGCACATCGTCCTTTCATCCATTCGTAGAAGTGATGTTCGCGTTCCTCGATCGCGGCCGTCAGGGCTGCGGTCCCGTCAGCTCATCTGGCCACGGAGGAAGGCGATCAGCTTCGGATCGCTGGCCGTGCGTTCGAGGATCGGCAGGATCACCCGCCAACCATTGTCGCTGTTGGTCAGGATGACGATGCCATCACCGCTCGCCCGGTCGATCGCGGCGAAGGTGAATGCCCCGGCATCCTTGCCGGTGTGGAGCATCGTCGTTCCACCGGGAAAGCCCAGAAGCTGCCAGCCAAGGCCGAAGCCGGTCCACGGCGGACAGGCGGTCGCTTTCGTTCCGGTACATATGTCGGGCCTCAGATCGGCCTGCGACTTGCTGCGTTCGGCGGCGATGACCCTGGTAAGACCGCGGTCGTTGCGGGCAGCGATGAGGAAGCGGGCATAATCCTGCGCGGTGGCATGCGCCAGATCGGCGGCATTGTATCGCGTCACCCGCTCGACCGGCAGCGGCTTGCCTGCGTCGTCATAAGGCACGGCGATCGGCGCCGTCTCGCCCTGCGCCGAAACATAGCCCGAGGCGCGCATGTGAGCCGGAGCGAACAGCCAGCGCCCGGCCAGCGTCTCGAACGATTGCCCGGTGCGGTGCTCGGCATAGCGCGCCGCATATTGATATCCCTCGCCCGAATAGCCGGTGGTCGTGCCGGGATCGTGATCGAACGCCAGCCCCTTGGCATCGCGCCAGTTCGGCAAGCCGGTGCGATGGCTCAGCGCCATGCGAACCGTCAGCTTCATCCGCCGGGGATCGCGCGACAGGTCGGGATCGCTCCAGTAGCGGTCCATCGGTTCGTCCAGCGACAGCTTGCCGGCCGACACCAGTCGCAGGATGACCTCCGCCGTGAGCGGCTTCGTCAGCGAGGCGAGATTATAGGGTGTGGAGACGGTCGCCGCGCGGTTGGGGCCAGCCATGCCCCAAGCCCCAGTCGAGACGATCTGACCGCTACGGATCAAGGCGACCGAAGCGCTCTCCACGTGCTGCTCGCGCAGGGTTGTGGTCAGATCCGGCAGCGTGGTGTTCGTCCTGGCGTCCGCCACGGAGGCGAAAAATGCCAGCGCGATTAAACCGACTTGGACTGCCACTTTCATCACACCAACTGTATTGCTCATGTGCAACAGCTAGCGGTATCCCAGCGCGCCCGCAATCCGGATCGTATCACCTTCGGGGTCACGGACACAAGAACCACGGTAGGATCGTGGGAATGTCGCTTTTCCGGCCGCTATTTGGTCAGCGAGCGGGGCCGGGGCAAGCTGACGAGGGCAATGGCTTCCCGCCCGGGCTTCCCGAAACTCACCTCTTCGCACGTAGAAGCGATTGTAGTTTTGTCGAACGCTCCAAATTTGCGTATGGAAATGATGGCCATGTGACGGTCGGTGCCAAAGGCCGCTTTTCGGAGTGCCTGGAGGCTTCGATTGCGATCGACCGCCAGGTGGACGTTCGTTCTGGCGTTTTTGCGACAGGTGAAAACCGGATGACTCTATCGCCCGACTATTATGCCGTTCTCGGGGTGCCCTCGACGGCAAGTCGCGACACTATCCACTCCGCGTGGAAGGCGCTGCTTCGTCAATATCACCCCGATGCCAATCATGGCGTGGACGTCTCTGCTCGCGCGAAAGAGATCAATGAGGCGTATGCCGTTCTGGGCAAGGCGGACGCTCGCGCCGCCTACGACCGCTCACGGCCTGGGCCATCGCCTTATCAGGCTGCCCCGGATCGCCCGGTCCAGCCCAGAAAGGCCAGCAGGCGATCGATGCGACCAAATCCGTCCATGCAGCCCCGCGGCAGCTATTCGCAACCGCTGGAGACCAGCGGATGGTTGATGGGGCTTTTCCTGCTGATTCTTACCACTGCGCCGCTGGGTACGATCGTGGTCCTGTGTTACGAGGAGTCCGGATCGGCATCGACGATCCACCATAGCCCGGCCGTTCGTCGTGTACCACTGCCCCCCGCCAAAGCCATCGGCACCGCACCGGGCATGAAGCTCGGGATCGGATCACCCGCTCCCTAAAGATCGGTCACGACGCGGTAGCAATCGCGCCGCCGAATTTGGGGAGCTGGACAGCAAGCCCCAATGCCTGATCCCGGGTCTTCACGGGATGGATGGCCGTCATTCTATGGATACGGCCGCCTCGGCCCCGCTCCACTTGCCCGCAAGGCCCGGCACTTCCTCGAGCTGGCGGACGTCGCTAAAGCGGCCACGCTCGTCCCGGTATCTCACGATCTCGAAACCATGGCCCTTCAACTTGGGCACGGCATCCAGTTCGGCGGCCGTCGCGCTATTCAGATCTATCACGAGCATCTCCCATCGAATCCCGTGAACGAACGGCACGGGATGGCGTGCCATCGATCGTCGGAATGGCGCTTCTTTGTCAGACGTCAGGCTTTCGGCGATCCCGCCTTGCCTGACGATCGGGTGTATCCGGGAGTGGCTATGTCAGGCTCAGCATCCAGAGGTGTGCGCCGCCGGTTACGAACAGCCGTGTTTCCCGGTTGTCGAAGGTGCAATTGCTGCATGTCTCGGGCGTCGGTACGGTGGCGAGATGCGTACCTGCGGGGTCGAAAATCTCGACCCCCTTTGCCGAACTGCTCCATAGCCAGCCGCGCCGGTCGACCGTGAAGCCATCCGGAACGCCCTCGGCCACCGTCGCGAACCGGCGCCGATTGGACAGCGTGGTCCCGTCCCAGTCGAATGCATAGATCGCGACCTCTCCCTCGCCATGCTCCGGGGTCTGGGAGGCGTACAACGTCCGTTGATCGGGCGAGAAGGCGAGGCCGTTGGGCTGGGCCATGTCGATCATCCGCCGAACCATGCCGTCATTGCCGATCCGACAGATCGCGGTGCGCCCGCTTTCCGAATGTCCGGGCACGCCTTGCCTGGGGTTCTCCAGTCCGAAGGTCGGGTCGCTGAACCAGATCGCCCCGTCGGGGGCGACGATCAGGTCGTTGGGGGCGTTGAGTCGACTGCCCTCCGCGACCGATGCGATGGGGGTCGCAACACCCTTGCCGTCGGATCGGCTGATCGCGCGGCGGCCATGTTCGCAGTGCACCAGTGTCCCATTCGGCAGCACGGCATTGCCGTTGATGAACGGCGTCGCGTCGAGCAGCACGTCCACCGCACCGTCGTCGCGCCAGCCCAGCACACGGCGCCCAACGATGTCGCTCCACACCAGCGTCCGCTCGCGCTCCCACCATGTCGGCCCCTCACTCCAACTGGCCTGATCGTACAGTGTGACGAGCCGGGCGTTACCGAGCACCACATGTGCGTCGGCGTGGTGGATCTGAGGGGGCGTCACCCTGGTCGGCTCGGGCGATCCGGGCTGCCGCAATCGGGCCGGGATCAGCAGCGGAGCGAGCGGCGGCGTCTGAGCCTGCATCATGTTCCGAACGGGTCGCGAGTCTGAGCGGCGGGCGACGTCGCGAACTGGATCATGATCTGGAAGCAGGGCTCGTCGCCGATCTGGCCCGACCGATGTCCTTTGCCGTCCTTCGTGTCCTGGTCCTGGCCGAAATGAATGTCGCCCGGACCCATCTCCACCCGGTTGCCGTCCATCGTCTCGATGAACCAGCGACCGCGCAGCGGAATGACCCATTGCGGTTTGGGGCTCTCATGCCAGTCCCCGACCCAGCCCACCGGCAGGATCGCGAAGTTGATCGCCGCGACCTCACCCGGGAACGGGCGCATCCATTGCGGGTCTGCCCCGCCGCCCACACTCTTCTGGCCAAATCCGGTCATCCGCGACAGGTCGATCCGGCTGCCGCCATCCGCCCCGGTCCACATGTGGAGGAACGGCAGCACCGGAGGCCGCTCGGCATCGCCGCCATCGTTATCGAGGATCACCCTGGTCGGCAGATCGGTCATGTTTGTTTCCTCCATCCCCAACGATCCGGCGTGATCGCGAGGCGAGGCCTCAACGGCGGGTAGGCGTGGAGGTTTCGTATGTTTCGGTAAGGCGCGGCCTGCGGAACCAGTGGCGCTGTCCCACGATTTAGCGCGATCGCCCTGGCACGGGGGCGGCCGATGAAAGGGCTCGCATGGTTTCCGATACTATACCCACGCATACCGGCGACCGCGCAGAGGCCAGGACACTGACCATCGCCACCGACCGGCCCCGCATCGATGAGGTCGGGGAGGTGATCTTTCATCAGGTGAAGCGGATCGATGCGGTGCGCGGGCTGCGCATGACGCTGCTCGTGCCGCGCACCTGCGATCCGAAACCGGCGATCCTCTATGTACCGGGCGGCGGCTTCACCTCGGCCGCGCATCGCAAGTTCATCGAGATGCGGCTCGCGCTCGCGCAGGCGGGGTTCGTCGTCGCCGCCGCCGAATATCGCGTCGTGCCCGACGTCTTCCCGGCGCCGCTTGAGGACGGCAAGGCCGCAGTCCGCTATTTGCGGGCTCACGCTGACGAATATGGCATCGATCCCGACCGGATCGGCGTGCTGGGCGATAGCGCCGGGGGTTGGCTGGCGCAGATGCTGGCGATGACCGGCGATACGGCCGACCATAACCGGGGCGATTGGCTGGATATGTCGGCCGCCGTGCAGGCGGTGGTGTCCCTCTATGGCATCTCCGACCTGCGAAACATCGGTGCGGGATTTTCCGAAGCGATTGGCGAGGTTCATGCCTCGACCGCCTCGACGGAGGCACTGCTGGTTCACGGCGTGGCCTTCGGGGATTTCGCCGGTGCGACGATCGGCAGCGATCCGGCCAAGGCCCTGGCGGCCAGCCCGATCGGCCATCTGTCGGGGCACAAGCCGCCGCTGTTGCTGATGCATGGCAGCGCGGACGATCTCGTCTCCCCGGTGCAGAGCGCGCAGATGGTCGCGGCATTGCGTCAGCGCGAGGCGGATATTGATTACGTGGTGGTCGACGGTGCCGGGCACGGCGATGACCCGTGGTTCCAACCGGCTCTGGTCGAACACGTCGTCGCGTGGTTCAGAAAGAAGCTCGGCAAGCGCTGACGACGGCATCTCCGCGCCTGCAGGCGCCTTGTCGGCGCGCGGCGTTGTCGAGCCGCAGGGGGCGTTTGCACGGCGCGCCTGACCGCCGTTGGGCGCGAGGTTGTCATGTCGCGCCCTAATAGAGGAGTGGCATTCGCAGCGGTTAAGAAGCGCGGCGGTGGCTCAAGGCTGGGGGGAGGTTGGCGGCGTGGGGGCCGCATTGCCTGCCTTGCGTAATGCGTCGATTTCGGCAGCGGTCTTGAAGTCCAGCAGTTCGATCTGAAACACCAGGTCGGCGTTGGCCGGGATGGGACCGGACGCCTGTGCGCCATAGCCCAGCGCGGGAGGAACGCAGAGCCGGATGACGCCGCCCCGAGCCAGCAACTGCAATCCTTCCGAAAATCCGGGAATGACCCCGCCGACGGGCATCGGCGTCTGCATGGCCTGGTCGAACACCGCGCCGGTCGCCTTGAGATAGCCGATATAGTTGACGAGGACCGTCGCATCGGCCGCCGGCTTGGGGCCGTTTGCGGCGCGCAGGATCGTGTAGCCAAGGCCCGACGGCGTCTGCATGTCGCAGGATCGCTGAGAGGCGGGAACGATCGGCGTCAATGGCAATGGGATGATCGTGGCGTCCGAGGCCGCCCGCGAGGCGGGTGCTTTTACCGTCTTCCCGGCCTGTGCCTGCAGGGCGGTAGAGGGGGCGATCATCGCCAGGGACATGAGGATCGCGAGAGGCAGCCGACGAAGCGCGGGGGCGGTGGATTTCATGGCCGCGGTCGTAATCGTCCTTGGTCTGATAGATCAAGCCGCTCCGGTCGGGAAATGGCCGTTAGGCTTTCGCCTGGCGCAAGACTCGCGTCACCGCTTCGTCCAGTGCCGAGAGGAACCGGGAGCGATCCTCCTTTCCGAACGGGGCCGGTCCACCGATCCGATCGCCTCCCGCGCGAAGATCGGCCATGATCGCGCGCACCGCGATCGCATTGCCGATCGAACTCGTCGTGAAGGGCTTGCCATTGGGCCCGATCACGGTCGCGCCCGCCTTCAGGCAGCGATCGGCGAGCAGGATGTCGGCGGTAACGACGATCGCCATCCGGTTGGCGCGTTCGGCGATCCAGTCGTCGGCGGCATCGAAGGCATCGCCGACCACGATGCGCGCGATCAGCGGATGCTGGGGTACACGCAGCGGCGCATTGCTGACCACCGTCACGGGGACGTCCAGACGATAGGCGACGCGGTAGATTTCGTCCTTCACCGGACAGGCATCGGCATCCACGAGGATATGGGGTCGGTTTTCCACGAGCGCGCCATGCCATGACAGCGAAGCGTAGCGCAATGTCGAGGGGGCCAGGGTTGTGCCTCGTCCGGGGACCGAACTCGTCCAGCGCGAGTTTGCCTCTTGTGAAGGGAAAATAGATGGATGACGGGATGGGGCAGGGTGTGACGATGCGTCAGGGAATGGCGGATCACCGCGCGGGCGAAGGGGCGCCTTCGCCCCTTCAGGTGCCGCCCAGGGGATGGCTCGCCATCCTGAAGCGGACCTGGGAGGAGGTCGGGGCCGACAATATCGGGATCATCGCGGCGGGCATCGCCTTTTACGTCTTCGCCGCGATCGTGCCGACCCTGGGCGCGGTCGTGCTGAGCTATGGCCTATTTGCCGATGCGGAGACGGTGCGAGCCAATGTCGAGGCGGTCTTCGCTTCACTGCCGCGCGACGCCGCCTCGATCATTACCGACCAGTTGCTGACGGTGGTCGAGAGCGCGAAGGACAAGCAGGGCATCGGACTGGTCGTGGCGCTGGTCCTGGCCTGGTATGGCGCGACCAAGGGATCGTCGGCCATCATCACTGGGCTGAACGTCGCCTATGACACGGAGGAGACGCGCGGCTTCGTCCGGCTCAACCTTCTGCAATTCGCCGTGGTGGCCGGTGGGGTCCTGCTGATCTTCGTGGCCATGGGAACGACCATGGCGCTGGCGTTCCTGAACGGGCTGATCCCCGATGCGCCGGGTCTGGTGCTGGGGGCGCTTCGGTTGGGGGGCTATCTGGCACTGGCGCTGATCGTCGTGACGGCGGCGGCGGTGCTGTTCCGTTATGGCCCCGATCACCGGCATCCGCGATGGGTATGGCTGTCGCCCGGATCGGTCGGTGCGACCCTGTTGTGGTTGGCCGGGACGGCGGCGTTCGGCCTCTACGTCTCGCGTTTCGGCAATTACGGGGCGACCTATGGCTCGCTGAGCGCCGTCATCGTCACCCTGACATGGCTCTGGCTGAGCGCCTATGTGTTCCTGCTCGGCGCGGAACTGAATGCCGAGCTGGAACGGCAGGTCGAGGGTGAGGCGCCCGTTGCGGGATCGCCCAAAAAGGACTCTCCGGTTGCGTCGCGGACGGAGCCGTCGCCGACAAATATCTCCGAGCCGGTCGGCATTGTGGCCTCGCTGGCGGGTAGCGGGGCGATCGCGACGGCTGGCCTGGCCTTGCTGCGCAGAGGCCGTCCGTTCGGCGCCGCCGTCATCGCGATGGCAGCCCTATCGGCATGGCGAAAACGGCCTGGGGCTTGATAGGATCGGCACATGTTGCCGCCGGGATCCGTCGGTGCGAGAACGGGCGTTCCGACGCAGGGGGGATAAGATGCAGGGATTATTATCGAAAGCGGCGGTCACGGCGTCCGTGGTGGCGCTGTGGGGAGCGGCGTCGCCAGCATGCGCGCAGGCTTTGGTGGGCGGCCGTGATTTCGCGAGCGGTGAAGCGGTTCGCGCGCAGGTGAAAGCGATGCTTGCGGGAATGAAGCCGGACCAGGGCTTTACCTGGCGGCCCCTCGTGCAGGACGGCCCGCGTATCGCGGCCATTGAGATCTGGAAGAAGCCCGGCCGCCCTGCGGTCCATCCGACGGAGGCCGAATATGTCATCGTGCTGGAAGGTGCAGGGACGCTGGTATCGGGCGGAACCCTGATCGCGCCGGTCGCGCGCGGGGGCAATCTGATCGAAGGTGAGAAGATCGAGGGCGGCACCACACGCCAGCTTGGCCTGGGGGACGTATTCCTGATCCCGGCAGGCGTTCCCCACTGGTTCGGGATCACGGGCGATCATCTGGTCCTTCTCGGTACGAAGCTGCCCGTTCGCCAATAGCGAACGGCTTTAGCCGCTTAAAAAGCGACCTGCACCCGACCGATCAGCGTTTGACCATGATCGGTCGCCCCGCCAAGCTGGGTGGGATTGGCCAGGGTCCAGTCGATCGCGTTCAGCTGGAGCCGGACGAAGTTGTTCAGATACCAGTTGATACCCAGCGTCAGCGCGGTGCCGCGCCCCGCTGTGGGATTGTCGCTATAGTCGAGTTCCTCATAGCGCGTGGCGAGTTCGATCGCGCCGCGTCCGCCCGAGGTGAAGGGGCGCAGCACCTTGGGGCGGCTCCACACGCCGCCGCGTGTCAGATAGGGCGGGGTCTCGCCGGTCAGGAACCAGCCCGCCTGAACGGCCCAGGCCGATTGGTCGGTCGCGGCACCGGCGCGGTTCTCGATCCGCCGCCTGCCATATTCCCCATAAGCCCAGAGCGACTTGTGGAAGGTGCCCAACTCGAAACCATAGCCGTCGCCTGACTTCGCCCCGGTGAACGTGCCCGGCATGATGCGCAGATTGTCGTTGAAGAAGCCGCCGACCGCGATGCTGCGTGTCGGGCGGGTCGCATCGGCGGCGATCTGTTCGTGGAAACCCCAGATGCCCAGATGGACCAGCCAGTCTGCGGTCTTGACCGGGTTCCAATGCGCGCGCCCCGCGAGGGTCAGGCCGTCACTTTGCGTTCCCGGATTGCTGATGTCGTCGCCCGACACCTGCACCCCGACATGCCACCCGTCGCCATAGACGCGGGCGGCCGCGCCCAAGCCGAAAAAGCCGCGCACCGGGATGATGCCCTGCCCGACGAAGTTGCGTTCGAGAAAGGGGACCGAGATCGTGCCGCTCGATCCATCCAGCCCGCGATCGTTCAACCGATTGCCGAGCGCGAATTCGGCTTGCTGACCCAGGAACCGCGTCGTCCAGGCGAGATAGGCGGATTTGATCGCCGGGTCGTTGTCGGCGAAATCGCCCTCCAGCAGGTAGGAGAGGTGAGGGCCGATCGATCCCTCGAAACCCAGGCGCAGCGAGCGGGCGGTGGTGGCGATGATGTTTCGGGTAGGGAGCGCACTGCCGGTCGTGGTGGCAGCGTCGACCAGGATTCGGCCGCGCGGGCGGAAGGAGAAGCGGCCATCGGCGCTTGTGAATTCGGGCGTCCCCTTCGACCAGTCGACATGGACGCCGTCCTTCTGCGCCTTCTCGATCCGGGCCAGCCGCGCGTCGAGCGAGGGGGGATGCGCGTCGGATGGTAGCGACTGGCCGACCGGCGCGGGCGAGCGTGCCGCCTGCGGAGCCTGCCCTGCGATCTGCGGTGGGGCGGCAGCCACGGCCTGCGGACTGCCGCCTTCGACCGCCGCCAGTCGGGCTTCGAGTCGCTCGATCTGCGCCTGTTGCCGTTCGACCAGGCGGGTCAGACGCGCCACATCGTCATTGCGCTGTGCGGGCGCGGCTTGCGCGGCAACCGGCAGCGGCGCGCAAAGGCCCATCGCGAGCAAGGCTCCACGATACATGACGGCATCCTCTCAGGGCGTGGGCGTGAGGCTTCTCGGCCGCCGCCTCGAATATGTCAGGAAAGCGGCCCGCCGCACCTCGTCGGCAGCGCGGCGGGCAAGGGGTCAGTCGGCCCTGCGGCGGATGCGCGACCCGATCAGAAGGGCGAGCAGCGAGAGCAGCGCGGCGGCGGCGCACCAGGCACCGGGGATCGCCTTGTCGCCGGTCGCCCCGATCAGTGCCGTGCTGATGGCGGGCGTGAAGCCGCCGAAGATGGCGGTGGCCAGGCTATAGGCCAGGCTGAAGCCGACGGTGCGGACATGCGCCGGGATCGCCTCGGTCAGGTACACGATGAACGCACCGTTATAGGTGGCATAGATGGCGGCGAGCAGCAGCTCGACCGTCAGCAG
Source organism: Candidatus Sphingomonas excrementigallinarum (assembly GCA_019112965.1). Lineage (GTDB taxonomy): Bacteria > Pseudomonadota > Alphaproteobacteria > Sphingomonadales > Sphingomonadaceae > Sphingomonas > Sphingomonas excrementigallinarum. The sequence goes on along the minus strand of DXIH01000145.1, from coordinate 7,537 downwards.
CCGCCCGAAGCTGGGCGCGGCGACCAGCCAGCTCATCAGCGGATAGGCCAGCAGCGCCCCCAACAGCGTCGCCGCGATGAGCAGCGGCCGACGCCCGATTCGGTCGGACAGCGCCCCCATGACCGGCAGCAGCACGAAGTTGGTGACGCCGACACAGGCGGTGACGAACAGCGCGGCACCCGGCGTCAGCGACAGCACCTTGTTGCCGAAGGTCGGGGTATAGGCGGTAATCATGTAGAAGAAGACCGTCGTCATCACCGCCATCAGCGCGCCCTGAAGCACCACGCCCCAGTTGCCGCCGATGGTCCGCATGATCTGCGACAGCGGCGGATGGTCCTTGCGCTTCAGGAAGGCTTCGGTTTCCTCCATGTGGCGCCGGATGACGAACAGGAACGGGATCATCACGCAGCCGATGATGAACGGAATGCGCCAGCCCCAAGCCTGCATGGTGACGGGATCGAGGCTGGTCGACACGATCAGGCCGATCAGCGCGGCGAAGACCACCGCGGCCTGCTGGCTCGCCGACTGCCACGAGCAGAAGAAGCCCTTTCGGTTCGGCGGCGCGATCTCGTTCAAATAGACCGACACGCCGCCGACCTCGACGCCCGCCGACAGGCCCTGGACCAGGCGGCCGATCAGGATGATGACGGGGGCGGCCACACCGATCTGCGCATAGGTGGGCGTGACCGCGATGGCGAGCGTGCCCAGCGCCATCAGGCCCAGCGTGAGGAGCAATCCCTGCCGCCGCCCATGCTTGTCGATATAGGCGCCCAGCACCAGCGCGCCGACCGGCCGCATCAGGAATCCCGCGCCGAACGTCATCAGGGTCAGCATCAGCGAGGCGAAGTCGCTGCCGGTCGGGAAGAACGCCTTCGAGATGTAGGTGGCGTAATAGCCGAACACCATGAAGTCGAACATCTCCAGAAAGTTGCCGCTGGCAACGATGAAAATCGACTTGAAGGCGGACTTGCGGCGCTCGGCCGACACCGGGGATGCGGCGTCAGCGGTGGCGGGAAGGGGAATGGTGGAGGCGTTCATGGCTTGGCCTTTTGCGAGGCGGGTTCCAATCCGCTGTCGCGGATGATCGGATAGGCTTTGGGCGAGGACAGATAGGCGATCAGCGCGCGGGCCTCGGCTTGGTGTGGCGACCAGGCGACGATGCCCGCCGAGAAGGGCGTCACCTTCTGCAACGAGTCCGGGATCAGCCCGACGATGCGGATGCCCTTGACCGTCTTCAGCTCGCTGAGCTGCTGGAAGCCCATCTCGGCCTGGCCGGTGGCGACGATCTGGCCCACCGGGGTGGCGGGGATCATCCGCCCCTTGGGGCGTACCTGATCGGTGACGCCCAGCCGGTCGAGCATGGTCGACTGTATATAGACGCCGGAAGCGCTGTCCGACCATGCGACCGATTTGGCATGGACCAGCGTCTTGCGCAGCGCGTCGGGGGTGGAAATGTCGGGGGCGGGGGCGCCGGCCTTTACCGCCATGGCGATCTTGGACAGGCCGAGATCGACCTCGCTACCCTTGGCGACCAGGCCTTGGTCGGCCAGCTTGTCCAGGCTGCCGCGTGCCATGATGACGACATCGGCGTCCTCATGCCGCGCCAGCCGGTTGGGGATCGCCTGCGGTGTGTCGCCCATCGAGGGGCCGTGCTCGGCGACGATATGGATGCCGGTGTCGCGTTCATATTTCGCCGCCAGCGCATGGAAGGCGGCGGTGAAGCCGCCCGACGTGACGACATGCAACTCGCGGACTTTTGCGGGCTTCGTATCGCGGGCGAGCGCGGGGGCGCCAACGGCATTCAGCCCCAGCAGCAATGCCAGCCCCAGCGCGGCGCGGCGCGGCATCACGGTTCGAAACCTTGGAGATCGGGCTTCCATCATACCTCTCTTCTGGCCGTCCCGCTCGCTTGCGGGTTCTTGTTGTGACGGTTTCTCGTCGTGGCAGGGGCTTGAGCCATCGTGCCTTGCGCGGCACTAAGCCTCACATGGGGCGCTTCGATCAAATGCAATGATCGGGTCGCTTGATGTGTAACTTGCATATATCGGGAGCGGATCGGGTCTTGCGCGTCTTGCGGCACCTCTATGTCCAGATGCTGATCGGCATCGTCGCCGGGACGCTGATCGGCGTGCTGGCCCCGGCGTTCGGTCGCGAGCTGGGCCCGCTGGGCATCGCGTTCGTCAAGGCGATGCGGATGATGGTTCCGCCGGTCCTGTTCTGCACCATCGTCGAGGGCATCGTCCGCCACGGTGCCGCGCGCGATACGGGCGCGACGGTGTTGCGCAGCCTGGTCGTGTTCCTGGGCATCACCATCGCCGCGCTCGCCATCGGGTTGGGTGTCGCGGCCTTGATGCAGCCGGGGCGCGGCCTGCCCGTGCCGCCTTATGGTGAAGCGTTGGCAGAGGTGGAGCGGCAGCTGGCCGGGCGGCACATCACCGGGCCGGGTGATTTCCTGGTGCGGATCGTGCCCGACACCTTGTTCTCGGCCTTTACCGCGGGCGACGTGCTGCCGGTGTTGTTCGTCGCCGGGCTGGTCGGCTTCGGACTGCTGCGCATCGGCGAGGCGGGCGCGCCGATCGTGCGCGGGATCGAGGCGCTGACCCGGCTTCAATTCGCCATCTTCGGCTTCCTGATCCGTGCTGCGCCCGTGGGGGCGTTCGGAGCAATCGCCTATACGGTCGGCACCTATGGCGTCGGCTTCCTGGGCTCGCTGGGGCTGTTGTTCGCGACGTTGGCGCTGGCGTGCGGGGTGCTGATCGCCGGGCTGATCCTGCTGGTGCGGGTGACCACGGGGCTCGGCGGGGGCACCCTGCTGCGCGTGTTCCGCGACGAAATCCTGATCGTGCTAGGTACTTCGTCGACCGAAGTCGTTTTGCCCCGCCTGATCCTGAAGCTGGAGGCGCTGGGCGTTCCGCGCAGCGTGGCGGGGCTGACCGTGCCGCTCGGCTATTCGCTCAATCTGGCCGGGACGGCGGTGTATCTGGTCGTCGCCACGCTGTTCCTGGGCGAGGCGCTGGGCATCGCGCTGACGCCCGGCCGGATCGTCGTGTATCTGGGCGTGATGCTCGTCACCTCCAAGGCGGCGGCGGGGGTGACGGGCAGCGGTTTCTCGGCGCTGTTGCTCACCTTGTCGCTGCTGCCCGATATTCCGGTGGGTGCGGCGGCGATGCTGATCGCGGTCGATCGCTTTCTGTCCGAAATCCGTGCGCTGACCAGCGGCACGGCCAATGTCTCGGCGTCTCTACTCGTCGCGCGCTGGGGCGGTGCCCGGCTCGGCGGCCCAAGCGTCGGTGAGCAGCCCCATCAATCGTGAGGCGGCGGGCGACAGCGTCGCGGACTGGCGGCGCAAGACGCCCAGGGTCCGGGTGACCGCCGCCCCCCGCAACGGTCGCCAGACCAGATCGCGCGCGTCGGGCCCCTCGCAGGCCAGGCGCGGCAATACCGAGGGGCCGAGCCCCGCCTGCACCAGCGCCAGCGCCGAGGTGAGCCGCGTCACTTCATAGAACCAGCGAAGCTCGATCCCCGCGCGCGCCAGTCCGGCATCGAGCGCGGTGCGGTTGCCGCTGCCCGGATGCACCGTCACCAGCCGCAGCCCTTCCAGATCGCTCCAGGCGGGATCGACCAATGCCGCCAGCGGACCGTCCTTGCGACAGACCAGGCCATAGGGATCGTCGGTCAGCGGTTCATAGACCAGGTCGCCGTCCAATGAGACGGGCAGGGTGATGGCGAACTCGGCCTGCCCCGTCCGCACCGCTTCCGCGCATTCGGTCGCCGTCAGGTCGAGCACACGCACCCGGACGTTGCGGTAGTCGCGGCCCAGCGCTTCCAGAACGTCCGGCAGGAAGCGGACGGTCGCGCTGGGGATGCTGGCGATGGTCAGCCGCCCCGCCTGCCGCTCGCCCGAGGCCATCATGCCGAGCAGCGATTCGTCCAATTCCTCCAGCAGACGGCGGAGCAACGGCAATATCTCCTTGCCCGCCGGGGTCGGGCGCACCGTCCGTGTCGTCCGCTCAAGGAGCGGCGTGCCGACCGTCGCCTCCAGCTTCTGGACCCGGCGGCTGATCGCGGGTTGCGACAGGTTCAGTTGTTCGGCGGCGCGCAGGAAGCTCTTGCCGTCGGCGATCGCGACGAACACCCGAATGTCCAGCAGCTCGAAATTCATGGAGGCCATGACGGACGGTAACAGGGGTGACCCGCTCCAGGCCAGCCACCGCTTCGTCGCGCGCCGGAACAGGTCGGCGCAACCGCTGCAATTTCTGCGGGACGGGCCCGACTTTTTTGGTTAGCGTCGACCCGCTGATTCCGTTCGTGATCGAGTAATCTGTATGCGTAAGATTCCGCTGGCCCGTCTGCTTCTGATGGGTATCGCGACAAGCTGCGCCGTCCCGGCTCCGGCTGCCGCCCAGTCCTTCGAACTGGTCGAGCTTCAGCGGGAGATGAACGCGCTGCTCGCGACCCGCCCCGGCGAATATGGCATCGCTGCGATCGATCTGGACGATGGCTCGACCGCGGCCGTCAACGGGCAAATCCCCTTTCCGATGGCGAGTACGGTCAAGCTGGCCATCGCGGGCGCCTATCTGTCGGAAGTGGATCAGGGGCGCCGCAGCCTGAACGACATCATCGGTGGCCGCACCGCCGCCAGGGCGATGGAGGCGATGATCGTGCACAGCGACAATCTGGCCGCCGATCAGCTGTTCGCCACGCTTGGCGGGCCGGCCAAGGTCCAGCAATGGGTCCGGTCGCACAATATCAGCGGAATGCGGATCGACCGGACCATCGCCCAGCTGCTTCGGGAGCGCGGACATCTGGCGGATATCAAGGATGTCGCGACCCCGGTCGCCATGGTCGAACTGCTGCGGATCCTGGACCGAGGCACCGCGCTTTCATCGCAAAGCCGCGCCTATCTTCTGGGCCTGATGAGCCAGTGCCGGACGGGCACCCGCCGAATCCGCGCGCTGCTGCCGGTCGGAACGCTCGTCGAGGACAAGACGGGGACGCTTGACGGGATCACCAACGATGTCGGGTTCATCACCATGCCCGACGGTCGGCGTGTCGCGATCGCGGTCTTCGCCCGGGGCGGGCGCGATCGCCAGCCGGTCATCGCCCAGGTTTCGCGGATGATCTACGACCGATTGGCCGACGGCGTCCGCAACGCGGTGGCCGCCTTCATGAAGCTGCGGTGATGTGCGAGGCGAACTCCTGATGGTCGAAACCTGGACGGTGTGCGCATGAAAAGCCCGTGCATCAGCATCTGCCGCTTCGACGGCAGCACCGGCTGGTGTGTCGCATGCGGGCGAACGCTGCCCGAGTGCCGCGAATGGAAAAAGGCACCGCGTCCCCGGCTGTTGGCGATCAGCAAGGCGCTTCCCGCGCGGCTGACCAAGCTGGACGCGCGCGGCATACGCGTGGTCGAAGACGCCTGATTATGGCGTAGCTCTGCCGGTCCAGGGCCGTGACTGGCGGCACGTCGGAATGTGGCTTAAGCACTTGGTATCGGTCGCCTCGCGCGATCTGCCTCCCATCGTTTTTCATCAAGGATGTCCGATGCGTCTTCCTCTGGCCCTTCTCCTCGCCTCCGCCATCGCCTTTCCGGCTCAGGCGGCGGTGCATCGCTACGGCGCCCTGACGCTGGCGCCATCGGGCGGTGAGATCGCCGCGATCGAACTGGGCGAGGGCATGCATCCGGGCATCGTGCTCCGCTCCTCACGCGACGGGCATGTCGTTCGCCGGATCGATCCGTGTGCGACCTGCAGCTATTCGGGACTGACCTATGCGCCGCAGGGCGACGGGCTGGCCTTTCTGGCGCGCGATAAGGGCGTCGTGACGCTGATGATCGCGCGGGGCGACACGGTGCGCCCGGTGGCGACGGTCGACGGTCTCGCCTCCACCCCGCGCTTCTCGCCCGATGGCAAGCGGGTGGCGATGCTCATCACGCTGGGGGCGACCAAGGATGTCGGTGCGACCCAGGCGGGCGCGCGGCAGGTCGGCGAGATCGGCGTCGCCAATGACGAACAGCGTCTCGCCATCGTGCCCGTGGGGGAGGGGGCGCCGACCAAGGCGGTGCCGCTCTCGCCGCAGGGCCGCTACATCTATGAATATGACTGGACGCCCGATGGTTCGGCGCTGGTCGTGACCTCGGCCCTGGGCAATGGCGACGCGAACTGGTGGGTGGCGACGCTCGACCGGGTGGATGCGACGACCGGCGCAGTCACGTCGATCGCCAAGCCATCGACCCAGCTCAACATGCCGCGCGTGTCGCCCGACGGAAAGACGGTTGCCTATATCGGCGGGCTGATGAGCGATTTCGGGTCGATCGGCGGCGACGTCTGGACGGTGCCGCTGGCCGGGGGCACGCCGACCAACCAGACCCGGGGGCAGCCGATCACCTTCACCTCGCTGGCCTGGACGAAGGGCGGCCTGCGCGCTGCGACGCTGCGGGGCGACGAGATGGGCGCCGTCGCCATCGAGCCCGGCCGGGCCCCGCGTCCGCTGTTCGAGCGCCCCGTGGGCCTGTCCGCCGGAGACGGCCGGATCGCCTGGAACGCGAAGGGGAACATCGCTGCCAGCGTCATCGAGGACTTCACCCACGCGCCTGCCATCTATGCCGGGCGCGCGACCGCCCTGCGACAGATCACCCACGACAATGATGGCGTGCAACCCGCCGTTCAGGCCCGCAGCGTGACGTGGACCAACGAGGGCTTCTCGGTTCAGGGCTGGCTGTTGTCGCCGCTGAACGCCAACCCCGATGGGAAGGCGCCGATGATCGTGCAGGTTCATGGCGGGCCATCGGCCGCCAGCACCCCGCGCTTCATCGAAAAGGGGCTGGCCAGCACGTTCGAGGATGCGGGCTATTACCGGTTCCTGCCCAATCCGCGCGGCTCCTATGGTCAGGGCGAGGCGTTCACCGCGGCCAACAAACGCGATTTCGGCGGCGGCGACCTGCGCGACATTCTGGCCGGGATCGATGCGGTCGAGAAGCTGGCGCCGGTCGACGATGCGCGGCTGGGGCTGACCGGCTGTTCCTATGGCGGCTTCATGGCGATGTGGGCCAACACCCGAACCGATCGTTTCAAGGCGATCGTGGCGGGGGCGGGCCTGTCCGACTGGGTCAGCTATTACGGCACCAACGGCATCAACACCTGGATGATCCCGTTCTTCGGCAAGTCGGTCTATGACGATTATCAGGCCTATGAAGATGTTTCGGCGGTCTATCACGTCAAGTCGGCCCACACGCCGACCTTCATCTATGTCGGCGAGCGGGATATCGAGGTGCCGCCTACCCAGTCGGTCGAATGGTGGAATGCCCTGAAGAGCCAGAATGTGCCGACCAGCCTCGTCATCTATCCCGATGCCGGGCATTGCGTGCCGACCCAGGCCCCCGACGTGATGAAGCGGCAACTGGCCTGGTTCGGCAAATATCTGGCCCCGCCGTCCGCTAACTGACGAAATTCGCCGCGAAAAGGCGACGGGACGCGCGGTTTGGCAACGGGTGTGCCAAGCGGCCGGGCTATTCTCGACATGCAGCACGGTGCTGCAT